>CP020563.1:300000-600000 GCA_002082585.1 Kitasatospora albolonga
CCGGTGACGTCCTGAACTTCGAGATGGCCGCCGAACTCGCCGAGGACGAGGGCATCCAGGTCGCCCAGGTCGTCGTGGACGACGACGTGGCGGTCAGCGACAGCACCTTCACGGCCGGGCGGCGCGGCACGGGCGCGACGCTCTTCGTCGAGAAGATCGCCGGGGCCGCCGCCGACGAGGGCGCGCCGCTGGACCGGGTCGTCTCGGTGGCCCGCCAGGTGAACGGGTCCTCACGCAGCTTCGGGGTGGCCCTCAGCGCGGTCACCACCCCGGCGAAGGGCAGCCCGACCTTCGATCTGCCCGCCGGGGAGCTGGAGTTGGGCATCGGCATCCACGGGGAGCCCGGGCGGGAGCGGCGGCCGATGATGACCTCGGGCGAGATCGCCGACTTCGCGGTGGACGCGGTGCTGGAGGACCTCCGGCCGACCGGCCCCGTGCTGGCGCTGGTCAACGGGATGGGGGCGACCCCGCTGCTGGAGCTGTACGGGTTCAGCGCCGAGGTCCACCGGGTGCTCGGCGAACGGGGCGTGCCGGTGGCTCGTACGCTCGTGGGGAACTACGTGACCTCGCTCGACATGGCAGGCTGCTCGGTGACGCTGTGCCAGATCGACGAGGAGCTGCTGCGGCTGTGGGACGCGCCCGTGGAGACGCCCGCGCTGCGCTGGGGCCGCTGAGCCCCGCACTCCCGGTGACGGAACCGCACGGACGACCGTACGCACCGGGCCGGACCGGCCCGGGGAACAGGAGATCATGTGCTCGACGCCGACTTCTTCCGCCGCTGGATGGCGGCGACCGCGACCGCCGTGGACCGTGAGGCGGACCATCTGACCGAGCTGGACTCGGCGATCGGGGACGCCGATCACGGCAGCAACCTCCAGCGGGGCTTCACGGCGGTGGCGGCCGTGGTGGAGAAGGACGCGCCCGCGACTCCGGGTGCGGTGCTGACCCTCGCGGGGCGGCAGCTGATCTCCACCGTCGGCGGGGCGTCGGGGCCGCTGTACGGGACCTTGCTGCGCCGTACGGGCAAGGCGCTCGGCGAGGCCGCCGAGGTGGACCGGGACCGGCTCGCCCGGGCGTTCGCCGAGGGGGTGGCCGCCGTGGGGCAGCTGGGCGGGGCGCAGGCCGGGGACAAGACGATGCTGGACGCGCTGCTGCCGGCCGCCGAGGCGCTGGGCTCGTCGTTCCGGGGCGCGGCGGACGCGGCCCGGGCGGGCGCCGGGGCGACGGTGCCGTTGCAGGCGCGCAAGGGGCGGGCCAGCTATCTCGGTGAGCGCAGCATCGGGCACCAGGACCCGGGGGCGACCTCGGCGGCCCTGTTGGTCGAGGCGCTGGCGGAGACCGCGGCGGACGGGGGCGTGGACGCATGAGCGACGAGCGGCAGGTGGGTGTCGTCCTGGTCTCGCACAGCGGTCCCGTCGCGGAGTCGGTCGCCGAACTGGCCCGGGGCCTCGCCGCCGGAGGCGTGACGGCCCCCGTCGCGGCGGCGGGCGGACTGCCGAACGGCGGGCTCGGCACCAGCGCCGAGCTGATCGGCCGGGCCGCCGCGTCGGTGGACCGGGGTGCCGGGGTCGCGGTCCTCGTCGACCTGGGGAGCGCGGTCCTCACGGTGAAGGCGATGCTGGCGGAGGGCGACGAACTGCCGGAGAACACCCGGCTGGTGGACGCCCCGTTCGTGGAGGGCGCGGTCGCCGCCGTGGTGACCGCCTCGTCCGGCGGGGACATCGGTGCGGTGGAGGCGGCGGCCTCGGAGGCGTACGGGTATCGCAAGACGTAGCCGTACGGCGGCGGGCGCGAAGGGGCGGGGCCGGGTCGGCTCCGCCCCTTCCTCTTCGGTCCGGCCCCTCCGTTGGCGTACCGCCCACCATGATTGCAGACTTGTCGATATGTCGGCAGCCAGACGCAGTGCGGGGCTTCTTCTCTTCCGGACCGCCGGTACGGACGGTGAGCGGGATGTCGAGGTGCTGATCGGGCACATGGGCGGGCCGTTCTGGGCCGGGCGGGAGGAGGCCGCCTGGTCGGTGCCGAAGGGGGAGTACGGCCCCGACGAGGAGCCGGAGGAGGCCGCGCGGCGGGAGTTCGAGGAGGAGCTCGGGCTGCCGGTGCCGGACGGGGTGTGGCTGCCGCTCGGCGAGGCACGTCAGCGCAGCGGCAAGACGGTGACCGTGTGGGCGGTGGAGGCGGAGCTGGATGTGGCGGCCGTGGTGCCGGGGACGTTCACGATGGAGTGGCCGCGCGGCTCCGGTGTGCGGCGGGAGTTCCCGGAGATGGACCGGTTCGCCTGGTGCACGCCGGAGGAGGCCGCCGAGCGGCTGATCACCGGTCAGCGGGTCTTCGTGGAGCGGCTGCGCGACCGGGTGCGCGGGGAGGCCGCCGCCCCGGACGCGTAGACCGGGGCGGCGGACGACCGCCTCAGTGGCTCCGGCTCACGTACCTCAGGTGCGCGGGGAAGCCGGTGCCCCGGAGGCGCGGGCCGGTTCCGGGCGGGAGACCGGGCGGCCGTTCCGCAACTCCAGTACGTCCCCGGTGAAGCGGGCCCGGAAGCTGCGGTCGTGCGTCACGACGACGACGGCTCCCGGGTACCGCGCGAGGGCCTCCTCCACCTCTTCGACCAGGGTCAGGGCGATGTGGTTCGTCGGCTCGTCCAGCACCAGCAGATCGGCCGGCCGCGTCACCAGCCGGGCCAGGGCCAGCCTGCGCTGCTGGCCGATGGAGAGGGCCGCGACGGGCACACCGAGGTCCTCGGGGCGGAACAGGCCCAGCGCCAGCAGCTCGTCCGCGTACTCGTCCGGGAAGCCGGGGCGGCCCGCCGCGAAGGTGGCGAGCAGGGTGCGCCGGGTCGGCCGGACGGGCAGCTCCTGCGGGAGGTAGCCGACCCGGGCGCGGCGGGCGACCGTCCCGGTGTCGGGGGCCAGGTCCCCGGCGAGGACCCGCAGCAGGGTGGTCTTCCCGGCCCCGTTCTCCCCGGTGACCAGGAGGCGGGCTCCGGGCTCCACGCGCAGGGCGGGGAGGTGGAGCCGCTCCCCCACGGAGATGTCCGCCAGCTCCATCAGGGGGCCGGAGCCGGTCTCCCCCGCGAGGGCCGGGCGGCCGGTGAAGGCGAGCGGCTCGGGCGGGGCGGGTACGGGGGTGCGGCGCAGCGCCTCCAGCCGGGTGCGGGCCGCCCTGACCCGGCCGGAGAGCTTGGCCTCGTGGGAGCGGCGGTGCTTGCCGAACCCCTGCTTCGGGTCCTTGCCGGTGGCCGCGAGGCGCTGTCCTGCGGCGTCCACCAGCTCCGCCGTACGGGCCAGTTCGTCCAGGTACTCCTGGTGGTCCTGGGCCCAGCGGCGGCGGGCCGCCGCCTTGGCCGTACGGTAGCCGTCCCAGCCGTCCCCGTACCGGGTGACCGTGCGCAGATCGCGGTCCACCTCCAGGATCACGGAGGTGACCCGCTCCAGGAACGCCCGGTCGTGGGTGATGGCGACGACGGTGCCCCGGTGGGCGCGCAGGTGGTCCTCCAGCCAGGTCACCGCCCGTACGTCGAGGTGGTTGGTCGGCTCGTCCAGCAGGAGCAGTTCGGGGGCGGCGGCCAGCACGCAGGCCAGGGCCAGCCGGGACTGCTCGCCGCCGGAGAGGGTGGCGAGCGCGCGGTCGCGGGTGAGGTGGGCGAGGCCGAGGCCGTGGAGGGCGGCTTCGGTGCGGGCGTCGGCGCGGTAGCCGTCGCGCTCCTCGTAGGCGGTGAGGAGGTCTCCGTACGCGGCGAGTTCCGCCTCCGTCGGGTCGCCCGCCGACAGCCTCTTCTCCGCCTCCCGGACGGCCCGCTCCAGAGCGCGTAGTTCGGCGAGTGCGGCGTCGACGACGTCCTGCACGGTGTCGGCCGGACCGAGGGCGAGGGTCTGGGCGAGATAGCCGGTGGAGCCGGGGAAGCGGACGGTGATCTCCCCGCTGTCCGGCTGCTCGGCCCCGGCCAGCAGACGGAGCAGGGTGGATTTGCCGGAGCCGTTCTCGCCGATGACGGCGGCCTTCTCGCCGGGGCGGACGGTGAGCGTCACCTGGTCGAGTACGGAGCGGTCCCCGTACGCCTTGGAGACGTCCTTCATGGTCAGTTGGGCGCGGTCGCGCTGGGGGTGCATGGGTGCCTTTCCCCTGATTCCTGGGTGCCCGGCCCGCGACGGCGCGTGCGGGGACGCGCGGGGGCGGGGCGTGACGTGGGTGTCCGGACGGCGGAGGGACAGCGGCGCACCGGGGCCGGGGCGACGAGCGGGGCCGCCCGGTGAGGTCACGGGCGGTGCGATGCTCGGCGGCGGCCGGCCGGTGGGGGCCTGCCGGTGACGTCAGGCGTCGGGCGGCGGCTGTCCGGGCCGGGGAATCAGCGGAAGTAGTAGTACGAACGCATGGCATCGAGTGTAACGGGGTGGGGGAAGCGGGGCCGGGGATTTTTCCTTCCCCGGCCCCGCTTCCGGGCCTACGGCGGTCGGCTCAGCCGTTCGGCAGGATGACCGCGCGGCCATTGATCCGGCCGTCGTGCAGCCGCTCGTAGGCGCGGGGGGCCTCGTCGATGGAGTACGTCTCCACATGGACGTCCACGGCGCCCGCGTGGGCCAGGTCCAGCACCTCCGCGAGCTCCTTGCGCGAGCCCCAGTAGGGGGCGCTGACGTTGGTGCCGTACGGAAGCGTCCCGAAGCCGACCGGGAGGGCGCCGCCGCCGATACCGACGATCGTGACGTCGCCGTCGACCCGGGCGGCGGCCCCGGCCGTCCGCACGGTGGGCGGGGCGCCGACGAAGTCCAGGACGACGTGGGCGCCGAGTCCGCCGGTCAGCTCCAGGACGCGGTCCGCCGCCTTCTCGTCGGAGAGGACGGCCTCGTGCGCGCCGACGGCCCTGGCCAGGCCGAGCTTCTCCTCGGTGACGTCCAGGGCGATCACCCGCGTGGCCGTCATGGCGCGCAGCAGCTGGATCGCGACATGGCCGAGGCCCCCGGTCCCGATGACGACGGTCGTCGAACCGGGTACGAGCTTCGCCAGCGAGCGCTTGATCGCGTGGTACGGGGTGAGTCCGGCGTCCGTGAGCGACACCGTCTTCACCGGGTCCAGGCCGCCGATCGGCACGAGGTGGCGGGGGTCGTCGACGATCATGTACTCGGCCATGGCACCGGGGGCGCCGAGTCCGGGCGGCATGATGCCGAGCTCCCGGGCGCGCAGGCAGTAGTTCTCCTTGCCCTCGGCGCAGTTGACGCAGATGCCGCAGCCCCAGGGCCCGTACACCGCGACGGAGTCGCCTTCGGAGAGGCCCTCCACGCCGTCCCCGAGGGCGGCGACCGTGCCGACGCCCTCATGGCCCAGGGTGAGGGGCAGCGGGAAGGGGATCTGGTCGGCGGGCCAGCTCATCACCGCGATGTCGGAGTGGCAGACACCGGCGGCGGTGACCTTCAGCAGGACCTGGCCGGGGCCGGGCTCGGGGTCCGGGACGGTGACGACCTCGGGGGCGGCGCCGACGGCTCGGTACTGGACGGCTTTCATGGGTCTCCTCGCTTCTCTCGTCCTTCTTCTGGTTCGGCTTCGTCGCCCCCGCCCCGTCCCGCGCGCCCCGCATGTCCTTTGTCGCCCCCGGCTCCCCCGTCCGCCACCCGGGGCGCCGTCACGGGGCGGAGTAGCCGCCGTCCACCAGGTGGTAGCTGCCGTGGATGAACGAGGCCCTCTCGGAGAGGAGGAAGACGGTGAGTTCGGCGACCTCCTCGGCGGTACCGAGGCGTCCGGCCGGGTGCAGGGAGATCAGGTGCGCGCGGGCCTGCGGGTCGGCGTTCCGCAGGAGCGGGGTGTCGATGAAGCCGGGGCCGACCGCGTTGATCCGGACGTTCTGTGCCGCGTACTCGAGGGCCGCGCTCTTGGTGAGGCCGACGACACCGTGCTTGGCGGCGACATAGGCGGGCGAGCCCGCGAAGCCGTTGGTGCCGAGGATCGAGGACATGTTGACGATCGCGCCGCCGCCCGACGCGACGATGGCGGGCAGCTCGTGCCGCATCGAGTAGAAGACGCCACTGAGGTTGGTGGCGACGACCCGGTCCCAGTCCTCGACGGCGTACGCGCCGGTCGGGGAGGCGGGTCCGGCGATTCCGGCGTTGTTCACGGCCAGGTGGAGGGCGCCGAAGGTGTCCACGGCGAACCGCACCCCGGCTTCGACGGAGGCCGGATCGGTGACGTCCATGCGTACGGCTGCCGCCCGCGCTCCGGTGCTCTCCAGCTGGGCGGCGGCCTTGCGGGCGCTCTCCTCGTCGTGGTCCGCGACGACGACAACCGCGCCCGCCGTGGCGAGGAGCCGGGCCACGGCGAGGCCGATACCGGAGGCGCCGCCGGTGACGAGCGCGGTACGGCCGGCGAACTCGGCCGAAGGGGTGGCGGGGGCGGGGGTGGTGCTCATGAGGTTGCCTCTTCTGCTTCTGGTGTGTCGTGTGTGGTGTCCCGTGCCGTGAGCAGGTCCGCCGACAGCGCGTCGAACGCCTCGGTGACCAGCGCGGGCAGAGCCTCCGGACGGCCGCCGCGCACCCAGGCGGCCTGGGCCGCGAGGAGCGCGCCCGCGCCCGCCGCCACCGTCACGGCGGGGCGGATGTCGTGGCGCGGGTCGACGCCGAGCCGGTCCGCGACGATGCCGATCGAGTCCTCCTGGGCGTCCACCCGGATGTGGTGGAAGGCCGCGTAGAGCGTCGGCTCCTCCTCGGCGACGACCAGGAGGTCGAAGATCCGCGGGCGGCGGTGCCAGGGCTCCGCACCGGGGTCGGCGAGCCAGGCGAGGACGGCACGGCGGTAGGCGAGGAGCGGGGGCTCCCCGGCCGGGCGGGACCGCAGGGCCGCGTTGATCCGGTCGCCGTCGCCGCGCAGGGAGTCGAGGGCGGCGGCCTCCTTGCTCGCGAAGTACCGGCTGAACGTACGGCGGTCGACATCGGCGGCCTCCGCGATCTCCTCGACCGTGACGTTCCGCAGCCCCCGGTCGAGCACCAGCTCGAACGCGGCCCGCGCCAGGGTGTCGCGCGTACGGCGGGCCTTACGGCTGCGCCGCTCCGGGACCTTCTCTTCCGGGCTCATACATGCACCGTACACCCGAAAATGTCCCCACGCGACATTCGTCTCATGGGGACATCGGGAGTCAGGGGAACAGGGGACAGCGGACGCCAGGGGGCCAGGGGGGCACTCAGTCGCTCAGGGCTCCCGCTCCCGCGACCGGACGGGCGTCCTCGGCGGCCGACGCGGGCCGTGGGCTGCCGTCGCCCGGTGCCCGGCGCAGGGCGAGCGCCGCCACGTCGTCGCGCCTGATCCCTCCGGTGAACTTCTCCAGGTCGACGCGGAGCGCGTCCAGCAGCTCGCGCGGGCCCTGCCCGGCCCAGCCCACCAGCCGCTCGTCCAGCGGGTAGAAGGCACGGGCGGCGTCGCGGGCCTCGGTCACACCGTCGGTGACGACGAGGAGGGTGGCACCGGGCGGGAAGGCGAACGACTCCGCCGTACGGGTCTCACGGCTGAGCCCGGCGAGGCCGAGGGGTACGTAGGTCCGCTCCATCGGGACGGCCGAGGCCCGGCCGTCGTGCAGCAGCCGGGGCGGCAGATGGCCGCAGTTCACCGCCTGGACGCCGTCCTCCCCGCTCTCGCCGAACCCGAGGACCAGCGCGGTCACGAAGCGTTCGGCCTCACCGGTCTGGGCGGAGAACACGTTGTGCCGGACGACGGCGTCCTCCAGGGCCTCCACCACCCCGGTGAGCGTCGGCTCGCGGACCGCCGCCTCCCGGAACGCGGCGATCGCGGCGAACCCGGCTCCTATGGCGGCGAGCCCCTTGCCCTGGACGTCCCCGATGATCACGCGGGTGCCGTACGGGGACTCGACGACCTCGTAGATGTCGCCGCCGACGAAGCGGTCCTCCTCGATCGGCTCGTAGAGCCCGTACGCGAAGACCTGGTCCGTGACGACGGGCAGGGGGCGCAGGATCTGGCGCTGGAGGGCGACGGCGGCGGAGCGGAGCCGGGCCATCTCGGTGGCGTGCCGTATCCGGGCCGCGCAGGCGGCGACACCGAGGGCGCAGGCGAGCACGGTGAACCCGATGCCGAAGACGAAGTCCCAGAAGGTGCCGTCACCGCCGAGTCCGGACGCGACGACGACCACCGTGATCCACACGGCCACCCAGACGGTCTGCCGGAGGGTGCAGAAGACGGAGGCGAGGGCCGGGACGACCACGAGCAGCGGGACGACCCGCAGGTCCTCACCGGTGATCAGGTCGAGGAAGACGATCAGCGCGCTCAGCAGGGCCAGCCCGCCGGCCAGCGCCCAGCTCCCGATCCGGCCCGTGGACACCGCGGCGCCCGTGCCCGTACCGGGCAGGACCGTCTCCCGCTCCCGTACCGTACGCCGTTTCCCCAGGGCCACCGGCCTCTCCTCCCGTTCGTTCCTCGGTGCCGCCCGCAGTTCGACCGGTCCCTTCCAGTTGACCGGGGTCCGGCCCCCGCCGCAGGGGGGCATAGGGCCCGGAGGGGGTGCCGAAGGTCCCGGGCGGGACGTTCGGCCCGGGACCTCCGGCCCTCGGCTCGGAGGGCCGAAGGTCCCGGCGGCCTGCCCCGCCCCGGCGCGGACGGGCCCGGACCCGGCCGCCGGTCAACGCGGCGCCGCCCCGGCGGGCGGGAGCTCCGCCGGGGCCAGGGCGGAGATGAACTCCGTACGGCGGCGGAGCCGGAAGCCCAGCGATTCGTAGAGCCGGATGGCCGTCGTGTTGCCGGCCGAGGTGTGCAGGAACGGGGTCTCACCGCGCTCGCGGATGCCGTACGCCACCGCCAGGACCAGGCGGCTCGCCAGCCCCTGCCCCCGTACGGATGCGTCGGTGCAGACTCCGCTGATCTCGGTCCACCCCGGCGGGTGCAGCCGCTCCCCCGCCATCGCGACGAGGGCCCCGTTCCGGCGGATGCCGAGGTAGGTGCCGAGCTCGACGGTGCGCGGCAGGAAGGGGCCGGGGCGGGTGCGCGCCACCAGGTCCAGCATCTCCGGCACGTCCGCCGGGCCGAGCCGTACCGCGTCCGGGGCGGGCGCGGGGACCACCGATACGTCGACGAGCTGGACGCCGTCGATCCGGTGGACGATCTCCCAGCCCGGCGGCGGCCCCTCCCGGAGCGGGGGCAGACCGACTTCTCCGCCCGGCCCCGCGAGGGCCGCGAGATCGGCCCAGTCCCGCGCGTCCGGAACGTCGGGGAGATCGAGCCAGGGGCTGACGTCGACGGGGTAGCGCAGAATCCGCCCCCGGCGCTCGGCGAAGTGGGCGTGCGGCCCCGTGAGCGAGGACCGGGCGGGGTTGTCGAGCGGGTGGGGGTCGCCGGGGGTGGTGATGGTCGGGGCAGTGGTCCGGGCGATGGCTGACTGGGGCGCTGTGCCGGTGGCCGGGGCGACGGTCCGGGCAGCGGTCGAGCCGGTGGCCGGGCTGTTGGCCGAGCGGGGCGCCGCGCCGGTGACCGGAGCGGGGGTCGAGCCAATGGCCGACTGCGGCGCCGAGTCGGCGTCCGGGACCGTGATCGGCCGAGGCGCCGTGGTGCCGGATTCCGTGGTGCCCGGTTCCGTGGCGTGCACGGCGGAGGCGCCCGTCGCCGTGGCCGGTCGCCGTGTCACAGCGTCACCTCCCCGATCGGATCGGGCCGTTCCGTGGCACGGAGTGCCGCCCCTCCGCGGCCGTCCTCGAACGCGTACGTCTCGCGCATGTTCTCCCTCGTTCCGGTCCGTCGCGCGGTTGCTCCCGGCGGGCACCCCGGTGCCCTGGCGCCGCGCGTCCGCCAGCGGCGAAAAGCCGATGGGAGCAGGGCGTATTCCGCGGCGGGGAACTGTTCACGATGCCGCAATCAACCGGGCGCCACCGGGGGTCCGGCCGGCTCCGGGGCTCCGGACGGAGAGGTTCCGGCGCGCGGCGGACCCGGCGCACGCCCGCGTGGAAGGGTGTTCGACTTCCGTCTTCCATAGGCCAATACGCGCCGGTCCGGTCCCAACGGCGGTCCGGCTGTGGCACTCTGGTGGCGACCGCCCCACCGGGCTCCCCCGTACCGGTGGGGCGGTTCTGTGCGCCGTGTGTCCCGTGCGCCTCCCGGGGCCCCTGTTGCCCCGTGACACTCCTTCAGGGGTGAACTCCCCCTTCGTTCCGGCCCGATCGCCGCACCCGGCCAGATCGCATCCGTCCGGCACGCATGAGGGCCCCGCACCCGGGCAGGCGAGTAAACCTCATGGCCTACGACCTGGGGAACGTGACGAGATGACGGCACACACTGCGCAGACCACCGGTACGGAGCGGACGACGGGCACCACGGAGGATCTCCCGTGGATCGAGGACGCCGGGAAGATAGCCCCGATGGACGCCCGGCGGCTGTCGCGGCTCTTCTTCGACCGCCTCCAGGTCCTGGAGGAGGGCACGCACGAGTACCAGTACGCGCGCAACACCCTGATCGAGATGAACCTGTCGCTGGTCCGGTTCGCCGCGAACCGCTTCCGCAACCGGGGCAGCGGCGACATGGAGGACATCGTCCAGGTCGGCACGATCGGGCTGATCAAGGCGATCGACCGCTTCGACCTCTCCCGCGAGGTCGAGTTCACCTCTTTCGCGGTCCCGTACATCGTCGGGGAGATCAAGCGGTTCTTCCGGGACACCAGCTGGGCCGTGCACGTGCCCCGGCGCCTCCAGGAGCTGCGGGTCGACCTCGCGAAGGCGAAGGAGACCCTGGCGGGCGAACTCGACCGGGACCCGACGGTGCGGGAACTCGCCGAGCACCTGGGGATGGACGAGTCGGAGATCACCGAGGGGATCGTCGCCTCCAACGGCTACACGGCGGGCTCCCTCGACATGCCGACCGACTCCTCGGAGTCCGGCCCCCAGAACACCGGGGGCCGGACCTTCGCCGATGTCCTGGGCGAACCGGACTCCGCGATGGAGACCGTGGAGAACCTGCACGCCCTCGCACCGCTGCTGGGCGAACTGGACGAGCGGGAACGCCGGATCATCGACATGCGGTTCGGCCAGGAGCTGACACAGGCCCAGATCGGTGCGGAGCTCGGGATCTCCCAGATGCACGTCTCCCGGCTGCTGAGCCGGATGCTGGGCAAGCTGCGCAACGGGATGCTCACCCAGGAGTGACGCCCCACCGTGACACGGTGACGCACGAAGGCCGGTCCGGGCACCCACGCCCCGGACCGGCCTTTGCGTTGCCGCCGTATTGCAGGTTCGTGGCCAGGCGGGCGACACGCTTCCGGGCCGGTCCGGCACGTTCTACGGTCCGTAATCAGCCCGTCGCCACTCCCGGGCTTCCGCCGACCGGCGGACGTACGCCGTACGGCGACCGAACCACGTGCGAGGAACCACATGAGCCAGCCCCTCGACTCCGTCACCGCGGGCCACACCCCCGAGGACCAGAACCGGCAGGAGCCCGGCGCCGCCTGGTCGTTCGAGACCAAGCAGATCCACTCCGGGGCCGCCCCGGACCCGGCGACGGGCGCCCGAGCGGTACCGATCTACCAGACGTCGTCGTTCGTCTTCCGGGACACCCAGCACGCCGCCGATGTGTTCTCCCTCGCCGAGCCCGGCAACATCTACACCCGCATCCACAACCCCACGCAGGACGTCCTGGAGCAGCGCATCGCCGCCCTGGAGGGCGGGGTCGCCGCCGTGGCGCTCGCCTCCGGGCAGGCGGCCGAGACCCTCGCGCTGCTGACGCTGGCCGGGGCGGGCGACCACATCGTCTCCTCGCCCTCCCTCTACGGCGGCACCTACAACCTCTTCCGCCACACACTGCCCCGGTTCGGCATCGAGGTGACGTTCGTCGAGGACCCCGAGGACCTGGATGCGTGGCGGGCCGCCGTCCGGCCCAACACGAAGGCGTTCTTCGCCGAGACCCTCGGCAATCCGCGCGGTGACGTGCTGGACATCCGGGCGGTCGCCGACGCCGCGCACACGGCCGGGGTGCCGCTGATCGTGGACAACACCGTGCCGACGCCGTTCCTGCTGCGGCCGATCGAGCACGGCGCGGACATCGTCATCCACTCCGCGACCAAGTTCCTCGGCGGACACGGCACCACCATCGGCGGGGTCGTCGTGGACGGCGGCACCTTCGACTTCGGCGCCCACCCCGAGCGGTTCCCCGACTTCCACGAGCCCGACCCGAGCTACCACGGACTCCAGTACTGGCCGGCGCTGGGCCCGGGCGCGTTCGCCATCAAGCTCCGCGTGCAGCTGCTGCGAGACCTGGGCCCCGCGCTCTCCCCGCACTCGGCGTTCCTGCTGCTCCAGGGCGTCGAGACACTGAGCCTGCGGCTGGAGCGGCACACCTCCAACGCGCTGGAGCTGGCCCGCTGGCTGGAGCAGCGCGACGAGGTGGAGACCGTGCACTACGCCGGTCTCCCCTCGAACCGCTGGTACGAGGCCGGGCAGCGCTATCTGCCGCGTGGCGCCGGAGCGGTGCTGGCCTTCGAACTGAAGGGCGGGGCCGAGGCGGGCAAGCAGTTCGTGGACGCGGTCGAGCTGTTCAGCCACCTCGCCAACATCGGTGACGTACGGAGCCTGATCATCCACCCGGCGTCCACCACCCACAGCCAGCTGACCGAGGAGCAGCTCGTCGCGACCGGCGCCACGCCCGGTCTGGTGCGGCTCTCGGTCGGCCTGGAGAACGTGGACGACCTCAAGGCCGACCTGGAGTCGGGGTTCCGCGCCGCGAAGGCGGCGTCCTGAACCGTGGCGCCGCGCCCGCCGCACTCCCCCTCCCTCCGGCCTCCGGCGGCCGGAGGGAGGGGGACCCGCCCGGTCGTCGCCGCTGGGTGACGATCGAGGACCCGCTGCCCCTGGAGTCCGGCGCCCGGCTACCGGGGGTCCGCCTGGCGTACGAGACCTGGGGGCAGCGGGCGGCGGACGGCTCCAACGCCGTGCTGGTCCTGCACGCGCTGACGGGCGACAGCCATGTGGCCGGACCCGCCGGTCCCGGCCACCCCACCCCCGGCTGGTGGGACGCGCTGGTCGGCCCCGGCCGGGCGCTCGACACCGACCGGTGGTTCGTCGTCGCCCCGAACGTGCTGGGCGGCTGCCAGGGCAGTACGGGCCCCTCTTCCCCGGGGCCCGACCGCGCGCCCTGGGGCTCCCGGTTCCCGTATCTGACGGTACGGGACCAGGTGGCGGCCGAGGCGGCGCTGGCCGATGCGCTGGGCATCGGCCGGTGGGCGGCGGTGATCGGCGGGTCCATGGGCGGGATGCGGGCCCTGGAGTGGGCGGTGAGCAGGCCCGGGCGGACCGGTTCGCTGCTGGTGCTCGCCGCCCCGGCCGCCGCGTCCGCCGAGCAGATCGCCTGGGGCTCGGTGCAGATCGGCGCGATCCGCTCCGACCCGGGGTGGCGGGGCGGCGACTACCACGACGCGCCGCCCGGCGGCGGTCCGCACCGGGGCCTCGGCCAGGCGCGCCGCGTCGCCCACATCACGTACCGCAGCGAGCCCGAGCTCGGCTCCCGGTTCGGCCGCGCGCCGCAGCCGGGCGAGGAGCCGGGGCGCGGCGGGCGCTATCAGGTGGAGTCCTATCTCGACCACCACGCGGGCAAGTTGGTGCGCCGGTTCGACGCGGGCAGCTATGTGGCGCTCACCGAGGCGATGAACGGGCACGACGTGGGCCGGGGCCGGGGCGGCATCGAACGGGCGCTGGGCCGGGCGGAGTTGCCCGCGCTGGTCGTGGGCGTCGACTCGGACCGGCTGTACCCGCCGTCCCAGCAGGAGGAGCTGGCGGCGCTGCTGCCGGGATCGGACGGTCTGCGGATCGTCAACTCACCTTATGGACATGACGGTTTCCTCATCGAGACCGATCAGGTGGGTTCCCTGGTGAGGGAGTTGCTCCCTCCGGAACCCGCACCCCTCCCGTTCCCTCCCCCCGTTCTCTGCGAGGAGCTTCCATGAACCCGGCACCCCCACCGTCCGAGGGCGCCTACGACCGGATACGGCTGCGGCAGTGGTCCGCCGGGCGGGCGCGTTCCGCCGGGATCGACCGCCGCGATCTGCTGAGGCTCGTCGCGGCGGCGTCGGCCGCCGTGCCGCTGGCCTCGGCCGCCGCCCCGGCCCACGCGGCGCCTTCCGCCGCCGCCCCGGCCGCCGCCGGGCTGCCCGGTGTCGTCAAGCCGCTGCCGCCGGAGCTGTTCACGCTGCGCGGCACCAACGCGGAGACGAACTTCGCCGCGTTCAGGGGCACCGGACTGCTCACCCCCGCCGACCGGTTCTTCGTCCGCAACCACACCGCCACCCCGCGGATCGACCGGGACACCTGGAAGCTGACGGTGTGGGGCGACGGGCTGAAGGGCGGCCCGGTGGACTTCACGTACGCCGATCTGCTGCGGCTGCCCCAGGTGACCCGTACCGCGTTCGTGGAGTGCGCGGGCAACGGGCGCAGCTTCTTCGCCTCCCAGCAAGGCCAGACGGTCAGCGGCACCGCGTGGACGCTCGGGGCGATCGGTACGGCCCGCTGGCGCGGGGTACGGCTGGGGGATGTGCTGCGCCGGGCCGGGATCGGGCGCCACGCGGTGGACGTGCTGCCGCGCGGGCTGGACGCGGAGGTCGTCACGGACGGGGTGAACCTGGGGCGGGTGCGCCGGCCGCTGCCGGTGGCGAAGGCGCTGGACGACGTCCTGCTCGCGTACGGGATGAACGGCGGGCCGCTGCCGCCCGACCACGGGTATCCGGTCCGGGTGATCGCGCCGTCCTGGGTGGGCATCGCCAACATCAAGTGGCTCGGGGACATCGAGGTGAGCGCCGAGCCGCTGCTGACGCCGTGGAACACGGGCCTGTACCGGCTGTTCGGCCCCGGCCACCCCCCGGAGGGCAGCGCCCCGCTGACCCGGCAGACCCTGAAGAGCGCCTTCGAGCTGGAGCGGGGCGCCTCGTTCCGCGCCCACCGCCGTACGGTGCTGACCGGCCGTTCCTGGTCGGGCGGGGTGCCGGTGAAGTCGGTGGAGGTCAGCACCGACGGCGGGCGCCACTGGCGGCGGGCCCGGCTGCACGACGAGCCCCGGGCCGGGAGCTGGGTGCGGTGGTCGGCGGACTGGGTGCCGGTCCGGAAGGGCGCGACGGAACTGCTGGCCCGGGCCACGGACCGCTCCGGGCGTACGCAGCCGAAGGCGACGGCGCACAACACGCAGGGGTACCTGTTCGACGCGGTGGTACGGCATCCGGTGACGGTCAGCTGAGCCCCCGGGGCACCGCTTCCCGTACGGCGGTGTGCACGGCGCGGGCGATCCGTGCGCCCCAGGTGGAGCGGGGCCCGGCGAAGGGTTCGCCGCCGTCGGGCCCCGGCTCGGGGGCGGCGACGCACACGGCGTCCGTGGGGGTGCCCGAGCAGTCGAGTCCGGCGTCCAGGAGGGCCTGGACCTTGGCCTCGGTGGCGGTGGCGACGGCGTTGACCAGGGCGGCGTCGGAGAGCGCGGCGGGGAGCGTGACGACGATGTTGACCGTGCCGGGGCGGTACGGGGCGCCCAGGCCGACCGGGCCGGGGGCTGCGGCTTCGGAGGCCGTGGCTTCGGAGGCGACGGTTTCGGGGGCAGCGGCTTCGGGGGCAGCCGCCCCGGAAGCCGCGGTTTCGTAGACCGCCGCCCAGCCCCGTACGCCGAGGCCCGCGGTGACGGTCGCGGTGACGCCTCCGTCGTGCCCGGTGGTGTACGCGACGACGTCGGCCGCGGTCATCAGTCCGGCACCGGGGCCGGTGAGCCCCTCGGCGGCGGCGATCTCGGCGAGGTGGCGGTCCGGGTCCAGGCGGGGGTAGCCGCCGGGGACCTGGGCGTTGAGGAGCCAGGCACGGGGGCCGATGCCGCCGCCGAGGACCGCGCTGCTGCACACCCGCACCCCGGGCCCCAGCCGCCACACGAGGTGGTGGAGGTGGTGGCCGTCCTCGTACCGGTCGCGCAGCTCCGGGCACGGTTCGCCGCGCTGGGCGGGCAGGTCGACGTGTACGGAACGGATGGCGCACCCCTGGTGGCTCGGCGGGACCGGCTCCGGCCCGCCCTCCCGGGGCCGCCGTGCTCCGCCGATCATATGCGGGGCCCGCACCCCCTCACCCGATTGGCCTAACTGGTCCGGGGGCCGCTCAGCGCGCTCGTACGGGGCCAGCAGGGCCGCGCGACCTCCGGCGCCCCTTCGCCCGGGTGGCCGGGAGGTTGCAGCGTCCAGGCGGGTGAGGCGCGATGGAAGCCGGACGTGCCACATCTGGTGGAGCCACCCACAGGGCGCGCCCAGCGAGGAGGGTTCGGTTATGGGAGCCGCTGACGGTTTCACGGATTCCGGAGAGCTCGACGGTCTGACCGTGTACGACAACGAGGGCGAGAAGGTCGGCAGTGTGGGCCGGGTGTACGTCGACGACGACACCGGCAAGCCCGACTGGGTCACGGTCAAGACCGGTCTGTTCGGCATGAAGGAGAGCTTCGTACCGCTCGCCGGAGCCCGTCGAGTGGGCTCCGACCTGCACGTCTCGCACTCCAAGGAGACGGTCAAGGAAGCGCCCCGGGTGGACGCGGACGCCCATCTCTCCGTCGCCGAGGAAGAGGAGCTCTACCGGCACTACGGCATGTCCCGGAAGACCGGCAACCTCGGTGACACCAAGGGCACGGGCACCGGGGCCGATGCCCCCACCGTCGCCGGAACCGGCGCCATGGGCGCGGCCGGAGCGGGTGCGGGCGCCGCGGGCGCGGCCCGGGGCACGGGTGCGCCGCCGAGCGCCAAGGCGACCGGCAGGACCACCACGGCCGCCGGGACGACCGGAGCGGCCGGGATGGCCGGGGCGGGTGCCGGTACGGGCAGGCACCGCGACACGGACGTCTCCGCCACGTCCCGTCCGCTGGCGGGCGCCGGAGCGGGCACGTCCCGGGCCGCCGACGTGAGCGGCAAGGACGAGCTGATCCGCTCCGAGGAGCAGCTGCACGTCGGTACGGAGGAGTACGAGAGCGGCCGGGCGAGGCTGCACAAGTACGTGGTGACCGAGGAGGTCACCCGGTCCGTGCCCGTCTCCCACGAGGAGGTGCGGGTGGTCCGCGAGCCGCTCCAGCCCGGCGAGAAGGTGACCGGGACCACGGACTTCGGTGAGCAGGACGTGGAGGTCACCCTGCACGCGGAGCGCGCCACGGTCCGCAAGGAGGCCGTCCCGGTGGAGCGGGTCCGGCTGGAGACCGAGCGGGTCACCGAGCAGAAGGAAGTCTCCGCCGAGGTCCGCAAGGAGAAGATCGACTACGCGGACGGCAAGGGCATGGACACCGGCAAGGACACCGGTGGCGAGTTCGGCCAGGGGCGCCGCCGCTGACGGCACCCCCTCCGGCGGCCGGAAGGCCGCTCCCATGTCCTCGGCCGCCGGGCGGACCCGTGATCACGGGTCCGCCCGGCGGGCTGTCCGGGGCCGGTGCCTCTGACGTCGGCGGCGCGGCCGGAACCGTACGGTGACCGGCGCGCCCCGGCCCGTACGGCTACCGGCGCGGCAGGAACCGTACCGAAGGACGTCCGTCCGGCCCGTCGGGGGTGACGATCGCCCGGACCCCGTAGACGTCCTCGATCAGCTCCTCGGTGATGACCTCGGCCGGGGTGCCGCCCGCGACGACCCGGCCCGCCTTCATCACGGTGATCCGGTCGCAGAACATCGCGGCGAGGTTGAGGTCGTGCAGGGCGATGACGCTGGTGAGGGGCAGCGCGGCGACCAGGGCGAGCAGGTCCAGCTGGTGCTGGATGTCCAGGTGGTTGGTGGGCTCGTCCAGGAGGAGTTCGCGGGGCCGCTGGGCCAGTGCGCGGGCGATCTGGACGCGCTGGCGTTCGCCGCCGGACAGGGTGTGCCAGGACTGGGCGGCCCGGTCGGCGAGTCCGGTGCGCCGCAGGGCGTCGGTGACGGCCTCCTCGTCCACGTGGTCCGGGGCGGACCAGGCGCGGCGGTGCGGGATGCGGCCGAGGCGTACGACGTCCAGGACGCTCAGGTCGACCTGGGTGACGGCGTGCTGGTCGACCACGGCGATGCGCCGGGCCACGGTGCGGCGGCCGAGGGCGGTGAGCGGGTCGCCGTCCAGGGTGACGGTGCCGGTGTCCGGGGCGAGGAGGCCCGCGAGGACGCGCAGCAGGGTGGACTTGCCGGAGCCGTTGGGGCCGAGCAGTCCGACGGTGGCGCCGGGCGGCGGGGTGATGTCCACGCCGTCGAGGACGATCCGGCCGCCCGCCTTCCGGCCGACCCGTTCGGCGCGCAGGCCGCCGGTCGCGCCGGTCGTGGTGGGGCTCATGAGGCGCTCCGGGTGCGGTACAGGACGAGGACGAACGCGGGGACGCCGATCAGCGCGGTGACCACCCCGACGGGCACCTCCTGCGGGTCCAGGACGGTCCGGGCGAGGGTGTCCACCCAGACCAGGAAGATCGCCCCGGCGAGCGCGGTGACCGGCAGGAGGCGCCGGTGCCCGGAGCCGGTGAGGGCGCGGGCCGCGTGCGGGAGGACCAGGCCGACGAAGCCGATCGCCCCGGCCGAGCTGACGAGGGCGGCGGTCAGCAGGGCGGTGGTGCAGAGCAGCACGATCCGGGTGCGGGCCACGTTGACGCCGAGCGCGGCGGCGGCGTCCTGCCCGAAGGCGAAGGCGTCGAGCGTACGGGCGTGGGCCAGGCAGACGGTCAGGCAGACGGCGAGGACGGCGGTGCAGAGCGCCACCTCGCCCCAGCCGACCCCGCTGAGCGAGCCGAGCAGCCAGAACAGCACCCCGCGGGTCTGCTCGGCGTCGGCGGAGGTCATCACGACGAAGGAGGTCAGGGCGGAGAAGAGCTGCATCGCGGCGACCCCGGAGAGCACCACCCGGTCGGTGGTGGAGCCGAGGGTGTGGCTGAGCAGCAGGACCAGGGCGAAGGAGCAGAGGGCCCCCACGAAGGCCCCGGCCGAGAGCGACACCGCTCCCCCGCCGACCCCGAGGACGACCACCACGACCGCCCCGGTGGAGGCTCCGGAGGAGACGCCGAGGACGAAGGGGTCGGCGAGGGGGTTGCGCAGCAGGGACTGCATCACCGTGCCGCAGACCGCGAGCCCCGCGCCGCACACGGCGGCGAGCAGGGTGCGGGGCATGCGCAGGTTCCAGATGATGCCGTCCCGGATCGGGCTCAGCTCCGAGGTGCCGAACCCGAGGTGAGAGGCGACGGCGGACCAGACGTCGGGGACGGAGATCCGGGCGGGCCCGATCGTGACGGCGACGGCTATGGAGAGCAGCAGGAGCGCGAGTCCACCGGCCCAGAGCAGCGCCTGCACCGGCCCGCCGAACTGACGGGCGGCGAAGGGCTGTTGCCCGGCCGTCCGCTGCCCGACTGCCTGTTGCGCGGCTATCTGCTGCCCGGCTGTCTGTTCTGCGGCCGACTGCCGCCCGGCCGTCCGCTTCGCCGTCAGGTTGCCGTCGCTCACTCCGCGAGCCCGAAGTCGCGCAGCCCGGTGGCGACGCGCTCCAGTCCCTCGACCGTGCGGATGGTGGGGTTCATGGCCTGGCCGCTGAGCAGCACGTACCGGCGGTTCTTGACGGCGTCCATGGTCCTGGTGACCGGGTTGGACTCCAGGAACTCGATCTTCTTCTCGGCGCTCTCGGCCGTCTGCATCGTGCGGCTCAGATCGCCGATGACCAGGACGTCGGGGTTGCGGTCGGCGACGGTCTCCCAGCTGATCTGGGGCCATTCGTCGTGGGTGTCGTCGAAGACGTTCTTCGCGCCGAGCTCCCGGGTGATGACCCCGGGGGCGCCGCAGCAGCCCGCGAGGTAGGGGGCTTTGGAGTCGGAGAACCAGTACAGGAGGGAGGTGCTGGACCCGTCGATGCCCTCGGTGGCCTTCGCCACCCGGGCCCGGAGCTTCTTCACCAGGGCCTCGCCCCGCTCGGGGACGCCGAACACCTGGGCCAGTTCGCGGACTTCGGTGTAGACGCTGTCCATGGTGAGGGGTGCGGTACGGGCTCCGTCGCCGCCGCCGCTGTTGTCCTTGCCGGTGCAGTCGGCGGGCGAGATGTAGGTGGGGACGCCCAGCTTCTCGAACTGTTCGCGGGGTGCGACGCCGCCCTTGGCGAGGGTGGAGGCGAAGGAGGCGGAGAGGAAGTCGGGCTCCTTGTCGAGGACCTTCTCCGATGAGGGGCGGTTGTCGGAGATCCGCTCGACGCCCTCGTTGGCCTTTTCCAGGCCCTTCATCACCGGGTCGCTCCAGGTGGCGGTGGCCGCGATCCGGTCGGCGAGGCCGAGCGAGAGGAGGATCTCCGTCGATCCCTGGTCGACCGAGACAGCCCGCTGGGGCGGCGCCTTCACCGTGACGGTGCGCCCGCAGTTCTTCAGGGTGAGCGGAAAGCCGTCGGCCTTGTCGCCGCCGCCCTCGGCGGACGAGGCGGTGCCACCGCCGCCGCAGGCCGTGAGCAGGACGAGTCCCGCCGCGAGCAGGGCGGCGGTGCGTATGGGGGCGGGGGTGGCCTGGGGCAGCACGGAGGACCTCGGTGTCTCTGGGCCCAGCCGCGGAGCCCGTCGTACGGTTCCCGGCCCCGGGTGCGGGGCGGGTGCCAGCAGGTCTTCGGACTCGGGTTCATCCGGGCGGGACGCCTTCCCGGAGCAGGTGGTGCTCCAGTGGCCGTGGCCCCGCCCGTCCCCCTCACCGCTGCGCGTCAGTTCCGGTTTCGCACCGGATTCCCTGACCCCGTCGCTGGGGTTCGACTGGCCCCGGCAAGCTATCACGGGGCTTCGCGCAGCTCAGAGCCGGTTCGGGCGAGGGCGCCCGGGGCCGGTGCGGCGCGGGATCGTCCCGCCGCACCGGCCCGGTGACGGCCTTCCGGGTTACGGGGTCCGGAGGGCGATCACCGCGTTGTGTCCGCCGAATCCGAAGGAGTGGCTGACGGCCCGTCGTACGGGCAGCTCACGCGGGACCTTGGTGACGCAGTCGATGGCGAACCCGGGGTCGGGGGCGTCCAGGTTCGCGATCGGCGGGATCAGGCCGTGCTGGAGCGTCAGGACGGTCAGCCCCGCCTCGATGGCACCGGCCGCCCCCATGCAGTGGCCCAGGACACCCTTGGGCGCGGTGACGGGCGGCCGGTGCGGGTAGGCCCGGCCGATGAGGGCGGCCTCGGTCGCGTCGCCCTGGGGCGTCGCGGTCCCGTGCGCGTTGACGTGGTCGACGTCCTCGGCCCGCCAGCCCGCGTCGGCCAGCGCCGCTTCGACGGCCACCCGTGCCAGCTCCCCGGAGGGGTGCGGGCTGGTGGGGTGGTGGGCGTCGGTCGTGGCTCCGGTGCCGGCCAGCAGCGCCCGGGGGGCCGCTCCTCTGGCGCGGGCGTCGTCGGCCCGCTCCAGGACCATGATCGCGGCACCCTCGCCCATGACGAGCCCGGCCCGGTCGGCGGCGAAGGGGCGGCAGAGGCGGGCGGGGTCGCCGTCCCGCGGCGCCGCCGCGCCCGAGCGGGCGAAGCCGGTCATGGCGACCGGGAAGACGATCGACTCGGTGGCTCCGGCGATCGCGATGTCGCACTGGCCCAGCGTCAGCATGTCGCGGGCCACGGACAGGGCGGTCACCCCGGACGAACAGGCCGTGCAGGGTGCCAGGCTGGGCCCCGTGGCCTTCATCTGGATGGCGATCTCGGCCGCGGGCATGTTCGGGATGGTGAGCAGGATGCCCGAGGGCGAGGTGGCCTCGGGGCCCCGGCGCTCCAGGGCGACGGCCTGTTCGGTGAGTCCGGCGGAGCCGCCGCTGCTGGTGCCGACGACGACGGCGACCCGGGAGCCGTCCCAGTCGGCGGGGTCGAGCCCGGCGTCGGTCACCGCCTCCCGGGCGGCGAGGACGGCGAACTTGACGTACCGGCCCATGCGGAAGGCGGTGCGCCCGCCGACCGCGTCGTCCAGGTCGATGCCGGTGACCGTACAGGCAAAGTCGACGGCGCAGCCGTGCAGTTCGGGGACGGTGCGGGCGAAGGACCCGCCTCGGCGGACCCCGTCCCAGGTGGTGTCGGTGGTGTGGCCGGCCGGGGTGATCATGCCCAGGCCGGTGACGGCGATGGCGGGTCGGTTCATCGGGTGTTGCTCACCGGCACCGTACTGTCGGCCGCCTCGCCCGCGACGGCCGCGTCGATGAACGCGGAGATGTCGGCGAGCGTGGCGTCCTTGTAGAGCTTCTCGGAGTCGGCGGTGACGCCGAGGGTCTCCTTGATGATGACGGCGAACTCGGCGACCGCCAGGGAGTCCATCTCCAGGCTGTCCATCGTGGACTCCGGCAGGATCTCGGCCGCGGGCACCTTGAACGTCCCGGTCAGCACCTCGGCGATCTTCGGGTGGATGGTCTGGGTCTTCACGGTGTTTCCTCTCGTCGGCGAATCGTCGGCGGCCGGTCGGCGGCCCGTCAGCGGCTCGGGGCGCTGACCGGCAGCCCATCGGCGGCTTCCGTACGGCGGCGGCCGAACGTATCGGCCCCACCGCCGAAGTAACTGGATGACGATCTTCCGGTTACGCCCTGGGGCGAACCGATTCGTCTACGCTCACCTGCGGCTTCTCGAACCATCGGGAGAGCATCGAGGTGGTCCCCCAGTACGCCAGCAGCACGCCCCGGGTGCCGAGCGCCGCCACCTTCTCGCGCAGCGGGCGCCTCTTGCTGCCACAGGCGGCCCGCCGGAAACCGGCCGTGCGGGCCCCGGTGGCCCCCGGCCTGCGGTCGCGGTGCCAGGCCCCCTCCGGGTCGTCGTAGGCGTCCGCGTAGCCGGGTCCGGCGATCGGCCAGTCGGACATCAGGCGCTCCGGCAGCGCGAAGGACCTCACCAGGGCCGGGGCGTGCCGGGCCACGGTCGCGATGAGCCCCTCCACCGCGTCGGGCAGCAAGGACACCTGTTCGGCGGTCAGCCGTCCGGCGGCGAGGAGGTCACCGCTGTTGCGGGCGATCCACTGGAGGGCGAAGAGCCGGTGCAGCTCGGTCAGCCGCTCGCGGGCCGGTCCGTCGGGCAGCGCGGCGACGGCCTGCTCGTACGCCTCGCCCGCCTGCCGGTAGCCGTACGCCTCCACCCCGCGCAGCGCGGCCCCCGACGCGGCGTTCCAGCGGCCGAGCGGGTCGCCGGAGGGGGCCGCGCTCATCCGCTCCCGGGCCCGGGTGAACCAGAGGGCCTCCACGGCGGCGAGCAGCCGCCCGAGGAACCGGGGGTCGTCCAGCTCGCCGGGGCCCGGCTCCGCCTCCTCCCCGACCGTGGCGCTGAACAGCATCTCGGCGGCGGCCTTGGCGTGGACGGCGAGGTTGTCGCCCTCGGCGGTGATCGCGCCCTCGATACCGGTGAACAGCTCGGTCATGCCGTTGTTCTCCAGCAGCCCCTGCGCCCCGCACCGCTCCCGGCACTCGACGATGACGCCGCGCGCCTGCCAGGTGATCCACCCCTTGGCGACGGCGACCAGGCGCTCCGCCTCGTCCCGGTCGGGTTCGGGCGCGGACTCCCAGCGGTCCAGGGCCCGGCGGTGCAGGAGGCTCATCGCGAAGACGGTGGCCATCGCCCCGGCGAGCGGGCCGTGGTGGGTGCGGTGCGCGTAGACCGGAACGCGCTGCGCGGCCCGCGGTCCGGAGACCAGCCGGTGGCCGGCGTACCGGATCGCGATGGCGAGGGTGACCCGGGCGGAGCCGACCGCGCAGGCGCTCATGGAGAGCTTGCCGGGGGTGACGCGCCCGATGGAGTGGAGGAACCGCCTTCTGCGGTTGGCCAGTTCGCTGGTGAACCGGCCGTCCCGCCCGATCCGCCCCTGCTCCCCGGCGAGCAGCGCGTCGCGCGGGACGAAGTACCGGTCGAAGGAGGTCAGGCAGTGGTCGACCGGGGAGCCCATCCGGGCGGGCAGCCGCCGGACCCGTACGCCGGGCAGGGCGCCGGTGTCGTCGGTGAGCGGGGCGAGGAGGAGGAAGACCCCGTGGTCGGTGGAGTCGACGAGGAGCCGGGCGGCCACCACCCCGGTCTTGGGGCCCCCGGCGGGGCTGGTGTTGGGCATGAACTTCTGGGCCCCGGCGTGCGGGGTGTGCAGGACGAAGCCGTCGCGTTCGCGGTCGTACGTCGCGGTCGTCTCGACGGCCGCCGCGTCGTTGCCGTGCGCCACCTCCGTACAGAGGAAGGTGCCGATGCGCCGCAGCTCCAGGAAGTCCGCGAGGTCGCGCGGCGTGCCCGGGTCGTGGTCGAGGAGGGAGCCGAGGAAGAGGTTGTAGTGGATGCCCGCGACGGTGGTCATCGCCGGGTCGACCGGGCCGAGCCATTCGTGCAGGGCGGCGAGTGCGCGCGGGTCGGCGGCGAGCCTCGCGCCGCTGTCCAGTGCGCCGTTGAGGATGCGCAGCCGGTGGTAGGCGAGGGCGAGCCGTTCGTCGGGCGTGCCGCCACCGGCCCGCCGAAACGGTTCTGTTGTGAGCAGCCGTCGCCAGAAACCGTGCTCCTGGCGGAAGTTGTCGCCGTAGAGCACCCGGGTGAGCAGATCGGTGGTGGAGGGCGGGGGTGAATTATGCGTGGATAGGGTCACGACAGAGTAACGATCAAGGAACGGCGAGGACACCCCCCGCCGTTCCCGAACGGCCCTGCGGGGTCAGGCGCGTTGGAAAGCGAGCGCCACGTTGTGCCCGCCGAAGCCGAAGGAGTGGCTCACCGCGCGCTCGACCCGCTGGTGGCGGGGTTCCTTCACGACGCAGTCGAGCGGGAAGGCGTCGGGAAGGGAGTCCAGATTGGCGATCGGCGGGATGAGGGAACGTTCCAGCGTGAGGACGGTGGCGACCGCCTCGATCGCGCCCGCCGCCGCGAGGGTGTGGCCGATGACGCCCTTGGGCGCGGTGACCGGGGGGCGGTGCGGGAAGAGCCGGGAAATGAGGGTGGTCTCCATGGCGTCGTTGAGCGGGGTGGAGGTGCCGTGGGCGTTGATGTGGCCGACCTCGTCGGCGGCCCACCCCGACTGGTCCAGGGCCGCCCGCACCGCGCGTTCGGCGCCGTGCCCGTCGGGGGCCGGGGCGGTGGGGTGGTGGGCGTCGGTGCTGGAACCGGCCCCGGTGAGCAGGGCGCGGGCCCGGCCGCCCCGGGCGCGGGCGCTCTCCGCGCGCTCCAGGACGAGCATGGCGGCGCCCTCGCCGATCACGAAGCCGTCCCGGTCGGCGGCGAACGGCCGCGAGGCGCCCGCCGGATCGCCGGTACGGGTGGAGAGCGCGCCCATCCGGGCGAAGGCGGTCACCACCAGCGGGGTCAGCACCGACTCGGCGCCGCCCGCCACCACCACGTCGCAGGAGCCGCCGAGCAGCAGATCGCGGGCGACGGCGACGGCGGTGGCCCCGGAGGCGCAGGCGGTGGCGGGGGCGAGGGAGGGGCCGCCCGCCTTCAGCGCGATGGCGACCTCGCCCGCCGCCGCGTTGGGGATCATCATGGGGACGAGCAGCGGGGAGACCGCGTCGGGCCCCGAAGCGGCGAGCCTGGCCGCGTTGTCGACGAGGACGGAGACGCCCCCGACGCCGACGCCCAGCACCACGCCGACCCGGCCGCCGTCCCACACCGCCGGGTCCAGACCGGCGTCGGCGACGGCCTGCCGGGCCGCGACGACGGCCAGTTTCACGAACCGGGCCATCCGCCACACCGAACGGCCGCCCACCGCCCCGTCCAGATCGACCGAGTCGACCGGGCAGGCGAAGTCGACCGGGAGACCGGCCAGTTCCGGCAGCCGCCGGGCGGTGGAGTGCCCGGAGCACAGCCCCTCCCAGAAGCTGTGCTCATCAGCCCCTGCGGGTGTCACCAGGCCGACCCCCGTCACCGCGACGGCGGTGCCGGAACCGGCTCCGGTGCCCTGATCAGCGGACTGCGACATGCTGTGTTCCTTCCGTAGAATCCGTGGAAATCTCCTGCGGGGTCCCCGGCCAGCGGAGCGCCGCCGAACCCCAGGTCAACCCGCCCCCGAACGCGGTGAGCAGCACCCGGTCCCCGCTCCGGAGCACCCCCCGGCCCGCCGCGTCGGCCAGGGCGAGGGGGATGGAGGCGGCGCCGGTGTTGCCGACCCGCTCCAGATGGGTGACGCAGCGCTGCGGCCCGATGCCGACCCGGTCCGCGACGGCGCGCAGGATGCGGGCGTTGGCCTGGTGCGGCACGAAGTGGTCGACCTCGGCCGGGTCCCAGCCCACCCGGTCCAGCAGCGCCCGGCACGAACCGGTCATCCGTTCGACGGCGTGCTGGTAGACGGTGGAGCCCCGCATCCGGAAGTACGCGTCCGGGAGCGCGGGCGGCTTCCCCTCCGCGCGGGCGCGGGCTCCCCCGCCGGGGACGGTGATCAGGTCGTAGCCGGTGCCGTCGCTGCCCAGGTCGAAGGCGAGCAGCTCACCGGGGTCGCCGGTCCGCCCGGCCGCCACCAGGGCCGCGCCCGCCCCGTCGCCGAAGACGACTCCGGCGGAACGGTCCTCCGGGTCGAGCCAGGTCGAGTAGACGTCGGCGCCGACCAGCAGGACGCGCCGGTAGAGCCCCGAGGCGACGATCCCGTGGCAGAGGGCGAGCCCGTAGACGAACCCGCTGCACACGGCGGCGATGTCCAGCGCCGGTACGGTGCCGAGCCCGAGCCGGGCCGCGAGGGCGGGCGCGGTGCCGGGGCAGAGGTGGTCGGGGGTGGCGGTGGCGAGGACCACCGCGTCGACCGGGCCCGTCTCCGGGGCGCCCGCGAGCAGCCGGGAGGCCGCCTCGTAGGCGAGGTCACCGGTGGCGGCCCCGGGTCCGGCGCGGTGCCTGCTGCCGATGCCCGTACGGCGGCGGACCCAGGCGTCGTCGACGCCCCAGCCGTCCGGGAGCAGGTCATTGGGGACCGGCTCCCCCGGCACCCAGCCCGCCACCCGCTCCAGCACCGCCGTGCGTCCGCCGCCAGGCGCTAAACCGCGCTCCCGCGGTCCCGCCCCGCTGTCCGCCGTCCCTCTTCTCGCCACCCGCTGCCCCGATCCCGTTGTCATACTGCGGCCGGTTGACGAACGGCGGGACGCCTGGCGAGGATGCGTTCGACTGGGCCGAACGGGTCATGACGGCTTGTCAGTTACGGGCGAGCGCCTCTCGGAGCTCCTTCGCGTCGGGCGGGTTGGCGCCCGCCCGGGAGACGGTGACGGCCGCCGAGGCCACGGCGTGGCGCAGTACGTCGGTGACGGCGTCCCGGCCCACCGCGCGCAGCCGGTCCCTGGCCCCGGCGCCGATGAGCCCGTGCGCGGCCAGGGCGTGGAGGGTGCCCGACATGAACGCGTCGCCCGCGCCCACGGTGTCCACGACCTCGACCGGCGCGGCCCGCACCGCGACCGGCCCGCCGGGCAGCAGGGCCAGGGCCCCGGCACCGCCCCGGGTGACCAGCACGACGGCGGGCCCGTGCTCCAGCCAGCGGGCGGCGGCCTTCTCCGGCTCCTCCCCCGGGTACAGCCACGCCAGGTCCTCGTCGCTCGCCTTGACCAGGTCGCTCAGCCCGACGCACTCCTCGACCCGCCGCACGGCCGCGCCGCGTTCCCCCATGAGGGCGGGCCGCACGTTGGGGTCGTAGCTGACGGTCGCGGTGGTCCGGGCGGCCCGCACGATCTCCAGCACCGTGGCCGCCCCCGGCTCCGCCACCGCCCCGATCGACCCGGTGTGCACATGGCCCGGCGCGGGTTCCACGGCGACCGGTCCGAGGGTCCAGCCGACGTCGAACGCGTACGTGGCCTGCCCGGCCGCGTCCAGGGTGACGGCGGCCGACGGGGTCGGGGCCGTACGGCCGTCGGTGCGGACGGTGACTCCGGCGGAGTCCAGGTGGTCCCGGATGAGCCGCCCGTTCGGGTCGGGGCCGAGCTGGGTGAGAAGGGTGGCCCGGTGGCCGAGCCGGGCGAGGCCGTAGGCGACGTTGGCGGGGCTGCCGCCGGGGTGGACCCGGTCCTCCCGGTCCGGCTGCCGGACGATGTCGGCGACGCACTCGCCGACGACCAGCAGTTCGCTGTGGTCGAGCATGGGGGTGGATCTCCTCGGCTGCGGTGATGTGCGGTGTCCTGGCGGGCGGCGCGGCCCCCGCCCCCATTGAGCCCGATCCCGCGCCCCGGCGGAAGGCGCCCGTGGCGCGGGCGGCCGGTCGGGCACCGATCGGACGCCGGTACGGGGAGAAACGGGCGGGAACGGCCGGCCCCGTCAGGCGGACCGCGCCCGCAGCACCGCGATGACCTCCCGGCACCAGTCCCGGTTGGCGCGCTCGAAGTCCAGGCCCCGGCGGCAGGTCAGATAGGGCCCGATCCGCTCCCCGTACCGCAGGAACTCCGCCTCCGCCCGCTCTCCGCGCATCCCCTTCAGCAGCGCCTCGAACTGCGCGGCCTTGCCCTCGGCGAACTCCGCCCGTTCGGTGAGCCGCCCGATCAGCTCGGCGGTGTCGAGGTGGTCGGCCGCCTGGACCTTGACGAGCAGGTCGTCCCGGATGAACGAGGGCTTGGCCGCGACCGTCGCGAACCGCTCCAGCTCCGCCAGCCCTTCGTCGGTGACCCGGAACAGACGCTTGTTGGGCCGGGCCTCCTGGACGATCTCGCGCCCGGCGACCAGCCCCTCCCTCTCCAGCCTGGCCAGCTCCGCGTACAGCTGCTGGGGCTGGGCGTGCCAGAAGTTCGCGACGCCCAGGTCGAACGCCTTGGCCAGCTGGTATCCGCTCAGCTCCTCGTCGAGCAGCGCCGCCAGGACGGCATGGCGCAGGGCCATCGGACCGCCTCCCTCCCGTTCCCGCGCACCCCTGTCCAGGAGTGCGCGGTCCATGGTAGTCATAAAAGTGACTACTCATATTTATGACTAGTCACTTTCTTGACCGGCCATCTTCGAGGAGACGTCATGACCACCGCAGTGGACCGCTTCCGCACCGCCGTCAACACCCGCGACCTCGGCGCCCTGGAGGACCTGTTCACCGAGGACATCCGGTTCTACAGCCCGGTGAAGTTCACCCCGTTCGAGGGCCGGCCGATGGTGCTGGGACTCTTCGGGGTCCTCCTGCGCACCTTCGAGGACTTCCGTTACGTCGGAGAGTTCGCGGGCACGGCGCAGACCAGCGCCGACGGGGCCGAGGCCCCGGCAGCGGTCCTCCTCTTCCGGGCCACCGTGAACGGCCGGGAGATCCACGGCATCGACCTGGTCCACCTCGGCGAGGACGGGCGGATCAAGGAGTTCACCGTGATGGTCCGCCCCCAGTCCGCCGTCCACACGCTCAGCGAGGCGGTCCTCGCCGGGCTCGTCGCCGACGGACTGGTCCCCGCGCCGTAACCGCGCCTACCGCGTCCGGGGCGCCTCCAGCGCGTCCGCGACCAGGCCGAGGAAGCGGGCGTGGTCGCGGGGCCCGTACAGCGGCTCCGGGTTCCACGGCACGACCGGCGCCGAGCCGTCACCGTCCCCACGCAGCTCGTCGAGCGGGGCGGCGTGGGCGCGGATGTCGGTGAGGATCACGTCGGGGCGCAGCGCGAAGGTCTCCGCCCGGCCGAGGGTGGACCAGTTGGCCCCGGGGCCGGGGGCCGGTTCCACCAGCTGGACGCCCAGCTCGGTGAGGACGCGCAGCTCGGGCCACATCCCGGGGCGCGCCACATGGGCCTGGTCGGGACCGGCCGGGGAGAGGGCGACCACACGGCGGGCGCCGGCCGGGCCGGTGGCGGTGAGCGTCCGCAGCCGGTCCCGGGCGGCGTCGAGGTCGGCGTCGGCGTCCGCGCGGTCCTCGGCGCCGAGCGAGCGGGCCAGTTCGGCGAACCGGTCGCCGATCTCACCGAACGTACGGGCCTGGCTCACATCGATGACGACGACCGGGACCCGCTCCTCCAGCGGCTTGGCGGTCTCCGGCGCCAGCCCGTAGACATGGCCGCCGCCGTAGCTCACGGCCACCACCAGATCCGGCCGACCGTCCAGCAGCCGCTCCACGTCGAGCGCGGCCCCGGCGCCGACGTAGGCGACCTCGTCCAGCGGAAGCGTCCCGGTCTTGGCGCGGTCGGGCTCGGGGCCGTCGTGGTCGGAGCCGAAGACCGCCTGCGGCCGGATGCCGAGGCCCCAGAGCGTCGCCCCGGCCTGGACGTAGGCGAGCACCCGCCCGGGCCGTCGCGGGGCCGTCGACAGCTGGCCCCGGTCGTCGGAGAAACGCCATTCGCTCTGTTCCGTCACGTCACACACGCCCCTTTACCACCGACTGCCGTACCGCTTGTGCGAGTTCGTACAGGTGTACCTGCCCACCTGTTCACCGCCACACCCCTCGGCCCGGCATCATCCTTCCTGCCAGCCGGTATCGGGTGTGACGGGCGCCGGAGTTCACCGGGTGTTAGAAAGGAGACACGTTCGGCAAACCCGGGTGGCGCCCTCCGCCCGGCCTCTCCGGCTGGAGACAACTCCCCATGCGCGCAACCGTCCTGAAAGCGGCTCTGGCCGTCGGCATCGCCGCGTCCCTCTGCGCCGCCCCGTTCCTCGACGGCAGGTCCGCGAGCGCCCCGGCGGCGGGAGGGGCGGGCTGTCCCGTGGTCGACGTCCTGGTCGTCCATACGCCGAAGGCAGCGGAGCGGGTCGGCGGGGAGCACCGGGTCCCGGCGTCGGCCCAGCGGATCGCGACCCGGATGAACCGCTCGCTCGCGGCGGGCGGGCTCTGCGGGACCATCAGGGTCATCCACCCCTACACGGCGAGGGACTACGACGGTTCGGAGGAGTTCCGCGCCGCGTACGCCGTCCTCAAGGACCACACCTCGGGGCTCGGGCGCCAGGTGCACGAGCAGCGCGAGCGGTACGGCGCCGATCTGGTGACGCTCGTCGTGGAGCGGGCGCAGCGGGGCGGCGGCACCGCCGACTACACGCCCGCGCTCGACAGCTCCACCGACGAGTACGCGTACGCGGTCGTCGAGGTCGACGGCATCGAGCTGGATTCGGCGAGCCACGAGATCGGGCACAACCTGGGCCTCGCCCATGACCGTACGACACTGGCGGCAGGCGCCGAAGGGGCGATGCGGGTGAGCCGTACCCGCCCCTACAACACCGGCTGGATCACCGAGGACGGCACGCACTACACCCTCATGGCGTACCGCGCCTCGTGCGGCGCGCACTGCAAGCGCATCAGCCGGTTCTCCAGCGCGAAGGGGAGCTGGAAGGGGCACCGGCTCGGGGACGCGTCGAACGACAGTGTGCGGGTGCTGCGCGAGACGATGCCGATCGTCGCCGGTTACCGTTCGAAGAGCTGACCTCCCGGGCCCCGTCACTGCCGATCGGGCCCGCTCCGGCATGCTCCGTAACGACCTCACGGACCGTCATGAACCGTCACGACAAGGACCCCGCCATGGAACGCATGCGCGCCGCGCGCCTGCACCTGCCCACCCGCACGCTCTCCGTCCAGGAGGTGGCGAGGCCGGTACCGGGTCCGGGCGAGGTGCTGGTGAAGGTGGGGGCCGCCGGGGTCTGTCTCTCCGATGTGCATCTCGTCGACGGCACGCTGACCCCCCTGTATCTGGAGGGCGACCGGGTCACGCTGGGCCATGAGGTGGCCGGGACGGTCGACACGCTCGGCCCCGGGGTCACCGGCTGGACGGCCGGGCAGCGGGTGGTGCTCCAGGCGGGCGAGCGGCGCGGGGGCCGGACGCACACCCGGGGTGTCGACTACGACGGCGGCTGGGCCGAGTACGCCCTCGCCTCGGCCACCACCCTCGTCGCCCTGCCCAGTACGCTCCCCCTCGACCAGGCGGCGATCATCCCGGACGCGGTCTCCACCCCCTGGGCGGCGGTGACCGGCACCGGTGACGTACGCCCGGCGCAGGCCGTCGGGGTCTGGGGCGCGGGCGGGCTCGGCGCGCACGCCGTGCAGCTGCTGCGGGCCGTGGGCGCGTACCCGGTGATCGCGGTGGACCCGGCCCCGGCGGCCCGCGGCCGGGCCCTGCACTTCGGGGCCGACCTGGCGCTGGACTCCGGCGACCCGCTCCTGCGCGAACAGGTGCTCGGGGCGACGGGCGGGGCCGGTCTGGAGGCGGCCTTCGACTTCGCGGGCGCTCCCCCGGTGCGGGAGCAGGCGCTGAGTGTGCTGGCGCCCAAGGGGCGGCTGGTTCTGGTGGGGCTAAGCGACCAGCCGCTGACGGTCGACCGCTCCACCCGCTTCAGCTATCTCCAGCACCGCATCCTGGGCCACTACGGCTCCGAGGAACACCATGTGGCGCAGCTGGTCCGGCTGGCGGAGGGCGGGCGGCTGGACTTCTCGCGGTCGGTCACCGACGTACTGCCGCTGGAGGAGGCGGCGACGGCGGTGCGGCGGATGGAGACGAAGGAGGGCGATCCGGTCCGCCTCATTCTGCGGCCGTAACGTTTTCCCGCTCCGCGGCCCGGGCGTTCTCCCCCTCCGGCTCCGGCCGGTGCAGCTCCACGTTGAACTGGGCCCCGGCGAGCAGGGAGAGGTTGGCGAACCAGACCCAGATCAGGAAGACGACCAGGCCCGCGAGGGAGCCGTAGAGCCTGCTGTAGCTGCCGATCTGGGTCGCGTACAGCGCGAAGAGCGCCGATGCGGTCAGCCAGAGGAACGCTGCCAGGACCCCGCCGGGCAGGCCCCGGCGGATACCGCGCGCGGAGCGCGGCCCGGTGCTGAAGAGGACGACGATCAGGCAGGCGACGAGGCAGAGCAGCACCGGCCACTTCAGGACCATCCACAGGGTCTGGCCCTCGTGGGGCAGGCCGATGTGGCGGCCGAGCCAGCGGGCCAGCGGGCCGGTCAGGACGAGGGCGAGGGCGCTGGTCATCAGCAGGAGGAGGAGCCCGATCGCCGAGACGACGATGATGTGCGCCTGCCGCAGGGGCGGGCGGTTGTCCTGGACGTCGTGCATGGCGTGCATCGCGCGGCGGAAGACCGCGAGGTAGCTGCACGCGGACCAGACGGCGCTGACGGAGCCGGTGCCGACGAGCAGCCAGACGGCGGTGCGCTGCTCGGTCGCCGCCTCCAGCGGTCTGCGCAGCGCCTCACCGGACTCGGCGGGGGCGAAGGCGGTGATGTCGGCGATCAGGGCGGTGGTCGCGTCGGGGTTGGCCAGGCCGATCACGGAGACGGTGACCAGGAGGGCCGGGAGCAGGGCGAGGATGGCGTAGTAGGTGAGGGCGGCGGCCCAGTCGGTGATGTCGTCGTTCCACAGCGAGACCGGGGTGCGGCGCAGGGCGGTGAGCCAGTGGCGCGGTGTGCCGGGGCGGCCGGTGGCGGGAGCGGTGCGTTCCGCGGCTGCGGCGGTCTGGGTGGGCAAGCTGGTACTCCGGGGACGTGGTCGGACGCGGCGGGCGGGGTGCTCGTCCGTCGGACGCCCCGGCTTGTCTCGATCCTCTCCTGCCACGTCCTGGCCCGGACACACCTCCCCCGGCCGTACGGCCTCCCGGGGGTCCCGTCAGTCGTTGACGGCCGTGAGCAGGACCACCGCGTCCTGGAGGGCCAGCAGCCCGTGGCGCTCCTGCGGGATCGGGTGGAGCGTTCCGGCGGGGAGCTCGGTGTCGCCGGAGGCGGCGGTGAGGCGGACCGTGCCGCGCAGCACCAGGAGGGAGGCGGCGGGCGGCGCGTTGTGCTCGTCGAGCGCCGAGCCGGAGGTGAGCGCGATCACCGTCTGGCGCAGGGGCGGTTCCTGGACGAGGAGGTGGGCGCTGCGGCCGTGCGCGGAGGCGCGGGCGGCGGTCAGGTGCTCCTCGGCGAGTGCGTTGAGGTCGTCCATGGTGCCCACTCTGCCGCAGGGCCCGCCGCCCCGCGAACCTGAGAGGCGCCTCCCGCCGGGCGGGAGGCGCCTCTCCGTGGGACCCGGTTCTCCCTCGCCGGGTTCTGCTTCGCTACGGTTCGCCGGGTTCCGCTTCGCTACGGGTTGATGTCGATCCGGAAGGTGGAGGTGGTGTTCCGGATGTCCTGGGCGTTGCCGCTGAGCCTCAGCCGGTTGAAGGTGACCTCGCCGACCGCGGGCCCCTGCCCCGCCTCCGGCATCTCGTTGGCCCAGAGTCCGAAGCCGGACTTGGCGTCGAAGGCGTCACCGCTCTTGCGCGCACCGGAGATGGAGATGTCGGTGAGCACGGTGTCCTTGATCGGGAACTGCGGCTGTCCGCCGACGTAGTTCGTCTGGAACATGATCCCGCTGTACGTCGGATCGACGATGTCCACGTTCGAGATCCGGATGCCCTGGAACACCTTGGAGGCGGAGAAGAGCCAGATCCCGGGGAAGGTCTGCGATCCCCAGAAGTGGCCGCCGGACCGGACGATCGAGACGTTCTCGATCCTTGTCGGCCGGGTCCCGAAGCCGTTCATCGGGTAGCCGAAGTCCAGCGAGCTGACCGTGATCCCGGAGTAGACCAGGGTGTCGGCGATGTGGATGTTGCGGAAGGTGTTGTCGTAGCCGCCGTAGACGGCCACGCCCGCCGCGCGCCAGGTCAGGATCGAGGTCAGGTTCTCGTAGACGTTGTTCTTCATGTCCGCTCCCCCGGCGTCGATCGCCGAGAAGAGCGCGAAGCTGTCGTCACCGGTGGCACGCGCCTCGTTGTTGGTCACGAGGTTGTCCGTGGACCCGTTGGTCATGTTGATGCCGTCGGCGAACATGTTGCGGATGCGGGAGTTCCTGATGGTGATGTTGTCGGTGTTGGCGCCCCAGTAGAGGCACACCATGTGCTCGTTCCAGATGTTGTCGATGACGATGTCCGACACATTGGCGAAGTCGAACACCTTGCCGGGTCCGTCGATGCGGGAGGTGTAGTTGCCGAAGTAGGCGAAGTTCGCGAACGAGGACCCCTTGGCACTGGCCTCGGCCCGGAAGCCGATGTCGGTGTTGTCCTGTGTGGCGGGGGCGTTGAACCGGGTGTACCAGGGCCCGGCGCCGACCACCTCGACGGCCTTGCCGTACACCTGGAACTTGCTCGCCGTGCTGTACTCCCCCGGCGGCAGGTAGACGCCGGCCAGGTTTCCGGTGGTGTCCATGCGGACCCGGTCCAGGGCGTTCTGGACGTCCTGGTGGGTGAACCCGGCGGGCACGGTGTAGGTGGCGGGGTCCGGGTTGGCGACCGGTGCGACCTGCTCCAGACTGATGAAGTCGATCGCGTACGTGGTGGAGTTGGCGGCGTCCTTCTGGAGCCGGATCTTGGCTCCCGCCGGGACGGTCCGGCCCAGCATGACGTTGGCCTCGTCGTAGATGTGGCGGGGTGCCCCGGCGCTCGGGGAGTTGCCGGGCGCGGCCTCGTTCCCGTACAGCCAGGCGTACTTGGAGGTGAGGTCGATCGCCTTGAGGAAGGTGCCGTCCACGTAGATGTTCAGCGTGGAGTCGATGCCCCCGCCGCCCGGGGCGTCCGGGATGGAGAACCGGGTGACCAGGGTGTTGGTGGACTTGCGGGTGGTGAACTCCACGTAGTTGCCGGTGCTGTCGAGGGTGACGGCCTTGCGGCCCGACGCCTCGCCCGCGATGTCGCCGACGGTCCTGTTGGGGCCGACGACCCGGGCGCCGCCGCCCGTGGTGCCGTCCTCCGCCTCGTACATGTCGTACGGCATGTGGGCGCCGCGTCCGACGAAGAGGGGTTCGGTGGAGGTGTTGTTCTCGCGCTTGACGGGGAGTTCGTTGGCGTCGGCCGCGAGGACGGTGCGCAGGGTGTACGAGCCGTTGGCGGCGGTCCAGGTGCCGAGGGTGACGGGTGCGGTGGTGGCGCCCGGGGCGATGGTCCCGTTGTGTGCTCCGGTGAAGGTCTTCACGGTGGCGCCCCGGGAGTCGATGAGCGTGAGCGTGATGCCGTGGCCGCCGCTCGCGGAGGCGATGGTGCCCTGGTTCCTGATGGCGACGGAGAAGGTGACCGTGTCTCCGGCGGCCGGGGCGGAGGGCGAGGTGGTGACGGCCGCCGCGACCAGGTCGGAACTGGAGACCGGCCGCACGACCAGCGGGGAGGCGGCCGTGTAGGTGTTGTCGGTCTCGTTCTGCTCGATGATCTCGTTCTCCGGGTCGGCGACCGCGCTCAGGACGTAACTGCCCGCGGCCTGGGCGCCGATGGATGCGCTGGCCTGGGTGGAGGCACCGGCGGCCAGGGCGCCGACACTGCCGGTGGCGACCTTGGAGCCGCCGAGCCGGAACTCGACCTTGCTCGCCGGGGCGGCGAGCGCGCCGGAGTTGCGGACGGTGGCGGTCAGGGTGATGGCGTCGGACTCGACCGGGGTGGCGGGCGACGCGGTGATGCCGGTGATCCGGAGGTCGGGGTTGGCCGCCGGGGCGCCCAGCACCTGGAACTCGGCGACCTGGCCCGCGCCGGAGCCGCTGTTGGCGGTGAACTTCAGCTGGACGTCGGCGATACGGGCGGCGACCGGGATGGTCACCGTGTTGCCGCTCGCCGGGCTGAAGGCGTAGTCCCGGGCCGCGACCAGGGAGTTGAAGGAGGAGGAGCTCTGCTCCCGGCCCAGGACCTCGATGCGCTGGGTGCGCGGGCCCCAGCTGCTGTCCGGGTTGAGCTTGACGACGACGCTCTGTGTGTCGGCGTTGGAGCCGAGCCGGACGGTGAGCGTGTTCGGGTAACTCCCGCCCGCGCCCTCCCAGTAGGTGGCGGTGCTGTTGTCGTTGGCGTGGGCGGCGACGTAGGTGTGCACCACCGAGGAGGCCGTGATCGGCTTGTTGACCGCGAGGTTGGAGGCGGCGCCCGTGGAGCCGTTGCGGGTCACGGTGTTGCTGTCGGTGGAAACGTTTCCGGCCGCGTCCTTGGCCCGGACGGTGTAGCTGACCGTGGCGGTGGCCGGCTGGGTGTCGGTGTACGTCAGCACGTTGCCCGCGACCGAGCCGCGCAGCACGTTGTTGGCGTGGATGTCGTACCCGGTGACGCCCTTGTTGTCGGTGGACGGCTGCCAGCTGAGCCGGATCTGCCCGGCGGCCGGCTCGGTGAACGCGAGCGCGGTGGGGGCGGTGGGTGCCTGGGTGTCGCCCGTGTCGCCGGTCCGGGTGACGGTGTTGCTGTCGGGCGAGACGTTGCCCGCCGCGTCCCGGGCGCGCACATGGTAGGTGACGGTCTGCCCGGCAGGGCGGGTGTCGGTGTAGGTGGTGACGTCGCCCGCGACGGAGGCCAGCAGGGTGTTGTTGGCGTAGATGTCGTAGCCGGTGACGCCGGTGTTGTCCGTGGCGGCCTTCCAGGTCAGCCGGATCTGGCCGGTGGCGGGCTCGGTGAACGCCAGGTCGGCCGGTGCGGTGGGGGCCTGCGTGTCGCCGGTGGCGGGGCCGTAGACCTCCAGCTCGGCCAACTGGGCTGAAGGGCTACCGGTGTTGGCGGTGACCAGGACGCGGACGTACCGGGTGGTCGTGGGATCGAAGGAGATCGTCACCGACTGGCCGCCCGCCGCGTCGAAGCGGTAGTCCTTGGAGGCGGTCAGGTCGGTGAACTCCGTCCCGTTGGCGGAGGCTTGGAGTTTCAGCGTCTGACTGCGCGCCGCCCAGCCGTCGGGGAGCCGCAGAACGATCCGGTCCACGCGGAGCGAGGAGCCGAGGTCGGCCTCGATCCACTGCGGGAAGGCGTTCTCCCGGCTCTCCCAGTAGCTGGCCCGGTTGCCGTCGTTGGCGTGGGCGGCGACGTGACTCCCGTTGCCGCTGCTGGCCTTGAGGGTCTTCCCGGCGGCGAGGTTGCCCGACGAGGCGGCGGACGACCGGACCTCCAGCTCGGAGAGCTGGGCGGCCTGCCAGCCGGTGTTGGCGGTGATGTGCACCCGGACGAAGCGGGTCAGGGTGGCCGGGAAGGTCACCTTCACCGTGTTGGCGGCCCCCGGGGTGAAGGAGTACGCCGCCGGACTCTTCAGCGTCGCGAAGCCGGTGCCGTCCGCGCTGCCCTGGAGGGACAGCGTCTGCGTTCGGCTCTCCCAGGACGGCGGGAGCTTCAGGGTCACCTCGTCGACCCGGGCCGCCGAGCCGAGATCGGTCTGCACCCACTGGGGCAGGCTGCCGCCCGCGCTCTCCCAGTACGTCGACGCGTTGCCGTCGGTGATGTTGGGGGCGGGGTACTCCGCATGGGCGCTGCTCGCGGCCGCGGCCCGGCCCGCGGCGAGGTTGGGGCCGTCGGCGGCCGAGGCGGCGAGCGACGGCACGCCGATCATCAGAAGACTGGTGGCGACCACGGCGGATATCGCCCGCCATCTCCAGCGTAGGGCTCTCATAGCTCCCCGATCTTCGGCCTCGGCGCAGGGCGCGACGAGGGCGCGGCTCTGAATCCGTAGTCAGGAAACACGCGATTCTGCACGCACTACGGCTCGGTTTTGCGTTGTGCGGTCAGAGAGTTGCAGAGAAATGAGAGACCGTCCACCGTTCCGGCAACAGCCGGACCGGGCGGGGCCGGTGAGCGGGAGCCATGTCGCCCGCCGCTCACCGGCGCCGCCCGGCGGTGTCCGTCAGAGGCCGCCGGTGTACAGCAGCAGATCGGGCGAGCCCTGGCCGAGGCCGGAGAGCGCCTCGGGGGTGGCGTTGTCGGTGAGCCAGCGCGTGACGGCGGCCGGCGTGGCCGAGGGGTTCTCCTCCTTGTAGAGGGCGGCGACCCCGGCGACGTGCGGGGCGGCCATGGAGGTGCCGTTCAGGGAGACGGTCCCGCCGCCGAGCCGCGCGGAGGCGATGTCGGCGCCGGGGGCGTAGAGGGAGACGCAGGAGCCCCAGTTGCTGAACGGGGTCTCGCGGTCCTCACGGTCGCTCGCGCCCACCGTGACCACCCCGTCGGCCGCCGCCGGGGAGACGTCACAGGCGTCCCGGTCGTCGTTGCCCGCCGCCACCACCGGCAGGACGCCCGCGTCCGCGACCGCTTCCACCGCCGCGTCGACCGCACGCGAACGGGCTCCGCCGAGCGAGGCGTTGAGGACGGCGGGGGCGGAGTCGGCCGCCGCGTCCTTGGCGACCCAGTCGAAGGCGGCGATGATCCCGGCCCAGGTGCCCCGGCCCCGGCAGTCCAGGACCCGCACGCTGACCAGTGAGGCGTCCTTCGCCACCCCGGAGGTGGCGCCCCCGACGGTACCGGCGACATGGGTGCCGTGGCCGTTGCAGTCCTGCCCGTTCCGGCCGTCCCCGACCGAGTCGTAGCCGTTGACGACCCGGCTGCCGAACTCGGCGTGACCGGCCTCGATCCCGGTGTCGACGACGTACACCTTCACCCCGTCCCCCGTGGCGGCCGTGGTGAAGGTGCCGTCCAGCGGCAGGGCGCGCTGGTCGATCCGGTCGGTGCCCCAGGTGGCGGCGGGGGCCGCGGCACCCGGGAGGGCCGAGGGGGCCGGGAAGAGGCTGCCCGTCCGGGGCGCGCCCACGGCGACTTCGGCGTTCTCCTCGACGGCGACCACCCCGGGGACGGCCCGGACGGCCTCCAGCTCGGTGGCGGTGAGCGTGACGGCGAACCCGTGCAGGACGTTCCCGTACGTGAACAGCGGGCGGAGCCCGAACTCCTCCAGGACGGTGTCCGGGGAGAGTTCGGGCTCCAGGGTGACGATGTACTGCCCGGGGACGGCCCGGGCGGACCGCTCCACCGGGACCCCTTCCGGTCCGGTGTCGGCGGTGGCCGGGGGGGCGGTGCCGATCAGCGGGGCGATCAGCAGCAGGGCCGCCGGGGCCCATCGGGCGCGCAGGCGCATGCAGGTCTCCTTGGGTGGGGGGTCGTTCGCGGTGCGGGTACGCATCCGCGAAGCACGAACATCCGTTCCTTCGTCCCCGCCCGTGCGGCGCCTTAACACGGGTTCAGCCGGACAGCGCAACGCCCGTCGTGAGCTCCAGATCGGCCAGTTCCCGGTCGGGATCGGCCCCGGGGACGTGGTGCGTCCAGCTGCCGACCGCCACTTCGGCGGTGATGCCGGGCCCGAATCCGGCGATCATGCCCTGGGCCGATTCGGCCGCTCCCCCGTCGTCGAAGAGGCGCGCGAGGGCGTCGAAGACGACGGAGCTGGCGATGTTGCCGCGTTCGGTGAGGGTGGCCCGGCTGTAGCGGAACATCTCCATCGGCAGTTCGAGGTAGTGGCAGAGGTCGTCCAGGATGCGCGGGCCGCCCGCGTGGATGATGAAGAAGTCCATGGCCGGGACCGCCCAGCCGTGCAGGTCGACGATGTCCTTCAGGACCGGCGCGAGCATCTCCATGGTGCCGGGCACGCGCTTGTCGAGCAGGAAGTGGAATCCGGTGTCGCGGACGGCGTACGAGATCCAGTCCTCGGTGTCGGGCACCAGATGGGAGCCGTTGCGCTCCAGTTTCATCCCGGTGCCGCCCTGTCCCCGGACGACGGCGGCGGAGACGGCGTCCCCGAACAGGCCGTTGGAGAGCAGCGATCCGACGCCGATGTCGGTGGGCTGGTAGCAGAGCGAGCAGAACTCGCAGGAGACGATGAGGACGTTGGAGTCGGGGTAGGCACGGCAGAAGTCGTGCGCCCGGTTGATCGCCGCGCCGCCGGCCGCGCAGCCGAGCTGGGCGATGGGCAGTTGTCTGGTCTCCGGTCCGAACCCCATGGTGTTGATGAGCCAGGCGGTCAGCGAGGGCATCATGAAGCCCGTGCAGGAGACGTAGACGATGAGGTCGATGTCGGCCGGTTCGGTTCCGGCGTTGGCGAGGGCCTGTCGTACGACTTCGGGGACCCGGGTCTTGGCCTCGGCCTCGTACACCTGGTTGCGGAGCTCGAAGCCGGGGTGCTTGAGGGTCTCCTCGATCGGCCGCACCAGGTGCCGGGTCTGGACCCCGGTGTTCCGGATGAGCCTCAGGACCAGGTCCCGCTGGGGGTGCCCGTGGTGGGTCTCCCGGGCCAGCTCCAGGGTCTGCTGCATCGTGATGACGTGTTCGGGCACAGCGATGGCCGGTCGGCACAGGGTCGCCATGGGTTCTCCTCGTATCTGGGAGCGGAGGCGCCCGTCACCATGTGACGGGCAGCGCGAGCGGGTAACGCCAGATGGACGTGGTGTTCCACCGGATGTCCTCGGGTTCGGCGTCGAGGCGCAGGCCAGGGAAGCGGGCCAGCAGCGTGGCGAAGGCCACCTCCAGCTCCATGGTGGCGAGCGGCGCCCCCAGGCAGTGGTGGGAGCCCCAGCCGAAGGTCATGTGCGGGATGGACGGCCGGTCGGGGTCGAGCTCGTCGGGGCGGTCGAACTTGGCGGAGTCCCGGTTGGCCGTCAGGTACGACACATGGACGAGGTCACCGGCCCTGATGGTGACCCCGCCCAGCTCCACGTCCTCCGTCGCGACCCGGGGGATGCCGACGCCCTTGCGGAAGGGGATGTACCGCAGCAGCTCCTCGATCGTGCGGGGCAGCCGCTCGGGTTCGGTCTGGAGCGTCTTGAGGAGGCCGGGCCGGGTGAGCAGGGTGTAGGCGATGTTGCCGAGTTCGTAGGTGGTGGTGTCCTGGCCGGTGATGAGCAGGACCATCGCCATGACGGCGAGTTCCTTGTCGTCGAGCAGTTCGTCGCCGTCGCGGGCGGTGGCCAGGGTGCTGATGAGGTCCTGGCCCGGGGAGCGGCGGCGCTCGGCGGTCAGCTCGGTGAAGTAGCCGCGCAGTTCGGCCTTGGCCCGTACGGCGTCCTCCTTGCCCGCCGCCCCGACGTTCATCATCGTCATGGCGTGGGCGCGGAGCCAGGGGCGGTCGGCCTCGGGGATGTCGAGCGCCTCGCAGATGGTGATGAGCGGCAGCGGCGAGGAGACCCGGGCGACGAAGTCGGCGGGTGAGCCCTCCGCCTCCATCCCGTCGAGCAGCCGGTCAACGACGCGCTGGGTGCCCGCCCGCATCTGCTCGACGCGGCGCGGGGTGAAGCTCTTGGCGACCAGGCTGCGCAGCCGGCTGCTGGCGGGCGGGTCCATGAGGTTGATGGACTCGGCCTGGACGATCGGTTCCGGGGTCATCCGGGGGAAGTCCCGGCCGAGTACGGCGGCGCGGCTGAAGCGCCGGTCGGTGGTGACCGTCCGGACGTCCTCGTACCGGGTGACGAGCCATGCCTCGTCCTCGCCGTACGCCATACGGATGCGGGAGACGGGCTCCTCGGTCAGCAGTTCCTTCAGCTGGGGGTCGAACTCCAGTTGGTGTGCGAAGTCGAAGGGGCAGCTCCGTACGGTTTCCCTGTCCTGCGCCGAGAGGCTCTGCGCCGGGGTGTTCCGCGCGGAGGGGTTCTGCGCCGAGGCGTGTCGGACCGAGGTGTTCTCCACCGAGGTTCTCCCAATGACCGGTTCGGGGGTGTCAGACCGTCCCGGCTCCGGGCCCGGGAACAGACCTCCCCTGTGTCCCCCGTCACCCTGCGAAACATGCAGTTACGCTCCGCAGTCAGCCGATAGGGGGTGCCCGGCGGGTCAGGACCGGACAGGCCGCGGCGTCTGGTGCGGTGCATCGCAAGGCGCCGGAGCGTCCTCATCGCGGAGCGATTCGGGCGTTTCGGCAACGCCGCGAGGTGCCGTGCCAGGCGTCGCGGGCCCGGTCCTGACCCGCCGGGCACCCCCTGGGGGTGCCCGCTCCCCCTGGTCAGCCGGTCAGGACGTGGTGGCGGCCGATCGGGAGCATCAGGGGCCGGCCCGAGACGGGGTCCTCGATGACGCGGCTCTCCAGGCCGAAGACCGCGCGGACGGTCTTCTCGGTCAGCACCTCGGCCGGGGTGCCGAAGGAGTGCAGCTTCCCGTCCGCGAGGGCGATGAGGTGGTCGGCGTACCGGGCGGCGAGGTTCAGGTCGTGGAGGACCATCACGATGGTGGTGCCGCGCGAGCGGTTGAGGTCGGTGAGCAGATCGAGGACCTCGATCTGGTGGCTGGCATCGAGGAAGGTGGTGGGCTCGTCGAGCAGGAGCAGGTCGGTCTGCTGGGCGAGGGCCATGGCGATCCAGACGCGCTGGCGCTGGCCGCCGGAGAGCTCGTCCACCGCTCGGTCGGCGAGCGGTTCGGTGGCCGTCGCCTCCAGCGCCGAGGCGACGGCGGCGTCGTCCTTCTCGTTCCAGCGGGAGAACATCGACTGGTGCGGGTGACGGCCCCGGCCGACGAGGTCGGAGACGGTGATGCCCTCGGGGGCCAGCGGGGACTGGGGCAGGAGGCCGAGCGTACGGGCCAGTTCCTTGGCGGGGAGGCGGTGCACCTCCTTGCCGTCCAGGACGACGCGGCCCTCGCGGGGTGCGAGGAGGCGGGACATCGAGCGCAGCAGGGTCGACTTGCCGCAGGCGTTGGCGCCGACGATGACCGTGATGGCGCCGGGCGGTACGGACAGGTCGAGCGAGGAGACGACCGTACGGTCTCCGTAGCCGAGCGTGAGGTGTTCGGCGGTCAGTTGGTGGTCGGTGGTCACAGCGAGCCTCCCGCCCGGTTGGTGCGGATGATCAGGTAGACGAGGTAGGGGGCGCCGAGGACGCCGGTGACGACGCCCACGGGGTAGCGCTCACCGAAGGCGAACTGGCCGGTGAAGTCCGCGACGAGAACCAGCAGCGCGCCGACGAGCCCGGCGGGCACCAGCAGGGAGCCGCCCGCGCCGACGATCCGGGCCGCGATGGGACCGGAGAGGAACGCCACGAACGCGATGGGTCCGGCAGCGGCCGTGGCGAAGGCGATGAGCCCGACGGCGGCCACGATCACGGTGATCCGGGTGCGTTCGACCCGTACGCCGAGGGCGGAGGCGGTGTCGTCGCCCAGTTGCATCGCGGAGAGGTTGCGGGACTGGCCGAGGAGGAGCGGGGTGAGGACGGCGGCCGCGGCGAGGGCGGGGACGACCTGGTCCCAGTCGGCGCCGTTGAGGCTGCCGGTCAGCCAGCGCATCGCCTCCTGGAGGTCCCATTCGGCGGCCTGGGACAGGGTGTAGGAGGTGATGCTGTCGAGCATCGCGGAGATCCCGATGCCGATGAGGATGAGCCGGGTGCCGACGACTCCGCCCCGGAACGCCAGGGAGTAGACGAGGAGCGCCACGCCGAGACCGGCGGCGATGGCGAGGACGGAGACCTGGACCTCGTCGAGGGAGAGCGTGACGATCGCGATGGCCGCCGCCGCGCTCGCCCCGGAGCTGATGCCGATGATGTCGGGGCTGGCGAGCGGGTTGCGCAGCATCGTCTGGAAGGTGACCCCGGCGAGGCCGAAGCTGAATCCGGCCACCAGGGCGAGGACCGCGCGCGGCAGCCGCAGCCGCCCGACGGTGAAGGAGGCGCCCGGCACCTGCTCCCCGAGGATCACCCGGAGCACGTCACCGGGCGGGTAGAACGTACGGCCCGCCATCAGGGTGACGGCGAACGCGGCGAGGACGAGGAGGGCCAGGACCAGGATCACCAGGCGTCGGCGGGAGGCGCTGCGGATACGGCGGCGGGTGGCGGCCGCGACGGACGCGGGGGCGGCCTCGTGCGGGGCCGGCCGGGCCGGGGCGGGGGCGCTCACAGGGCACGGACCTTCTGTCGGCGGACGATGTAGATGAAGAAGGGGGCGCCGATCAGCGCGGTGACGATGCCCACGTCGATCTCCGCCGGGCGGGCCACGATCCGGCCCACCACATCGGCGGCGGTGAGCAGGGCCGCCCCGAGCAGCGCGGAGAGCGGCAGCAGCCAGCGGTGGTCGACGCCGACGAGCAGTCGGCAGGTGTGCGGGACGACGAGGCCGACGAAGGCGATGGGCCCGGCGACGGCGGTGGCGGCCCCGCAGAGCAGTACGGCGCCGAGCGCGGCCACCGCCCGGGCGACGGCGACGCGTTCACCGAGTCCGGCGGCCAACTCGTCGCCCAGAGCGAGGGAGTTGAGGGCGCGCGCGGAGAGCAGGCAGATCGCGAAGCCGACCGCGAGGAACGGCGCCACCTGTCCGATGCGCTCGAAGGAGGCCCCGCCGACGCCGCCGATCTGCCAGAGCCTGAAGCTTCCGGCGATGTCGTTACGGGGCAGGATGACGGCGCTCACCAGCGAGGCGAAGGCGGCGGAGGTGGCCGCGCCCGCCAGCGCCAGCTTCAACGGCGTGGCCCCTCCCCTGCCGAGCGTGCCGACGGTGTAGACGAACAGGGCGGAGAGGGCGGCGCCCGCGATGGCGACCCAGATGTAGCCGGTCGGCGAGGAGAGCCCGAAGAAGGCGACGGCGGTGACGACGGCGAGCGAGGCGCCCATGTTGACGCCGAGGATGCCGGGGTCGGCCAGGGGGTTACGGGTCACCCCCTGCATCACCGCTCCGGCGAGGCCCAGGGCCGCGCCGACGACGACCGCAAGGACCGTACGGGGAATCCGCTTGGTGGCGGCCGCCTGCCCCAGGGTCTCGTCGGCGCCGCCCAGCGCGGCCTGGATGTCGGCCCAGGGGACCTCGCGCGAGCCGAAGGCGACGGAGGCCACCATGACGGCGGCCAGCGCCATCAGGGCGAGCAGGAGCCAGAGCGTGCGGACGCCCGCCGGACGCCGGGCCATGGTGGCGTCCGGCGGGCGCCGGTCGGTGGAAGCGGTCACTTGACCTTGTCCGCGGCCTCGGCGAGGGCGGCGGCGTAGTCGTCGAGCACGTAACTGATCGACAGAGGCGTCGGGTTGGCGGCGGTGGCCAGCGGCGAGCTGCCGGGCAGGAGGTAGGCCGAGCCGCGGTTGATCGCGGGGATCTTGGAGAGCAGCGGGTCCTTGCTGATGGTCTTCAGCAGCTCGCCCTTGTCGTCGCCGTAGCCGGTGATGATGTCGACGTCGTCGAACGCGTCGATCTGCTCGGCGCTCTTGGTGAGGGCGAACTTCTCGGTGCCCTCGGACGCCTTGGCGATGCTGCCCGGGGTCGTCATGCCCAGGTCCTCGAAGAACTGCGTCCGGGTGTCGTGGGTGGTGTAGAAGCCGATCTCGCTGACGTCGTTGGGGTCGACGTGCGTCATGAACATCGCGGACTTGCCCTTGAGCTGCGGGTACTTGGCCGCGGTCTTGGCTATGTCCCCGTCGAGCTTGGTGATCAGCTTCTCGCCCTCGTCGGCGAGCCCGATGGCCTTGCTGTTGGTGCGGATGATCTCGCGCCACGGGGTGGCCCAGGCGGCGTCCGGGTAGGCGACGACGGGGGCGATCTCGCTGAGGGTGTCGTAGTCCTTCTTGGTCAGTCCGGAGTACGCGGCCAGGATGACATCGGGCTTGGTGTCGGCGACGGCTTCGAAGTCGATCCCGTCGGTCTCGTCGAACAGCACCGGCGTCTTGGCCTTGAGCTCCTTCAGGCGCTCCTCGACCCAGGGCAGCACCCCGTCGCCGTCGTCGTCGCCGAAGTTGGCGGCGGCCATGCCGACGGGCACGACACCGAGCGCCAACGGCACTTCGTGGTTGGCCCAGTTGACCGTGGCGACGCGCTTCGGCTCGGCAGGGATGGTGGTCTTGCCGAGGGCGTGCTCGACCGTCAGGGGGAAGCTGCCGGAAGCGCTTCCCGCGCTCTTGCTCCCGGCGTCGGTGGCCCCGCCGCAGGCGGCGACGGAGACGAGGGCGGCTGCCACGGCGAGCAGGCGGAGGCGGTGTGAGGACATGGGTGAGTACCCGGCTTTCCGGAGGGTCGGGTGCCGCTTCCCGCACGTCCGGGCGTGGGCCGCCGTCGTGGAGGGGTGCACTGCGAAGGCACAGCGGCTTAGGTAAGGCTTGCCTTCGCACTGTATGAGAGTCGGCCGGACTGTCGCAATCAACCGTTTGAGACAGCTGTTGTAGCGATCGGGACATGAGGCGCGCCCTCGGAGCCGACGCTCATGGCCGCCCCTCCACGGCGGGCGCCCCTCAGACGGGGACGGGTCCGGTTTCGGGGTACGGGCTGAGCATGGTGTTGAAGTAGCCCTCCGGGGCCCCTTCCAGGAATTCCGGGAGGTTCTCCAGGAAGGCGCGCAGCGGAGGTGTCGCGTTGTGCCGGTCCAGGTCCTCCTGGGAGCGCCAGACCTCGTACAGGAAGAAGCGGCCGTCCTCGTGCTCGTGCAAGTGGTACTGCAGGTTGCCGGGCTCCTGCCGGGTGGGCTCCACGAAGGAGGAGAGGATGCGCCGGACCTCGTCCGCGCGCTCCGGCCGGGGCCGCAGGAAACCGTAGAGGGAGATGGGGCGTTCGGTGTTCGTCATGACCCTCACGCTAAGATCTCACACCTGTGTGAGGTTCAAGGGGTTGTGAGGAGCACCACATGAAGATCGGCGAGCTCGCCACCGCCACGGGCGTCTCCGTCCGGCTGCTGCGCTACTACGAGGAGCAGGGCCTCCTGGCGTCCTCCCGCCTCGACAGCGGCCACCGCCGGTACGACGACAGCGCCCCCGATGTCGTCCGGCGCATCCGCTCGCTGCTGGACGCCGGTCTGCCGACCCGGGTCATCCGCGACCTGCAGCCGTGCGTCCGCCAGGACGGCACGGTCGCCGCGTGCAAGCTGGAGACCCTTCAGGAGCACCTCCGGGGCCTGGACGACCGGATCTCCGCGCTGTCGGAGACCCGCACCTCCCTGGCCGGGCTCATCTCCGCCGCCCGGCCCGACGAACCGGCCCTCGTGTAGGACCGCCCGTGGCGGCCCTCGGCGGCCCTCGGCGGATTGCCGCCCCGGCCGGAAGCCCCGCAGCCACCGTCACCCCGGCCGGAAGGTCCCCGGAGTCAGCCCGGTCGTCCGCCGGAAGGCCACGCCGAAGGCGCTCGCCGAGCGGTAGCCGACCTGCTCCGCCACCGACTCGACGTCCCAGCCCCGGGTCAGCAGGCCGATCGCGTGCTGGGCGCGGACCGCCGCCACCCAGCGCACGAAGCTCGTGCCCGTCTCGGCGCCGAAGGCGCGGGTGACCGTACGGGTGCTCACACCCAGCTCGGACGCCCAGTCGGCCAGCGTCCGGGGGTCGGCCGGGTCCTCGCGCACCGCGTCGGCGATCGGGCGCAGCAGCTCGGAGGAAGGGACCTGGACGAGCAGTTCGCGGGGTGAGGGGGCGAGCACGTCGAGCACCAGGGCCTCGGTCGCGGCCCGTGAGGAGCTCGCGAGCCCGGGTTCGCCCAGCCGTTCCAGGAGCAGGCGGAGCAGTGGCGTGATCTCCACGGCCACCGGTGTGTCGGAGATCGACGCGGTCGTCCCGAAGCCGAAGAAGCTCGCCCGGAACCAGGTTCCGGCGGTCGCCGATCCGGAGTGCAGGGTCCCGGCGGGCATCCACAGTCCCAGGGCCGGTGTGATCGTCCAGATCCGCTCGCCGACCACTGCCGAGGAGGCGCCCCGCTCGTTCCAGAGCAGTTCGTGGAAGGGGTGGGAGTGCGCGTCCCAGAGGGTGTCGTGGGAGACCACCTCGTCGTAGCCCTGGATGACGAAGGGGGTGTCGACCGCGCCGGGCGCGAGCGCGGGCAGCGTTCTGGTCTCCCTGGTCATGGACGCTCCCACCTCCCGGTACGTACGCCGCGGACCCCGGCCGTACGGAGGCCGGGCGCGGCGGATGCGGCACTCGTCCGCCCAGCCTAGAAGGTCGCCCGGCGGCCCGTACCACCGCTCCCGGGGCGGGCTTCGGGGGCCGGTCGGCCGGTACCGCACGGCACCGCGGGGCACTGCGCCCCCGCGTGCATCAACTCGACGTTTAGGAAAGATCAGTTACGTCCTTCAGGTGAAAGGGAACCGGCTTTCGTCGTACGCGCGGTCCCCCGGCCGGACAGTGGGTGGGCCGACCGGGCAGCGGGCCCGGGGCGGTGGGACCGTACGGCGAAAGGTGACGGATTCATGACCACAGAGGCCAACCGGCGGGTCGCGCTCGTCTTCTCCCTGCTCGACGCCAACGCGAACGGAGTCCTGGAGGCGGACGACTTCGATCTGATGGCCGACCGGGTCGTCCGCGAGGCGCACGCCTCCGACCGAGCGGCGAAGGACGCGATGCGCGCGGCGTTCCGGCGGTACTGGACGACCCTGCTCAGCGAGCTCGACGCCAACGGGGACGGCGAGATCAGCTTCGAGGAGTACACCGCCTGCGTGCTGTCCCCGGAGCGTTTCGAGGAGACGATCGGCGTCTTCGCGGAGGCGCTCGCCGCGCTCGGGGACCCGGACGGCGACGGTCTGATCGAGCGCCCCCTGTTCACGGCGCTGATGACGGCCATCGGGTTCGAGCCCGCGAACATCGACGCGCTCTTCGACGCCTTCGGCCCCTCGGACGGGGACCGCATCCGGGTGGAGACCTGGGTCACCGGGATCAAGGACTACTACGCGCCGGACAAGGCCGGCATCCCCGGGGACCACCTGGTCGTCGGCACCCCGGTCTGACAGCCGCCCGCCCCGGAAGCACCCGGCCGCCCCGGAAGCGCCGGCCGTCCCGAAGCAACGACGAAGGAGCATGTTGAAACCGGTCATCGGACTCGCTGTGGGCCGCGGAACGGGACCAGAGGTCGCCGCCGTCTTCGAACGCGTACTGGGCACACTGGCCCGGCTGTACGGGACGGAGATCGGCGTGGTGCGCTCTCCCCGGACCTACCACTCGTATGTGTCGCTCAAGGCGGAAGGAGATGTGGAGCGGGTCCGCCGGCTCACGGAGGAGGACGCCGGGCACTACGAGGAGTTCTGCCGCACGCAGGCCGCGCTCTCCACCCCGGCCGTCTTCCGCACGGCGGTCAACGCGCAGTCCCTCTACCTGGTGCGGCAGCGGCTCCAGGCCGTCAAGGTGGACGCCCTGCCGCCCGGGGACGGGGCGGCGGCCTCGCTGCTGCTGGTCCGCGACCAGGCGCAGGGCTTCTACACCGGGGAGAACCAGCACCTGGACGGGGTGGTCCGCCGGACCATGGAGTTCAGCCGGGACCTCACGGAGAAGGTCCTCTCCTACGCCGTGGGCCGGGCCTGGCAGCAGTGGCCGGACACCGGTCCCGCGCGGATCGTGATGGCGTACAAGTTCCATCTGCTGGACGGCGCCCTGGACTCCTGGGTCACGGACATCGCCGCCCGGTACGAGGTGCCGGTCGGGCTCTTCCAGCCGGACACGGTGAACCGGAACCTGATCACGCACGGGTTCCCGGACCGGACGGTCGTGGTCGCGGGCAACGAGTGGGCCGACATCATGCATGTCGTCCTGCTCGACCGGTTCGGCTCCGACCGGCAGGAGAACCGCTGCACGGAGAACGTCCTCCTGCACCCCGATGTGCACGGGCTGACCGAGTACCAGACGGTGCACGGGTCCGCCGACGACCTGGAGGGGCTGGACCGGGTCAACCCGGTGGCGACCGTACGGGCGGCGGCGGCGATCGCGGAGCGGTACGGGGGGTGCGTGGGCGCGGCGGAGGCGGTCGAGCGGGCGCTGCTCTCCGTCGCCGGGCGGGGCATCCGTACGCCGGACCTCGGCGGGCGCCACTCCACGACGGCGGTGGTGGACGCCCTGGTGGCGGCTCTGTCGGCGGACCTGGAGCCGGAACAGCCCTTACGCCGGGTGCCGTTGGCCCGGTCCGTACGGGCCGACGCCTCGTGACCGCGCCGGGCGGGACCGCGCTGGTCGTCGTCGACCTCCAGAACGACTTCTGCGCGGGCCCGCTCGCCGCGTCCCGCTATCCGGGCGATCCGGCGCGGCTGGAGAGGGTCGTGGCGAACACCTCCCGGGCCGTCGCGGCGGCCCGCGCGCGGGGTACGGAGGCTGTCTTCGTCCGCTTCCTCGGCGACACCCGCCATCAGAAGGGGAGCTGGCGGCGGCGGGACGCGGCGCTCGGCAAGCGGCCGAAGTGCCTGGAGGGTTCCTGGGGTGCGGAGTTCGCCGCCGGAGCGGAACCGGAGGCGGGTGAGGCGGTCTTCACCAAGCGGGCCTGCTTCGACGCGTTCCTGGCTGAGGGGTTCGAGCGGTATCTCGTCGGCCGGGGCGTGCAACACCTGGTGTTCGCCGGGCTGTTCACCGATGTCTGCGTGGACTCGACCGCGCGCACGGCGTTCCAGAAGGGCTTCCACATAACGGTGCTGCGGGACTGCACGACCGGCCTGCACCTGCCGGACGAGCAGATCCTGGGCTTCATGGGCCGGCTGTACGGGGCCCGGATCACGACCGGCGACCAGGCGGAGGTGTGGTCGCGCGGGCCCGGAGAGGAGGAGGAAGCGTGCCGGACACCGCCCAGCAGGACCGTGGCGTCGCCGGGGGCGTCGGTCTGACCGCGCTCCTGGTGGCCGCCGCGCGGGCCGTGGAGACCCACCGCCCCGACGCGCTGGCCCGGGACCCCTACGCGGAGCACTTCGTGCGCGCCGCGCGGGCGTCGGCGCGGTGGCCGGTGCGTCCGGAGGAGGTTCCGGGCGGGGAGGCCGATCCGCTGTGGGGGCGGCTGGGGCGCTACTTCGGGCTGCGGACCCGGGTGCTCGACGACCACCTGCTCCGGCAGGCGTACGGCGGGGTGCGTCAAGTGGTGCTGCTCGGGGCCGGGTTGGACACCCGGGCGCTGCGCCTGGACTGGCCGCCCGGCTGCACGGTCTTCGAGATCGACCAGGAGGAGGTCCTCGCGTTCAAGCACGGGGTGCTGGACGCCCTGCCCGCCGGGGACCGGCCGCCGGGGGCGTCCCGCGTCACCGTCGCCGCCGATCTGCGCCACGACTGGGGCGCGGCCCTCACCGGTGCGGGCTTCGCCCCGTCCGCACCGGCCGCCTGGCTCGCGGAGGGGCTGCTCCTCTACCTCCCGTCGGCGGCCGAACGGCGACTTATCGACATGGTGGACCGGATGGGGCGGGCGGGGAGCACCCTCGCGTACGAGGTGAAGCTCGGCGTCGAGTCGGCGGCCGTCCGCGACAGCCCGGTCTACGCCGAGGCGAAGGAGCGCATCGGCGTCGACCTGCTCGCCCTGTTCGACGGCGAGCCCCGGCCCGACTCCGCCGCGGACCTCGCCGCGCGGGGCTGGTCCACGACGGTCCGTACGCCCTTCGACTTCACCCGGCTCCACGGGCGCGGACCGCTGCCGGAGCGCCATGACTGCCTGGCGGCCAACCGGTGGGTCTTCGCCCGCCGACCGGGGGTTCCCGCTCTCACCCGGTGAGCAGGCCGGGGTTGTCGGCCAGGGCGGCGAGGCGGCCCCGCGGGTCCGGGACGAGGCGGCGTGCGGTCAGGTCCAGCACGCCGCCCACTCCGGTGATCTCGGCGGCCACCGTGCCGTCCTCCTTGATGACCCGCTGCTCCAGGGTGAACGTCTTCCCCGTGCCGTAGTCGAAGCGGCAGGTGACCCGCACCCGCTCCCCGCCCCGCAGCTCCCGGCGGAACTTCACCGTGACCTCCAGCGCCACCGGCCCGATCCCGTCGGCCAGCAGCTTCTCCTGGGGAAGGCCGGCGGCCCGCAGCAGCTCCCAGCGGGCGTGCTCCGCGTACTGGAGGTAAACGGCCTGGTTCAGATGGCCCTGGGTGTCGAGCTCGTAGCCGCGCACGGTCACATCAACGGAGAAGGTCATGACCGTGCGAACGCCCACGCCCCGTGATCCATTCCGGTGGGCCGGTCCCGCCGCACCCCTTTACTGGCCTGTCATGCACCGGTAACTTCCACCCCGCAAGAGATTGCAGCAACATTCCGGCAGAGTTTTCGGCCGGATCACGTTCACCACCGGACCGTGTCGACACCCGACCGTGTTCATCGTTCACACCCGACCGTGTTCATCCGCCGAACCCCGAGGCGCGTCAGGGTTCTCCCCTCCCCTGGAGACACGTATGAGACGCACCCCTCACCGGCCGTCCGGCCGCCCGCTCGCGGCGGCGGTGGCGGCAGCCGGGCTGCTGGGACTCCTCACCGCCGTACCGCAGTCCGCTCCCCCGCCGGTCGCCGAACCGGCCACCGCCCCCGTCGCCGCCTCGGAAACCACGGCGACCGTCTTCTACTCCACGAAGACCCGCAACTGGTCGACGTACTACCTCCATTACGCCCCCGACGGCGGTTCCTGGACCACCGTGCCCGGCACCCGTATGACCGCGGCCTGCGCCGACTGGGTCAAGCTGACCGTCCCCCTGGGCGGTGCGGGCGGGCTGAAGGCCACCTTCACCGACGGCTCGGGCACCTGGGACAACAACGCGGGCAGGAACTACGACCTGGGCACCGGCAGCATCACCGTCAAGGACGGGGCCGTGGCGCACAGCGACCCGTGTACGGGGACGGGCCCCGGAGAGCCGGACCCCACCGGGCCGAACACCGCCTCCGTCTACTACGCGACGTCGACCGTCGGCTGGTCCACGGTCAACCTCCACTACCGCCCGCACGGCGGGGCCTGGACGGCGGTCCCCGGCCTCGGCATGGAAGCCGCCTGCACGGGCTGGGTGAAGCGGACCGTGGACCTGGGCAGCGCCACCGGCCTCCAGGCCGCGTTCAACAACGGCAACGGGATCTGGGACAACAACAACGGCGGCGACTACACCCTCCCGGCCGGACTCACCACGGTGAAGGACCGCACGGTGACCACGGCCGCGAAGGACCCGTGCGCCGCCGAGGAACCGGACACCGAGGCGCCCTCGGCGCCCACCGGCGTGAAGGCCGTGGCCGACGGGGTGTCGGTGCTGCTCACCTGGGAACCCGCCACGGACGACCGGGGCGTGACGAAGTATCAGGTGACCCGGACCGGCGGCACGAAGGGCACGCTGGTCACCGATACCGGATCGACCGTCTTCGCGGACACCGGGCTCGAGGCGAGGACCGCCTACCACTACACCGTACGGGCGCTCGACGCCGCCGGGAACGTCTCCGCCGCCTCCGCCCCGGCCACCGCCACCACCGGCGAGAAGCCCACGGCTCCGGCGGCCGGGTCGCCCCTGGGCACCGACCCCCGCAAGGACCCGATCTACTTCGTGCTCACCGCCCGCTTCAACGACGGCGACCCCACGAACAACCGGGGCGGCAGCCAGCACGAGAAGTCCGGCAACGCGGCCAACGACGACCCCATGTTCCGGGGGGACTTCAAGGGGCTGGTGCAGAAACTCGACTACATCAAGGGGCTCGGCTTCTCCGCGGTCTGGATCACCCCGGTCGTGCTGAACCGCTCGGACTACGACTACCACGGCTACCACGGCTACGACTTCTACAAGGTCGACCCGAGGCTGGAGTCCGCCGGAGCCTCCTACCAGGACCTCATCAACGCGGCCCACGCCAAGGGCATGAAGATCTACCAGGACGTCGTCCACAACCACTCCTCGCGCTGGGGCGCCAAGGGGCTGTTCACCCCGAAGACCTACGGGGTGCGCGACGCCCAGTGGAGCTGGTACTACGACGAGCGCAACGACGGCTTCGCGTACGACGGCCTCACCGTCGAGCCCAAGTCGGGGAAGTCGTACTACAACGGCGACCTGTGGTCCACGGCCGAGCCGACGGGCAACACCTGCGTGGGCTGGGGCACCCCCACCGGGCACACCTCGCCGGAGGGCTACCGGATCTACAACTGCCAGTGGCCGAGCCCCACTTCGGGCATGTTCCCGAAAGCGCTGTACCACAACTGCTGGATCGGCAACTGGGAGGGCGAGGACTCCCGTTCCTGCTGGATACACGACGACCTCGCCGACTTCAACACCGAGAACGCCCAGGTCCAGAACTATCTGATCGGCGCGTACAACAAGTACATCGACATGGGTGTCGACGGCTTCCGGCTCGACACGGCGGTGCACATCCCCCGCACCACCTGGAACCGCCGCTTCCTGCCCGCGATCCAGGAACGGGTCACCCAGCGGTTCGGGGCGGAGGCGGCGGAGAACTTCTTCGTCTTCGGTGAGGTGGCCGCCTTCGTCAACGACAAGTGGAACCGGGGCTCGGTCAACCACTCCGCGCAGTTCTTCACATGGAAGGAGCGCAAGGAGTACAGCGCGGACGACGAGAAGGCCGCGCTGGAGATGTACGCCTACGAGCAGCAGCAGGGCACGGGGGCGCAACCCGTCTCCGACAACGCCTTCCTCAAGGGCAACGCCTACCACGCGCCCGACCGCAGCCGGTTCTCCGGGATGAACGTCATCGACATGCGGATGCACATGAACTTCGGTGACGCGAACAACGCCTTCCACAACGGCAAGGACTCCGACGACAGTTACCACGACGCCACCTACAACGTGGTGTACGTCGACAGCCACGACTACGGGCCCAACAAGAGCGGCGAGCGGTACACGGGCGGCACGGACGCGTGGGCCGAGAACATGGCGCTGATGTGGACCTTCCGGGGCATCCCGACGCTCTACTACGGCTCCGAGATCGAGTTCCGGAAGGGGAAGCAGATCGACTGCGGCCCCCGCTGCCCGCTGGCCTCGACCGGACGGGCCTACTTCGGGGACCATCTGGCCGGTGAGGTGACGGCCTCGGACTTCGGCAAGGTGTCCTCGGCCACCGGCAAGGTCGCGGAGACCCTCGCCGCGCCGCTGGCCCGCCATCTCCAGCGGCTCAACGAGATCCGGCGGGCCGTGCCCGCGCTCCAGATGGGCCAGTACTCCACGGAGGGCATCAGCGGCTCCATGGCGTACAAGCGGCGCTATACGGACGCGGCGAGCGGCACGGACAGCTTCGCGCTGGTGACGGTCTCCGGGGGCGCCACGTACACCGGCATCCCGAACGGCACGTACACGGACGCCGTCACGGGTGACACCAAGGTGGTGAGCGGCGGCACGCTCACGGTCCCGGCGCCCGGCAAGGGGAACCTGCGCGTGTACGTCCTGGACCTCGGCGGGAAGAACGCCGCGCCCGGGAAGATCGGCACGGCGGGCCCGTATCTGAAGTAACCCACGGGCCCGCGACCGGAGTTGCCCGGGCTCACTCCGCGGCCCGCCGCACCGTGCGCAGGAGGCACTCCTCGCGGTGCGGCGGGTCGTGGTCGGTGCGCGGCCGCCTCCGGGACCGGCCCGCCCGGCCCCTTCTCGGCCCCGGCGATGGGGCCGCGGACAGGACCTGATCAGCTCCAGACGTGCGGGGTGCGCGCACCCCGCACGATCAACGCCCTTGGGGGCACCGGAGTCACGCCGCCCGGGCTCCCCCTCGCCGCAGGCCCCGGCGCTCCCCCTCGGCAGGCAGCCGGCCCGGCGTCCGCGTCTCCGGCTCGGTCATCCCTGCGGTGCTGGCAGGCCGTACCGCGCCCGGGCCGAAGCGGGCGCGGGCGCGGTCGGCCGCGGCCTCGATGCGGCGGGCCCGGTCGTCGTCGGGGCCGAAGGCCAGCTGCCGGGGGGTGGAGGCGGCGGCGCGGAGTTCGCCCGCGCGCAGGGCGAGGGAGCGGACGCGGGCCCGCTGGAGCCCGAGGGAACCGTGCAGGGAGTGGGCTTCGGCGCGGAGCCGGGGGCTGTGCGCGGTGGGCTCGGACAGGGTCCGGGTGCGGGTGGTCGTGGAGCGGTCGGCGTACAGGACGGTCAGGGTCAGTGCCCGGCAGGTCTGCCGCTCGTCGCGGAGGCGGGCACCGAGCTGTTCGGTGAGGTGGGTCAGGGCCGCCCGTCGGCGGGCCGCGTCGGGCTCGTCGTGGCCGAAGCAGTGTTCGGCGTCGAGGGTGCGGGGCGGGGCACCGGCGGTGACGCGGGTGGGGTCGATGCCTGCCGCGCGTTCGCGCAGCTCGCGCCCGGCGGCCGCGCCGAGGATGCGCTGGAGGGTGAGCAGGGGGGTGGCGGCGATCCGGTCGGCGGTGCGCAGTCCGTACGAGGCCAGGGTGCGGGCGGTGGCCGGGCCCACGCCGGGCAGCGCGGCGGCGGGCAACCCGGCGAGGAACCGGGTGACGGCCTCGGGGTCGTCCGGGACGGTGCGGATGGCGCCGGGCTCGCCCCGGTGGGCGGCGAGCCGGGCGAGGAGGGGGTTGGGGCCGATGCCGACCGTCAGGTCCAGGCCGTGCAGCGCGGCCGCGCGCATCCGGATCAGGGCCGCGAGTCCGGTGGCGTCGCGGCCGAAGTAGCGGGTGCTCCCGGACACGTCGGCAAGGGCCGCGTCCGGGGGCAGGGCCTGGGCTAGAGGGGTGAACTCGCCCACCAGGTCCAGGAGTCGGCGGTACACCGGCTCCGGCTGCGGGGCACCGAAGTGCAGGTGGAGGATCATCTCCCTCACCCCGCGCTTCCGGGGCTCGCATGGTGGAAGGACCGCCCGTCGAGCGCGTCGAGGACGGGCAGGGCCGAGGAGGCGGGGGTGCCGGGCGGCCGGAGGTCGGCCCAGGGGTGCAGGGCGTAGCCGTTGGGCTGGGTGAGGGTGCGGTGCGGTGCGGCCCGGCGGGAGGCGGGCCCGGGGCGGGTGAGGTGGTCGGCGACGGCGGCGGGGCCGCCCTCGCGGTGCAGGTCGATCAGCTCGGCCAGGTCCCAGGCGGCGGTGCCGGTGATGCTGAAGGCGCGCGGCGGGCGGCGGGCGAGGGTGCCGCGGACGAGCAGCAGGCCGCTGTGGAACACCGTGTGGGCGCAGCGCGCGTGGCTGTCCTCGAAGAACGCCAGGTCGGACAGGCCGGTGGGGTCGTCGAGGGTGGCGAAGATGACGCGGCGGCCGGAGCGGATCGGCGGGGTCTGGGTGGCGACCTTGACTCCGGCGACGAGCACGGTGGTGCCGTGCCGGATGCCGGGAAGGCCGGCGGCGGGGGTCGCTCCGATGTCGGCGAGCAGGGAGCGGTGCTCGTCGAGGAGGTGGCGGGAGATGTCCATGCCGAGGACGTCCAGTTCGGCGGCGAGCTGTTCGGACGCGTCCATGACGGGCAGGCCCGTGGCGTCGACGGGATCGCCGTCCGGCCCGGCACCGGCGCTTCCCGCACCCTGCGGGCCGTCGGCCCGCTCCGGGTTCTCCGCGCTCCCCATGCCCGCCATCGGAAGCTGACCGGCGGCGGAGCCGGCGGCTCCGCGCCCCGAGCGGTGCAGCTCGGCGACCTTCAGCAGGAGCTCGCGGCGGGAGCCGAACGCGTCCAGCGCGCCGACCCGGGCGAGGCGTTCTGCCAGCGGGCGGCTGGGCCGGGCACGCTCCCAGAAGTCCTCGACCGAGGCGTACGGCTGTCCGCCCGTGATGCGTCCGCTCTCGGCCTCGGTGATGCCGCGCACCTGCGAAAGGCCGATCCGCACCCCCCACTTACCAGACACCAGTTCGATTATGTGTGCGGCCTGGGAGCGGTTGACGTCGGGCAGCAGCAGCGGCACCCCATGACGCCGGGCGTCGGCCGCCAGAACCCTCTTGTGGTACATCCCGGGGTCGTGGGTGAGCAGCCCGGCGAGCAGGGCCGCCATCCGGTGGGCCTTGAGCCAGCTGGACTGGTAGGCGGGCTGCGCGAAGGCGGCGGCGTGCGCCTTGGCGAAGCCGAAGCTGCCGAAGTTCTCCAGGGTCCTCCATACGTCCCGTACGGCCTGGACCGAGTAGCCGCGCCCGCGCGCCCGGTCCGCGAACCAGGCCCGGACCCGGCCCTGCCGCTCGGGGACGGACAGGGCGCGGCGGGCCTCGTCCGCCGTGCCCCGGTCGCAGCCGGTCATCGTCACCATGATCGCGATGACCTGCTCGTGGTAGACCACCTGCCCCTCGGTCTCGGCCAGGATCGGCTTCAGGTCGCGGTGCGCGTACCGGGTGACGCTCCGGCCCTCGCGGGCGCTGATCAGCGGCTCCACCATGTCGGCCGCGACCGGTCCGGGCCGGAACAGGCTGATGTCGAGCGCCAGGTCGGCGAAGGACCGCGGCCGCAGGTTCCGTACCAGCTCCCGCTGGCCCGGGCTCTCCAGCTGGAAGGTGCCCAGGGTGTCCCCGGAGGAGATCAGGTCGTACGTGGCGGGGTCGTCCGGCGGCACCTGTGCGGGATCGTCCAGGTCGAGGGGTTCGCCGGTGACGCGTTCGATCTCGGCGGCCGCGTGGGCGAGCGCCGACTGCATCCGCACACCGATGATGTCGATCTTCGGGTGTCCGGTGTCCTCGATGTCCTCCTTGTCGAACTGGGACATGGCGATGTTCTCGACGGTGGTCGGCGCCATCGGGGTGCGCTCCAGCAGCCGGCCGTTGGAGACGAGCAGCCCGCACGGGTGCATGGCCGCCTCGAACGGCAGCTCGTCGAGCGCCTCCACCAGCTCCCACAGCCGGCCGTGGTCCTCGGCGGCGACCTCGCGCAGCTCCGGCAGCTCGGCGAGCGCGGCCCGCACGTCCCTGGCCCGGATGTGCGGGAACGCCTTGCCCAGCCGGGCCGCCTCGTCCGGGGCCATGCCGCGGGCGCGGGCCACCACCTCGATCGCCCCGCGCGCCCGGTAGGTCTTGTAGACGGCGAGCGTCGCCACCCGGCCGGCCCCGAACCGCTCCCGTACGGCCCGGTAGACCTCCAGGCGGCGGGCCGACTCGACGTCCAGGTCGATATCGGGCAGGGCCGAGCGGTGCTCGGACAGGAAGCGCTCCATCACCAGACCGTGTGCCACCGGGTCGACCGGGCTGATGCCCAGCAGATGCGTGACCAGCGAGCCCACGCCCGAGCCGCGCGCGGCCACCCGCACGCCCAGCCGCCGGGCCTGCGCCGCGACCTCGGCGACGGTCAGGAAGTACCCGGCGAAGCCGTGCCCGGCGATGATCCGCAGCTCCTCCTCCAGCCGGTCCCAGCGCTCGCCGTCCCGGTGGTAGGCGCGGCCGAGCATGCCCGCCGCACACCGGTCCGCGAGCACCCGGTCCGCCGGTCCGCCGCCCGCGACGATCTCGGGCTCCGGAAGATTCAGCCGGCCGAGCCCGAACGCGCCACCCGGATCGACCACGCACGCTTCGGCCGTCTCCTCGGTGGCCGCGAGCAGCCGCCGCCCGTCCCCGCTCCGGCCGCCCGCGGCCTCCGCGATCCGCCCGGCGATCCGCTCCATCTCCCCGGCGTCCTTCAGCCACCGCTGCCCGCCGTCGAGCCGGGACGCGTCCCGGGCGTCGATCGGCACCAGGAGGCGGGCGGAGTCCAGGATGTCGGCGACCTCGCCCCGGTCCGGGTCCGCGTAGCGCACGGCGTTGGTGAGCACAGGGACCACCTGCTGCTCGGTGGCGAAGCCCAGCATGCGCGCGGCCAGCCGGAGCGACCCCGGCCCGGTGCCGGGCCGCCCGTGCCAGGACGTCTCGATGCGCAACGACCGGCCGAACCGTTCCCGCCAGGGGCCCAGCAGGGTCGCGGCCCGGTCCGGCCGCCCCGCCGCCAGCGCCTGCCCCACCTCGGAGTCCGCCCCGAGCAGGACGAACAGCTCGCCGTCCGGGCAGGACAGGTCCTCCCAGGTGACGCCCTGGTCGGCGGCGGCCGTCACCAGACGGCACAGCTCGGCCCAGCCGCGTTCGGTCCGGGCCAGGAACACCGCGCGCTGCGGCGCCTCCGCGACGAACGCACCGCCCCGGGCAGGAGTCCGCTGCCGCTTCGACGGCACCGGACCGGACGCCGGTACGCCGGGCACCGCCAGGTCGACACCGAACAGCGGCCGGACACCGGCCCCCGCACACGCCTTGGCGAAACGCACCGCACCGGCCAGGGAGTCCCGGTCGGTCAGCGCCAGGGCATCGAGACCCCGCTCGGCGGCCCGCTCGGCCAGCGCGTACGGATGACTGGCCCCGTACCGCAGCGAATAGCCGCTGGCCGCATGGAGGTGCGTAAACGACATACACACCTCCTGCTGCTCATGCTCCCCCTCGCTTCGTCCGTGTCATCCCGATTGCTACCGATCGAGGGAAGCATCCTACCCCCAGGTTCGCATATTAGTTCGATTCAATGATCGAGTCGAAGCAAAGAAGATAAAAGCCACAAAGATGGATCTACTCAGCGAGGAGCGGCACCGCGAACGCCCCGCCGACGGCGGGGCCCCTGCCGCCACCGGGCCCGCTTCGCGACCATGAAACCGTGCGGGTCCGGGCAGCAGGCCGTCCGGGCTCGCAATGCCCCCTGGGGAGGCGATACGATACGTCTCGTCTAGCCTCGGATTCGCCCTGGAGGAACACCATGGAACGTTTCATCGACGCAGCACCCGGCGTACGCCTCTGGACGGAAGACCGGGGTGCCACAGACGCGCCCCCACTCCTGCTGATCATGGGAGCGCAAGCGCCCGGCCTGGGCTGGCCAGACGAGCTGGTGGACATGCTCGCCTCCCGCCGTCGCGTGATCCGCTATGACCACCGCGACACCGGTCGCTCCACTTGGGCGTTCGACCAGCACCCCTATCCCCTCAGCCAACTCGCGGAAGACGCCATCGCGGTGTTGGACGGTCTCGGCATCGAACGCGCCCACATAGTGGGCATGTCACTGGGAGGGATGCTCACCCAACTCCTCATCGCGGACCATCCCGACCGGCTGCTCAGTGCGACGCTGATCGGCACGAGCGCGCTGAGCGACGTCCCGTACGTCCAGCCGAACGGAACCCCGATCCCGCCCGAGGAGCTCCCCGGTATCGCACCCCGCCTGCTGGAGATGTGGTCCCGTCCCGCAGAGGACCTCGGTCCGGAAGCGGAGCTGGAACGGCGGGTCGAGCACGGGCGCCTCCTGGGCGGAGACCGGCTTCCCTTCGACGCCGACTACGCGCGCGCCCTGGAGCTGAAGGTCATCGAGCACACCGGGCACTACGCCACCAGCACCGCGCACGCCCGCGCCGACGCGTCCGACCTGAATCGCACCGAACAACTCGCCCAGGCCACAGTGCCCACTCTCGTCATCTCCGCTCCCGCCGAACCAGTCTTCCCGCCGCCGCACCCCCACCACCTCGCCCAGGCGATTCAAGGCGCACGCATCATCGAAATCCCCGGCATGGGGCACGCACTCCCACGTGAGGTACACAGGCCGCTCGCTGCCGCGATCCTGGACCACACCGAACGCTGATGTGCAGCCGGGCCGAGGTGCTGCCGGAGCCAAGGCTTCCGACCCGTTGGCGCCGACGCCGCAGAAGAAGCTCGACACCCCGACGCCGGTCTTCAGAGCCCTCAACAGGGCACGGGGGCGCTGATGCCGTCGCCTCAGTGCATCGCCCTCGCCGGAGAGCGGGAGTACCTCGGGCCCATGAGTCACTACACACAGTCGAGCATTGGGCCACCACACCCAGCACAGCACAGCGGTCGCGCACGCAGAGCTCTCGACGAGAGAAGACGTGGGTCCGGAGGAGGAGGGGGAACAAACCGTAGCGGGGACGTCACTCCCGCCCCAGGGTCGTTGTCCATGAAATCCGGTTACGGGGGTACGCGCACGTCAGCCAGAAAGCTCACGCGACGGGGTGACCGCCATGAACGACCGCATGCTGATGACACTCTCGCCGGACGGGGAGACCCGCACCGACTTCGTGTGCCGGCCGGAGAGGGCCGCCGACGCACGGGACGCGATCAGCTCCTTCGTGGCCCTGCTCAACCCCGCACCGGCCGCGCACGTGGTGCAGAATCTGCTGCTCCTCGTCACGGAGCTGGTCACCAACGCCCTCCGGCACGCGGGGTCCGTCACCTCGCTCCGGCTGACCGCCGACCGTACGGGCGTCCATGTCCGGGTCGCCGATCCGAGCCCGGCGCACCCGCAGGACCGGACGCCGGACCTGACGGGCCGCACCGGGGGCTTCGGCTGGCCGATGGTCCAGCGGCTGGCCCAGGAGGTCACGGTCCGCGGGTCGGCGGACGGCGGGAAGATCATCCTCGCCACCGTGCTCCGCTGAGAGACGCGCACTCCGCCGAGAGGCCACAGCGCTCCGTCGGGAGACCGCGCACTCCGCCGAAGGGCCACCGCGCTCCACCGGGAGCCCCTGCCCCGCCGTGGGGCCGCCCCGCTCCGGAGTGCCGAGGGACCGCCCCGCCCCGGAGGCCCGTCGGACGAGCGCCGCGACGGGCGCCGATCGTGACGTATCGATAGAATTCAGGGCATGGGAGAGCGGCCCGCAGCGCCGACTGCGCCCGAGCTCGTCCTGGAGACCGATCTCGGCTCCACGGTGATGAGTCCGAGCCGGGACTACCATGTCGGGCGCGACCCCGAGAGCGACATCGTCATCGACGACGCCCGGGTCTCCTGGCACCACGCGGTGCTCCATCCCGAAGCTGGTCACTGGACGCTTCAGGACGAGGACAGCACCAACGGCACATACACCGGCGGCCACCGCGTCCATGAGTCGGGCGTCGGCGCGGGCAGCGTCATCCGCTTCGGCAGCCCGAGCGACGGACCGCGCGCCGTGCTGGTGGGGCGTGAGCCCCCTGCCCGTCCCGCCACCGCGGACCGGCCCTCGGCCGTCTCGATGCCCGCCGCCACCGGCACGTTCCGGCAGCCCACCACCGTACGGCCGCTGCCCGCGAAGACCGTGCGCATCGGCCGGGACGCGGGCAACGACCTCGTCATCGACGACCTCGTGGTCTCCCGGCGCCACGCCGAACTGCGGGCGCTCCCCGACGGCCGCCACGAGATCGTCGACCTCGGCAGCCACAACGGCACCTTCCTCAACGGCCAGCCCGTCGACCGGGCGGTCGTGGAGACCGCGGACATCATCGGTATCGGCCACTCCGCCTTCAGCCTCGTCGGGGATGTGCTCCAGGAGTTCGTGGACACCGGCGAGGTGTCGTTGGACGTCCAGGATCTGGAGGTCCACGTCGGCAAGGCGCGCAAGGCCGGCAGGACCCTGCTGGACAAGGTCTCCTTCCCGGTCGGCGAGAAGTGCCTGCTCGGGGTCGTGGGGCCCAGCGGCGCCGGGAAGTCGACGCTGCTCAACGCCCTCACCGGACTGCGCCCCGCCGACACCGGCACCGTCCTCTACGACGGCCGTGACCTCTACCGGGACTTCGCCGAGCTGCGCCAGCGCATCGGCCTCGTACCGCAGGACGACATCCTGCACTCCCAGCTGACCGTACGGAAGGCCCTCGGCTACGCCGCCGAGCTCCGCTTCCCGCAGGACACCGCGAAGGAGGAGCGGCAGGCCCGGGTCCTGGAGGTCATCCATGAACTGGGCCTGGAACAGCGGGTGGACCAGCCCATCCACAGCCTCTCCGGCGGCCAGCGCAAGCGGGTCAGCGTCGCCCTGGAGCTGCTGACCAAGCCCTCGCTGCTCTTCCTGGACGAGCCGACCTCGGGGCTCGACCCGGGGATGGACCGCTCGGTCATGCACATGCTGCGCGGGCTGGCCGACGACGGCCGTACGGTCATCGTCGTCACGCACAGCGTGCTGAGCCTGGAGGTCTGCGACCGGCTGCTCGTCCTCGCCCCCGGTGGCCGCATCGCCTACTACGGCCCGCCGGAGGACGCCCTCGCCTTCTTCGGCTTCACGGAGTGGCCGGAGGCGTTCGAGGCGTTCGAGAGCGACCGGGACCGGGACTGGGCGGCCACCTACGCCCGCTCGCCGTTCCACCGGCAGTACATCGCGGGCGCCTCGGCCCAGCCGCGGTCGGACCGGACCGCGCCCGGGGCGACCGTGGCCCCGCCGCCGAAGACCCGTAACTGGGGTGCGCAGTTGTCCACCCTGGTCCGCCGGTACGCCTCCGCGCTCGCCGCCGACCGCACGTTCCTGATCATCATGATCGCGCTGCCCTTCGTCATGGGCGCGATGGCCCGCGCCCTGGCCGGGAGCAGACTCACCCAGGAGACGGCGATGAACGCGCTGCTCATCCTGTGCGTGGGCGGCGTGCTGACCGGGGCGGCCAACGCCGTACGGGAGCTGGTCAAGGAGCGGGTGATCTACCGGCGGGAGAGAGCCGTCGGCCTCTCCAGATCCGCGTATCTGATGTCGAAGATCGTGGTGCTCGGGACCATCACGGTCCTTCAGGCCATCGTGCTGACCCTGGTGGGACTGGTCGGCGTCGACCTCAACGCACCGGGCGGCGAAGGGGTGTTCCTGCCACCACTGGTGGAAATCACCCTGGCCGTCGCCCTGTTGTCCTTCACCGCGATGATGCTCGGTCTGCTGGTCTCCGCCCTGGTGCGCAAGGAGGAGGTCACGATGCCGCTGCTCGTCCTCCTCGCCATCGTCCAAGTGGTGTTCTGCGGGGCCCTGCTGAAGCTGAACGGGGTGCCCGGGCTCGAGCAGCTGTCCTGGCTGGTTCCCTCGCGGTGGGCACTGGGTGCGATGGCCGGCACGATCGATCTGGCCCGGATCGTGCCGGGCGACCTGACGTCCGACCCGCTCTTCGGGCACTCCGCGGGGGTCTGGCTGCTCAACATGGGCATGCTCGTCGTCCTCTCCGCCCTCTTCGGATACGTCGTCGCGAAGCTGCTGCGGCGCCATGAGCCCGCGGTCATGCGGAAGTGAGGCGGTGCCATGGCGACCCCGGCCCCGGAGTTCCGTCCCACCCATGTCGTCCCGCCGGACGGGCTGGACGCCTGGGAGACGCCCGATGCCGCCCGGCCCACCGATCCGCTGGACGGACTGCTGCCGGTGCGGCTGGTGGACCGGCGCGGGGACTGGGCGTACGTCGTCTGTTCCAACGGCTGGGCGGCCTGGGTCGACGGGCGGCTCCTCGTCTCCGTACCGAAGGACCCTCCGGCCCCCGGTCAGCCGCTCGCCCGTACGGCGGACCCGCGCCCCCTGCTGGCCCGGGCGGAGGAGGCCCTGAACCAGTACCGGCGCGCGGCCCAGGACCTGGCCGAGGGCCGCAGCGACGGGGAGGGCTTCCAGCGGCGGACGCGGGGGATGCGGGTCGGCATGATCGTGGACGGGGAGTCGGTGTGGCTGTACGACGCCGAGCACGAGCGGTGGGTCTTCTGCGACGGGACCCAGCTCAGTACGTACGCGGCGGACGCCGGGCCGGGGGCGAGCTCGGGGCCCTCGAGCTCAGCCCCGGTGGCTCCCGAGGGGGCCGCGCCGGAGCCGACCCGGGTGGTGGAGCCGGACGATTCCGCGCCGGGCCGGGAGGCTGCTCCCGGATCACCCGAACCGACCCGGGTGGTCACTCCCGGGGAGCCGGAACCCACCCGCGCAGTCACCCCGGACGGGCCCGAACCCACCCGTGTCGTCACTTCCGACGGGCCCGAACCCACCCGTCTCGTCACTCCCGCCGACTCGCCGGACGGCGGGGCGCCGGGCCGCCCTGAGCGGTGACGGGCCGTGGCTCCCCCGCCTCCCCCGTCGCACGATGCCGGGCTGCCCGCCGGGCGCGACGACGAGCTGGTCGGGAAGCGGATCGCGGGCTATCTCGTGGAGGCCGAGATCGGGCGTGGGGGTATGGCGGTCGTCTACCGGGCCAGGGATCTGCGGCTGGACCGGATCGTCGCGCTCAAGCTGCTCGCCCCGGAACTGGCCCGCAACGACACGTTCCGGCAGCGGTTCACCCATGAGTCGCGGGTGGCGGCGGCGATCGACCACCCCCATATCGTGCCGGTGTTCGAGGCCGGGGAGACGGACGGGCTCCTCTACATCGCGATGCGGTACGTACCGGGCGCCGATCTGCGCGTACTGATCGACCGGCGCGGGCCGCTCGATCTCACCGCCGCCGTCCGGATCGGCGGACAGGTCGCCTCCGCGCTGGACGCGGCCCACGACCACGATCTGGTACACCGCGATGTGAAGCCGGGGAACATCCTGGTGGCGGCGGGGACCGACAGCGACCATCCGGAGCATGTGTATCTGACGGACTTCGGGCTGACGAAGAAGTCGCTGTCGCTGACGGGGTTCACCACGGTCGGCCAGTTCGTCGGGACGCTCGACTACGTGGCGCCGGAGCAGATCTCGGGGAAGCCCGTGGACGGCCGGTGCGATGTGTACAGCCTGGCGTGCGTCGTGCAGGAGACCCTGACCGGGGCGCCGCCCTTCCAGCGGGACGACGACATGGCCCTGCTCTGGGCCCACCAGTACGATCCGCCGCCTCCGCCGTCCGGGCAGCGGCCCGGTCTGCCGGGCGCGGTGGACGGCGTACTGGCGAAGGCGCTGGCCAAGTCGCCGGACGACCGTTACGAGACCTGTCTGCGGTTCGTGGCGGCGCTGCGGGCGGCGGCGTCCGGGATCGCGGCCGGGGACCACGCGCCGACCCGGGTGGACGCGCGGGCCGGTTCCTGGTCGGCGACGCCCGAGCCGCCGCCCCGGCCGCCGCGCTGGGCCCGCCCGGTCTTCCCGGAAGCCTAGGTGTATTGCCCTGTGAGGTTGGGGACGCGGGTGGCGGGTGGTTTGCCTGCGAGCGCGGTGTGTCCGCGGTGGTGATTGTAGGTGTGCAGCCAGGCGGGGAAGGCGTCGCGTCGTTCCTGTTCTGAGCGGTAGGGACGGGCGTAGGCCCATTCGTCCAGCAGGGTGCGGTTGAGGCGTTCGACCTTGCCGTTGGTCTGGGGCCGGTAGGGCCGGGTTCGCTTGTGGGCGATCCCGGCTGCTGCCAGGGTGTCGCGCCAGGTGTGGGACTTGTAGCAGGCGCCGTTGTCGGTCAGGACGCGTTCGACGGTGATTCCGACGCCGGTGAAGTAGGCGTGGGCCCGCTGCCAGAAGGCGGTGGCGGTTTCCTTCTTCTCGTCGGTGAGTATCTCGCTGTAGGCCAGGCGGGAGTGGTCGTCGACGGCGGTGTGGATGTACTGGTAGCCGACACCGGACCTGGTCCTGCGGCCCGCCGGGCGGCCCAGGACTTTGTGGCCGCCGCCGTCGGGGATGTTCCCGAGTTTCTTGATGTCCACGTGTACCAGCTCGCCGGGGCGGTCGTGTTCGTAGCGGCGTATGACGCGGCCGGTGGCCCGGTCCAGATGCTTCAGGCGGGCCAGGCCGAAGCGGGTCAGGACCCGGTGCACGGTCGAGGGGGCCAGGTTCAGCAGGTGCGCGATGCGGGCTGGTCCCCAGCGCCGCAGGACTCTGACCTTGATGATCCGGCGTTCGGTTCGGGTCGCGGTCCGGCGCGGGCTGTGGTGCGGGCGGGAGGAGCGGTCGCTCATGCCGGCCTCGCCCGTGGCCCGGTAGCGGGTGGCCCACCGCTGGGCCGTGGTGGGCGAGACCTGGAAGCGTTCTGCCGCGCGTCGAAGAGGCCAGCCATCCTCGACCACGCAGCGGGCCAGACGCAGGCGGCCGGTCTCGGTCAGAGGTGCATTACGGTGGGGCACGAGGGCCTTTCGGTCAGGTGTAGACGTCGCAATCCACACCGAACCGGCAGGCCCTCACCCATTTCAAGATCCCTCAGCCGAGATGTACCTCACCGCCCACAACCTCCCGGGACAGAACACCTAGGCCCTGTCGTCGAACGGCCGCCCGCAGCTCGGGCGGCCGTCCGGCGCGTGGCGGTGGACCGCTCCGGGTCAGCGTGCGCCGGGACGCATCGCGGCCGCGGTGGCCGACGCCACGGTCAGCGCGTCGGTGAGCGGCCGGTCGAGGAGCCCGGCGAGGTCGGGACCGGAGCCGCCGAGGAGTCCGTGCCGGACGCTCGTGGCGATCGAGGCGAGCATCGGCGGCTGGAACGGCAGCAACGTGTCGTCCGCGAGGAGCCGGGCGCGGTACTCGCCGAGCCCGATGGTCCGGTGAGCGACACGCAGACGCTCGGCGACGCCATCGGCGGTGATCGGGGTGCCGACCAGTTCGTAGACCCGGCCGACGTGCGCGGTCCTGTCGCCCGCGACGACGGCCGCCGCGGCGGCCAGATCCGCCCGGGCCACCGCGGCGAGAGCGCCGTCGCCGAAAGCCGACTCCACTCCGTCGGGCGTCCACGCCAGCAGCGCCCCGAAGAGCTCGGCGTAAAGACCGTTGCGCAGAATCGTCCACGCGAGGCCACTGGCCCTGACGAGGCTCTCCGTGACGCGGTGGGCGAGCGCGAATCCGAGGTGGTCCCCGGTAGCGGTCAGGCTCGTGTAGACCACGTGCTCGACGCCGTCGCGGACCGCGGCATCGAGCAGTGCCCGGTGCCGGGCGATGACCTGGTCGTCCTCGGCGTACCCGGCCGAGATCAGGACCAGGGTCGAGACACCGGTGAGATCCAGCCCGGCGGGGTCGTCGAAATCCAGGCGGCGCTGCCCGTCGGCGGGGGTTCGGCTGCCGCCCAGGGCGGGGACCTTCCGGTCGGCCAGCTCCTGGAGCGTCAGGGAGGCGAGCTGTCCGCTTGCGCCGGTCACCATGATCATTGCGGTTCGGTCTCCTGCCGTGGTTCTCTTCAGTAACCAGAGTGATCGTGGACATCAGTAACAGAGTTGATCGTGAAAACTAAGGTGATCGTGGAGCCGCCGAGGTCGGCCCACAAGGAGGCAGTCCGATGTCAGTGACGCACACCGGGGTAACCGCTGGACCCGCGGAGCTGGACCCGTGCGGGCAGCCGCACCATCCGGACTGCGGAATCCGCGATGTCCTCGACCGCATCGGCGACAAGTGGTCGGTCCTCGTGATCGTCGAGCTGGCGAACGGGACGCGGCGTTTCCGGCAGCTTCAGCGCGCGATCGAGGGGATCTCCCAGCGGATGCTGACCCTGACCGTGCGCCGGCTGGAACGCGACGGGCTGGTGCTCCGGACCGTCTACCCGACCGTGCCCGCCCAGGTCGACTACCGGCTCACCGAGACCGGCGCGAGTCTGACCCACCTGGTCAAGGCACTGGCCGACTGGTCGCTCGATCACCGGGAGACCGTCGCCGAGGCCCGCCGGGCCTACGACGCGCAGCATCCCGGCCACGAGATCCGCTGACCGCCCGCGTCACCGACGTACCGGGACAGCGCGTCTAAGGGCTGTCCGGCGGGACCTCGCCGTGCCGCCGGTGCACCCGGGAGGCGGCGAGCGCGCCCAGGAAGCCGGCGGCCAGGCCCCAGAGGAAGGCGATGCCGAGCGCGGTCCACAGGCGGGGGCGCAGCGAGACCTCGCCCCCGAGGCCGCCGCCGAGGTCCCCGATGCCCAGCAGGGACAGGCCGTACCGGGCGGAGACGGCGGCGGTCAGGCCGATGAGCAGCACGGTCAGGGTGAGCGCGACCGCCAGGTGCAGGGCGTGCTGCCAGGGCCGCGTCCGGGCGGGCGAGCGCACCGCCATCAGGAACGCGGCGCCGAGCACGAGCAGGACGGTGACGACGAGCAGCCACCAGACGCGCCCGTCCTGGGCGGCGAGGGTGCGCAGGTCGACCGTGGAGAGGTCCGGCGTACGGAGTACGGAGTCGAGGACCTGGGGCATCGGCAGCCCGAAGGGACCCTGCACCTTGCCCTCCCAGGAGGCGCCGAGGCCCACGGTGAGCGCGAGCCAGACCAGGTTCGGCAGCCCGAGGAGGATCACCGCGAGGGTCTGGGCGGGGTGGCCCCGTACCACCATCACGACCAGCCCCGCCACGGCCCCCAGGGCGACGGACACCAGGAGCAGCGCCACCATGGCGGACGCGGCCGGGCGCACGGTCTCCTGGAAGCGCACCAGCCGGGGCGGCAGCGGTGCCCGGCGCGAGACGAGGAGCGCCAGTACGAGGACACCGGCGAGCCACAGCAGGCCGAGGAGCAGGGTCGGCGGGAGGTCGGCCCGGAATCCGATCCGGGCCGAGTCGCCCAGGACGTCCCCGAAGGCGTCCTCCGCGCCGTCGCCGGTCCCGTCCCCCGTGAGGTTCTCGGCCGGGAGGGTGAACGTGTGCCGGGCCACGAGGGAGAGGACGACCAGCACCACGGCCCACAGGGCGGCGACGCGGCCCGCCCAGCCCGCCAGTTCCCGGCCCCCGGCGACGGCCCGGTGGCGCAGCGGGCGGAGGAACCCGTGGGCGATGAGGAGCGCGCCCGCGAGGGTCACCGAGAGCGGGAGCACCGAGAGGCCCGCCTGCGCCCCCACGAGGGAACCGGCGTCGCCCGCCAGCCCGACGGAGCCGCCCGCCGCCATCACGACGACCGCGGCGACCACCTGGGGGAAGCCGCCGCCGGGCAGGCCGGTGGCACCGGCGGCCCAGAGGCCGAGGGCCGCCGTCACCAGCATGGCCAGGGTTCCGGCCAGCACCGCCGCGAGCGCGTCGCGCCAGCCGTGCGGTGCGCGCGCCGCGCTCTTCCTGTCGTTGCTCGCCCGGACGTTCACGCTGCCACGCTAAGCAGTGGCCCGGAACTCCGCTTCCCGGGGAGAACGGTCTCTCCCTCCGCTTGCGGGGAGCGCCCGGGCGGAGCACACAATGAGTGCGACAAGGCCCGGATTGCCCTGTTATGCCCTGAAGGTGGATCAGGAGTCCGGGGCGTTACCGACTTCGGGGAGCAGAGCCCGTGAGTGTCCAACCGCCGTCCTCCGGCCGCCCCTCGGGACCGCCTTCCGGTCCGCTCTCGGGCCCCTCCCAGTCCGGTCCGACGCCCCCGCCCCCCACCACCGTGTCCGGCTCGCCGCCCGGTCCGCCGAGCGGCGGGGACCACGGCGGGCCAGGGGGGCCGGGCGGCTCCGGCGGCGGCCCGGGCCCGGGGGACTCCGGCGGCTCCGGCCCGGGCAGTGGTTCCGGGGCCTCCTCCGGTTCCGGTTCCGGCCCCGGGCGTCCGTGGTGGCGGTCCGTGCCCCGGATCGCCATGATCGCGACGGCCGTGGTCGCGGCCGTCGTGCTGGTCGTGTTCCTGACCCGCCCGGACAGCGGCGGTTCGAAGGCGGGCGGTGAGGTGTTCCTCCAGGCGGCGGGCTCCTCCGGCCCGGACCCGTTCACGGAGTCCACGGCGCGCGAGAGCGACCCCGAGCCCGGCACCTCCTCACCGTCCGCGGCGCCGAGCCCGTCGGACCGGGGATCGCAGGTGACCCGTGGGGTGGACGGGGCGGAACCCGGTCTGTACGGGGGGACCCGCGAGGTCGCGAGCTGTGACGTGGAGCAGCAGATCAGGTTCCTGAGCGGGGCGCCGGAGAAGAACCGGGCGTTCGCCTCGGTCCAGGACATCGAGCCGTCGGCCGTCCCCGGCTATCTCCGCTCGCTCACCCCCGTACAGCTGCGCATGGACACCCGCGTGACCAACCACAGCTTCCGGGACGGGGAGGCGACGGCCTATCAGGCGGTGCTCCAGTCCGGTACGGCGGTGCTCGTGGACGACCGCGGGGTCCCCCGGGTGCGGTGCGCCTGCGGGAACCCGCTGCTGCCGCCCGTTGCCCAGGAGAGCACCCCGAAACAGACGGGGAAGGCATGGCCGGGATACCGGGCGTCGGACGTGGTCGTGGTGGAACCGTCGTCGAAGCCGGTGGAGGAGTTCGTGATGGTCGACCCGGAGAACGGTGACTGGTTCACCCGTCCGGCGGGTGACACCGGAAGCGGGGACAAAAAGACCGATCCGCCCGAGGACAAGAAGAAGGACGGGTCGGAGTCGCCCTGCCCGCCGGGAGCCGGTGACGGAAACCGCTCCTGCCCTCCGAGCCCGGGCGCATCGCCGCCCGAGGGCGAATCCCCGCCGCCCGGCGACTCCCCGCCCCCGGCCGACGACGGGACCACTCCGCCGCCGGACAGCCCGCCCGCCAGCGATCCCCCGCCGCCCGACAGCCCGCCCGGCGACTCGCCCGCCAACCCGCCCGGGGACTCGCCCGGCTCGCAGCCCGCGCCGCCGCAGGAACAGCAGCAGCCGGAGCAGCAGCCGCAGGATCAGCAGTCCGGCTCCCGGTCGGCGCCGCTGCCGCAGGACGTCTGACATCTGACGCCAGGGCCGGGTACGGATCGGCAGTGGACGGGGCGGCCGTCCGTCCGGCCCCGGCGGCAGTCGGCCGACGGCATACGGTTCCGGGTCCGCACCGGTGTTCCCCGGCGGGGGCAGGCCCATCGATCACGACCCGTTGGGCGCAAGGAGTTCATCGGACAGACCGAGGTGGCGGCGGAACGCCTGCCGGCCGAGGGCGGTGACCGCGACGGCGCGCGTGGTGCCGACGGGAGTGATCCAGCCGGTGTCGAACGCGTGGCGGCACAGGGCGGCACCGACGGCACCGGCCAGGTGGGGGCGGCGTTCGGTCCAGTCCAGGCACGACCGTACCGACGGCCGGCGCGTGCCGGCCGGGACGGTGATGCCGAGATCGTCGAGCCAGGCCGCTCCGGCGCCGGTGAGCCCGAGTCCGAGGTCCTGGTCCAGCAGCCTTCGGCCGAGCATCGCGTCGGTGATGGCGACCCCGACGGTCCCGGCGAGGTGGTCGTAGCAGGTGCGGGCGTGGGCGAGGGCCTGCCGTCGGCCGGCCGCCGACAGGGAACGGGGTGCCGGGGTAGGCGCGGGTGCCATGGAGGCGAGGCTCTCGACCAGCTCGGCCACCTGCGGACCGGCCAGACGCACATAGCGGTGGCGGCCCTGCCGTTCCTCGGCCAGCAGGTTCCCACGGACGAGCGCGTGCAGGTGCTCGGTCGCGGTCGAGGGCGCCACCCCCATATGACGCGCCAGTTCTGTCGCTGTCCACGCCCGGCCGTCGAGCAGGGCCAGGCAGAAACCCGCCCGCGTACCGTCGGCCAGAAGCTTCGCCACGGTGGCCAGGTCGGGACCGGCCACCTGTGCACGCCGCATGTCCATGTGCCCCATTGTCCCCCCGTGACACTTCGGCCCTGACCGAAACGACCGGACCCTAGGCTGCGCACCATGAACACGGCACCTCCCAGCATCCTGCCCGCACCGACAGCAGCCACCCGACCGACAGCCGCCACCCATCTGGAGATCGAGCCGAGCGTCCTGTACTTCGGGACGCCGGTGGTGCTCCTGTCGACAGAGAATCAGGACGGCTCGTTCAACCTTGCCCCGATATCGTCCGCGTGGGCCCTCGGGCGGACGGTGGTGATCGGACTGGGCCGTGAGGGGCAGACCGCGTACAACCTCGGCAGCCGCCCCGGCCTGGTCATCAATCTGCCGGCCCCCGACCAGTGGCCGGCCGTGGAGCGGCTGGCGCCGCTGACCGGCCGGAATCCCGTGCCCTCCGGCAAGCCCGAGGGCTGCCGTTTCGAGCCGGACAAGTTCGCCGCGGCGGGGATGACGGGCGAGCCCTCCCATCTGGTCCGGCCGCCTCGCGTCGCCGGATGCCCGATCCAGCTGGAGGCCCGTGCCGAACGGGTGCGGCCGGATGTCTCCGGGGAGTTCGTCATCGTCGAGGCCGCCGTGTGCAAGGTGCACGCCGACTCCCGCATCGTCGTTCCGGGCACCGATCACATCGACCCCGTCGCCTGGAGCCCGCTCATCTACAACTTCCGCCACTACTTCGGACTCGGCCCGGAACTCGGCCACTCCTACCGGACCCGGACACCCCGCGGCTCCGAGGGGCCCGGCGCACGCGCGGACGCCTAGCGCACCGCGTCCGGCCGGCGCCCGGCCGTCTTCCCTGGCGTGGGGATCTCCACCGGGGCTCCGGCCCCCTTGGCCGCCCCCAGTCCGGCCGCCGAGGCGGCGGAGTGGAGCGAGCGCAGGGCCAGCAGCAGGAATCCGATGTCGTCGAGGTAGACGGGGTCCGGCAGCAGGTCGACCGGGGAGACCGTGTAGATGACGGCCGCCCAGACGAGCGCCTTGTTCCGCAGCGGGATACCGGCGTCGACCAGGAGCTTCCTGGCCTTGAAGACGCGCACCAGCAGTACGGCGGCCAAGGCCAGCATGAGGAGTGCGGCGACGGCGCCGACGACGAGCCAAACGGTGGTGTCCATGGCTCATCGTCTACCCACTGGGCCGCCCCTGACGAGGGTGCGGGCGGCGGTGTCGTACGTATCACCGTTCTGCCACCGTCCTGGAGCGCGCCCGACCGGCCGGGTCAGCTCGCGGTGTTCCTGGCCCGCCTGCGGCTGCGGCGCTTCAGCGCGCGTCGTTCGTCCTCGGCGAGACCGCCCCAGACGCCGGAGTCCTGGCCGTTCTCCAGGGCCCATTCCAGGCACTGGGCCTGGACGGGACAGGTCCGGCAGACCGCCTTGGCCTCCTCGGCCTGGACGACGGCGGGGCCGGAGGTCCCGATGGGGAAGAACAGGTCCGGGTCCTCCTCGCGGCAGGCCGCGTGCGTACGCCAGTTCTCCATGCTGCTCACTCCCGGTGTCGGATGCGTGCCGCAGGCGCTCGCCGTACGGCCGTACCGTGCGGGTGACCGACGATCCGCGCCTCAAACACCCGGGCGCCGGGGAACCGGGCCGGTTTCCGGGGCGGGGCGGTGCAGGGCGAGGAGGGCCTGGTCGTCCTGGATACGGCCGCCCGTGTGGCGTCCGACGTCGTCGATCAGCAGCTGGAGGATCTGCCCGGGGGTCGGCGGGTCGCCGACGAGTGAGCGGGGGCGCAGGAGGCGGGGCAGGCGTACCTCCGCGTCGTAGAAGACCCCGGCCTCGTCGCGGGCCTCGGTGACCCCGTCCGTGTAGCACAGGAGCGTGGAGCCGGGCGGGAAGGGGAACGTGTCGACCGGGAACGACCAGGTGCCCAGCGCCGCCATGCCGAGCGGGGGCGCCTCCCGGGACGGTTCGAGGGCGGTGGCCGTGCCCTCGGCGTCCAGCAGCAGCGGGGGCGGATGGCCCCGGTTGACGATCCGTACGGCGTCGAGGCCGACGGCGAACTCCGCGATCAGCGCCGTGGTGAACCCCTCGTCCCGCTCCTGGTCGCCGCTTCGGCCGCCCTCCCGCAGCAGGGCCCTCTCCAGCGCGTTCACCAGTCCGGGCAGGTCCTCCGCCTCGTCCGCCGCGTACCGGAAGGCCCCCAGGTCCGCGCAGACCGCGCCCACGGCGCCGAGGCCCTTGCCCCGGACGTCGCCGACCATCACGCGCACCCCGTGCGGGGTCTCCTGCACCACGTAGAGGTCGCCGCCGATCATGGCCTCGTCCTCGGCGGGGACGTAACGCGCCGCGATCCGGAGGTCGCCCAGCCGCGACGGGGGCCGGGGCAGTACGGCGGCCTGGGCCACGGCGGCGACCTGGCGGGCGCGCCGGGTCCGGGCGCTCTGGCCCGTGAGGGTGCGGTTGATGAGGACGGCGAGCACGGTCACGGCCACCAGGGTGAGCTGGTTGGCCACGCCCCCGTGCCAGCCGAAGGTGTGGTCGACCCGGGCGAGGACCACCTGGACGACCATCGAGAGGGCACCGATCGCGATGATGCCCGGCGGGGTCAGCAGGGGGGCGGCGGCGACGGGCGCCGTCGCGAGCAGGGGTGCGGACGTGATGTCGGTCGGGGTCACCAGGTCGATCACGACGGCCAGCATGACGACCCCGACCGGAATCCACTGGGCCCTCCGCTGCCGCACCACTCCCTCACCCTGGACGGCCCGGGCCCGCGCCGCATCCCGGAGTGGGCTGCGCGGGTTCAGAGCGGCAGCGGGGTGCCGGGGGGCGGGGCGGCGGCGCACGCCGCGTCGAGCCGGATGCGGTAGGCCATCACGGCGTCCGGGTCGTCGACGAGGTCGACGCGTACGCCGGGGGTCTCCAGCACCGCCTGGTCCCCGATCTCGGGGGCGGGGACCCGCAGCAGGTGCAGGGGCGGCATGGCGGTCATGGCGTGCGGCGGGTGGTCCAGCGGCACCACCTGGACGGTGATGTGCTGCCGCTCCATCGCCGCGGCCAGCGCCCGCCGCTGCTCCGCCATGGTCTGCGGGTCGCCCACCCGGGTGTGCAGGGCGACGGCCGGGAGCAGAGCCCACAGGGCCGTACCGCGCTCGCCGAGCCTGCGCCGCCGCTCCCGCAGCAGCTCCACACGGCGCTCCCGGCGGACGGGGCTGTCGTCGGGGTAGCGCATCCGGTAGAGGGCGGCGGCGTAGGCGGGGGTGCGCAGCAGCTCGGGCACGAGGGCGGGGTGCCAGGTGCGGACCAGGCTGGCCGAGGACTCGACCCCGATGACGTCCTGCTGCCAGCCCTCCATGACGTCCCGCCAGTGGTGCCACCAGCCGGGCAGGTTCGCGGCTCCGAGCCCGGCCAGGATCGGTTCGGCGACGGCGGGCGGGACCCCGTAGCGGCGCAGCAGCCCGGTGACCTGCCGGGCGTCGAGCCCGGTCTCGGCCCGTTCGATGCGGCGTACGGTCGCGGGGTGCGCACCCAGGGCGTCGGCGGCGGCCTTGAGGGAGATGCCCGCCTGTTCCCGCAGTATCCGCAGCCGGGCCGCCAGGACGCGGTGCTGCACCGTGGGACCGGAGCGGGGGCGCATGCTCGTACCTCGTTCGTCGAGCCCCGGGTCGGAGCCTTGGACACTCTGTCGCTTGCAAAATATGCTCTTTGCGCTGAGAGTGCATACATGTCGGAAATAGTCATGGGTGCCGAGCGCGCCCCGGAAAGCGGGGGAGTCAGAGGTGCACACAGCTGGTGGGTTCCCCGATTGCCAGGGGGCGTTCCCGAGGCCCGTCACCGGGTGCAGGAGGCGATGCGCGCGTGGGGAGAACCCGCGGAACGCATCGAGGCGGCGGCCCTGATAGTGACCGAGCTGGTCACCAACGCCGTGCAGCACACCAGTACCCGCCGCATCCGCTGTCGGCTCCTCCGCTCGGCGGACGGGGTCCGGATCTGCGTGTGGAACCGCGGCCGGGCCCGTATCCCGGCCCCGGCCACCCCGGCGGGGCGGCCCGTGGAGGCGGCTCCGGCGGCGGACGGTCCCGACGGTGACGATTCGCTCGACTGCCTGGCCGAGGACGGCAGGGGCCTGCTGCTCGTGGATGCCCTGGCGGCCCGCTGGGGCACGCGCGCCGCGCTGGCCGGGTGTCTCGTCTGGGCCGACATCTGAGCCCGGCGCCTGCGCCACGTGCATGATCAGGCTCCGGGACTCCCCCGCGTGATCATGACCCGGACCCCCGTGTGACCGAGGTCCGGGACTCTCCCCCGCGCGTCCGGGCGGGCCGTGATCAGGCGGGAACCGTACGGCACTCCGGGTGACCCCAGCCGTTCGGGTTCTTCGCGATCGGCTCCTTGGCCGCGTACGGCCTTCCGCAGTGGCACCGCCCGGCGAACCGCGCCTTGATCGTGCCGTTGGACCTCCCGGTACGGGACGCGCCCGACGCACCCTTCCCCTTCGCCTCGCCCGTCTCCGTACGCCCCTTCGTGGAGCGCGCCGGGGCGGGTACGGGCAGGGCCGTGGCTCCGTGCGCCGTACCCGCCGCCCGCTGCGTCACCGCCACCTCGCTGGCGGCCTGGTCGGCGAGGGCGTTGAGCGGGTCGCCGTCCACCTGGTGGGCGGGAACGTAGCGGAACGTCACCGGACGGTCGGTGAGCAGGGCGTCGATGCGGGTGACCAGCTCGCGGTTGGCGACCGGCTTGCCCGCCGAGGTCTTCCAACCGTTGCGCTTCCACCCCGGCAGCCACTTGGTCACGGCGTTCATGGCGTACTGCGAGTCCATCCGCACCTCGACGCTCGCCGCCGGGTCCGTGGACTCCAGGAGCTCGGCGAGCGCGGTGAGCTCGGCGACGTTGTTCGTCGCGGTGCCCAGCGGGCCCGCCTCCCAGCGCCGCGGGTTCCCCTGCGCGTCGGCGACGACCCAGGCCCAGGCGGCCGGTCCGGGATTTCCCTTGGACGCCCCGTCACAGGCGGCGATGATGCTCTCGTTCATCCCTCGATCATGCCAGTGCCGCATGACCGCCCCGACCGGCGGCGCCCCGCCCCTGGGCGGTCCGGACCTCTCGCTCAGGGCACGATGCCCTGCGAGGAGCCGGTGACCACCGCGTTCCTGCCCGTCAGATCGATGCGCGCGCCGCTTCTCCCTCTGCCTGTACGTCGGCTGCGTCTGCCGCCTGTACGTCGGTTGCCTCGCGGGACCGTTCCTCCCGCCCTCAGGCTCGCACCGGCCGGGCGCCGACGCCCCTCGGCCGTTCTCACCCGCCGGGTACGGCCGAAGGGGTGGGGCGGTGCGCCCAGCCGAGCAGGACCACCGAGCAGACCGCCGCGAACGCGCACCAGGTGGAGATGAACTCCGTCCGCCACAGCACGACGCAGACGACCGCGCCCACCGCCACCAGGACCCCGAGGAGCCGCAGGACGCGGTCGCCGGAGAGCAGGAGGGCGCCGACGGTGGCCAGGAGGTAGCCCGCGACGAGGAGCGGGGCGTGCGGGAGGTCGACCGCGTACCCGAGGGTCCGGCCGCGCACCTCCGCCGTCACGGGCCGGGAGGCAAGGGCGTACGCGAGGAAGGCGGCCGTAACCGCTCCGGCCGCGAGCGGCACCGCCAGCCGGGCCCGGGGCTGCTCCGCCGAGCAGAACACGCCCAGCGGCACCCAGAGCGCCAGCAGGGGCAGGGCGATCACCGCCCAGGCGAGGGTGGCGGGGCCGGGGCCGCCGTCGGCGTTCCACACCACCGACTCGACGATCTGGTGGGCGCCGAGCAGCAGCGGCAGCGCGGCCAGCGGGAGATCACGGGCCCGGCGGGTGCGGGCGAGGGTCACCGCTCCGATCGCGGCGATGCCCGTACCGGCCACCAGGTCGGCGGTCGCGCTCCAGCACATGGCGTCACCCCGGGGCCCGGACTCGCGCGGACAGGTCGTCGTCCGGCCCACGCTACGGCTCCGGGGGCCGGAGCACGCGGTGACGCAGGCGCGGCGAGCCGGTCCTCGCGCCCCCTTGACCTCAACCAAACTTCAGGTTTTAGCGTTCTCGCTATGGACATGGAAGTCACCGCATGGACATCGCTGCACAGCGCGATGAACGCCGAACAGGACCGACGCCCCTTCTCCCGGGCGGCGCTACGCCGCATCCTGGTCTTCGCCCGGCCCCATAAATCCCGTATCTACCGATTCCTCCTGCTCAGTGTGGTGACCGCGCTGCTCGCGGTGGCCACCCCGGTCCTCGCCGGGCGCGTGGTCGACGCCATCGTGCGGGGCGCGGACCCCGGTACGGTCACCCGGCTCGCCCTGCTGATCGCGCTGATCGCGGTCGCCGAGGCCGGGCTCGGGCTGCTCACCCGGTGGCTGTCGGCCAACCTCGGCGAGGGGCTGATCCTCGACCTGCGCACGGCGGTCTTCGACCATGTGCAGCGGATGCCGGTGGCCTTCTTCACCCGCACCCGGACCGGCGCCCTGGTCAGCCGGCTCAACAACGACGTGATCGGCGCCCAGCGCGCGTTCAGCAACACGCTCTCCGGAGTGGTCTCCAACCTGGTCACCCTGCTGCTGACGCTCGCCGTGATGCTCACGATCTCCTGGCAGATCACCGCGCTCGCGCTCGTCCTGCTGCCCGTCTTCGTCGTCCCCGCCCGCCGTATGGGGGCCAGGATGGCCGGGATGGAGCGCGAGGCGGCCAGCCACAACGCCTCCATGGGCAACCAGATGACCGAGCGGTTCTCCGCCCCCGGCGCCACCCTCGTCAAACTGTTCGGGCGCCCGGCGCGGGAGTCCGCCGAGTTCGCCGAGCGGGCCCGCCGGGTGCGGGACATCGGGGTGCGCTCCGCCATGGCGCAGTCCGCGTTCATCACCGCCCTCACCCTGGTCTCCGCCCTCGCGCTCGCCCTGGTCTACGGGCTCGGCGGCTACTACGCACTGCGCGGCACCCTGGACGCGGGCGCCGTGGTGGCCCTCGCCCTGCTGCTGACCCGGCTGTACGCCCCGCTGACCGCGCTGGCCGGGGCCCGGGTCGAGGTGATGAGCGCGCTGGTCAGCTTCGAGCGGGTCTTCGAGGTGCTGGACCTGAAGCCGCTGATCGCCCAGAAGCCGGACGCCCGCGAGGTGCCGGAGGGCCAGGTCTCGGTGGAGTTCGAGAAGGTCTCCTTCGGCTACCCCTCGGCGGAGAAGGTCTCCCTCGCCTCGCTGGAGGAGGTCGCGACGCTGGACAACCGGGGCGGCACCCCGGTCCTGCACGAAGTGTCCTTCCGCGCCGAACCCGGGCAGATGATCGCCCTGGTGGGTTCGTCGGGCGCGGGCAAGTCGACGATCGCCCAGCTGCTGCCGAGGCTGTACGACGCGGACGCCGGTTCCGTACGGCTGAACGGTGTCGACGTACGGGATCTGAGCGCCGACTCCCTCCGCGACACGCTGGGGATGGTCACCCAGGACGGGCACCTCTTCCACGAGTCCGTACGGGCCAATCTGCTGCTCGCCCGGCCGGACGCCTCCGAGGACGACATCTGGGACGCCCTGCGCCGCTCCCGGCTGGAGGGGCTGATCGCCTCGCTGCCCGAGGGGCTGGACACGGTGGTGGGCGAGCGCGGGTACCGGCTCTCCGGCGGTGAGCGCCAGCGGCTCACCATCGCCCGGCTGCTGCTGGCCCGTCAGCGGGTCGTCATCCTGGACGAGGCGACCGCGCACCTGGACTCCACCTCCGAGGCCGCCGTCCAGGAGGCGCTGGCCGAGGCGCTGGAGGGGCGGACCGCCGTGGTGATCGCCCACCGGCTCTCCACCGTGCGGGCGGCCGACCAGATCCTGGTGGTGGAGGCGGGCCGGATCGTCGAGCGCGGCACCCACACCGAACTGCTCGCGGCGGGCGGGCGGTACGAGGAGCTGTACCGCACCCAGTTCGAGCGGCCGTCGGCGGACGAGGCCCAGCCGGTCGGCTGAGGAAGGCCCCGCTCAGCGGCGGACGAGGCGGGGGCGTCCCGCGGCGCGCAGGCGCCGCAGGGCGTCCCCGCCGCAGCCGCGCAACTGCTTGGGCGAGACCCGGGCGCGGTGCCCGCCGTTGGTGACGAGCGCGTTCACGGAGGTCATCGGGTCCGCCGCCATGGACTTGGCCAGCAGCACACCGACCACCAGCGGGAGCAGCGTGACGGCGAGGGCGGTGCCCGCGGTGGTGACGTGCTGGATACGGGGGCGGCGGAGGGCTTCGGAGTCCATGGCCCCATTCGAACAGCGGCGGGGCGGCGGAACATCGGGGCGGGTACTCAGCGGTGACGGCACCACATACTCAGACGCCCGCCCACTCGGACGCCCGCGCCCGAGGATGCCCGCACACGTACGTACCCGCATGCGTACGTGCCTCCGTGAGCCCGTGCCCGTATCCGCGTACGCCCGCATACTCCGGCGCCCGTACGGGGACGCTGGGGACGCGGCCACGGACGGCCGCCGGACCATGGGAGGACGACGCCGATGAGTGACGACCCCGGAGAGCGGGCGGGGCTCCCCGCCGCGACGGTGTTCGACGCGCTGGGGGCCGAGTACGAGCGGGCGTTCGCCGGTTCGGCGGCCCACCACGCCTCGCTGGACCTGCTGCTGGAGCGGCTCGGACCGGGCAGCCGGGTGCTGGACGTGGGCAGCGGGACCGGCGTACCGACGGCGCGGCGGCTGGCCGGGGCGAGGCACCGGGTGGTGGGCGTCGATGTCTCCCCGGTGATGACCGCCCTGGCGGCCCGGCAGGTGCCGGACGCCGAGTTCCGCCTCGGGGACGTGCGTGAGCTGCCGTGGGAGGACGGGGAGTTCGACGCCGTCTGCGTCTACTTCTCGCTGCTCCAGATGTCCCGCGGCGAGCAGGCGGAGCTGCTGGGGCGGCTGGCCCGGGCGGTGCGGCCCGGCGGCCTGCTGGCCGTGGCCACCGTGCCGGTGGACGTGGCGGAGGCGAGCGCGGTGTTCATGGGGCAGCCGGTCGTGGTGTCGAGCTTCGGCGAGGAGGAGTTCACCGCCCTGGTGGCCGGGGCGGGGTTCGCGGTGGAGGAGCGGCGGAGCGTGCTGTTCACCCCGGACCACCCAGCGGGCGCACCAGAGCCGCATCTCTTCCTGCACGGCCGCCGCGTCTGACGGCCGCGCCTCTTCCGAAGTGCCCGTGAAGTGCCCCCGGCGGACCGCCGCCGGGGGCACTTCCGCATGTCCTGGCCCTGCTGTCCCGCAGGGCTCGAACACCCCATTGGCAATCACAAAGAACAAGCCGAATGAATGACAAGAATGGCGCATTCGCGTTCCTTCACGAGAAGGTAATGCGATAGCAAAGTTCTCGTCTATATGCTGAGCTGTACTCGTATCCACCGAATCGCCAAAGGAATGGCCGGACACGTTCAACGACCGGTAAAACATGAGGTGAAGCGCAGTACCTAATTCCGAACACGCATACGGATTTAAGCAACGCATTCGTCAATATGCCCCGACCACACCGCTCCCCGGCACCCCCGGATGCAGGAGGCAGGCCACCTTGGACCCGCTTGTCGAACACCCCCGGACTTTCACCCGGCACGGCGCCGCGAACGCAAAGGAGACCGGCCGCCCCGCGCACGGCCGGCCCCCCAGACCCGCCCGCGTGGGCCGGGGCATCGTGCACCCCGGCCCGATCAGCGTTCACCGGCCGGAGAGCGGCCTGTTGTCCGGCCGCCTCTGACGGCTTCCCGCCCCCCACCCGTCCACGCCCGGCCCCCGCCGGGAGCGGACCTCACCCTCAAGGGAATCGTCACCCGTGATCTCCGTGAAGGAACTCAAGAACCCCCACGTCGTACGGCGCGACCTGATGGCGTCGCTCGTCGTCTTCCTGGTCGCCCTCCCTCTCTGCCTCGGCGTCGCCGTCGCCTCCGGCGTACCGGCCGAACTCGGCCTGGTCACCGGGATCGTCGGCGGGATCGTCGTCGGTCTGCTGCCGGGCAGCAAGCTCCAGGTCAGCGGGCCCGCCGCCGGGCTCACCGTGCTCGTCTACGAGGCGGTCACCGAATTCGGCCTCGCCACGCTCGGGCCGATCGTCCTGGCCGCCGGACTGCTCCAGGTGGTCATGGGCGTGGCGCGCTTCGGCCGCTGGTTCCGGGGCATCTCCGTCTCCGTGGTGCAGGGCATGCTCGCCGGGATCGGCCTGGTCATCGTGCTGGGCCAGCTGTACGCCATGGCCGACACCGAACAGCCCGGCACCGCCCTCGCCAAGCTGGCCGGACTTCCCTCCCTGGCCGTCGAGATCGCCACGAACAACGAGGCCCTCACCGCCTTCGGCCTGGGCGCCGGGACCGTCGCCGTGCTGCTGCTCTGGCCGAAGCTCCCCGCCCGCGTACGGATCGTCCCCGCGCCCCTCGCCGCGGTCGGCCTGGCCACCGCCGTCGCCGCCCTGGCCGGGCTGCGGCCCCTGGTCGCCGATGTGAACGGCCTGCTGCACGCCATCGAACTGCCGGGGGCGGCCGAATTCGGCAACCTGGCGAACGTGGCCGTCATCGGCACCGTCCTCGCCTTCGCCCTCATCGCCTCGGCCGAGAGCCTGTTCAGCGCGGCGGCCATCGACCGGATGCACGACGGGCCCCGTACGGACTACGACAAGGAGCTCGTCGCGCAGGGCGTGGGCAACACGATCTGCGGGGCGCTCGGCGCGCTGCCCATGACGGCGGTCATCGTCCGCAGCGCGGCCAACGTCCAGGCCGGGGCCACCACCGCGCTCTCCCGGGTCGCCCACGGTGTGTGGCTGCTGCTCTTCGCGGCGCTGCTGCCCGCCGCCATCGGCATCATCCCGCTCGCCTCGCTCGCCGGAATCCTGGTGCACGCCGGATGCAAGCTGGTGCCCTGGAAGGAGTTCGGCCCGCTCTGGCGCGAACACCGCGGGGAGGCCGTGCTGCTGGCGGTCACCGCGCTGGCCATCGTGGTGACCAACCTCTTCGAGGGCGTGGTGCTGGGGCTGCTGCTCGCCGTGGTGAAGTCGGCCTGGGAGACCTCCCACGTACAGCTCTCCACCCGCGAGCTGACCGGCGGCCGGGTCGTGGTGACGCTCACCGGCAACGCGACCTTCCTGCGGCTGCCGCGCATCCTGGAGCAGTTGGAGAAGCTGCCGCAGGACCAGCCCATGGAGCTGGACCTCAGCGGTCTGCGCCACCTCGACCACGCCTGCCGGGTGGCACTGGAGAACTGGGCGCGCCGCCACAACGACGCGGAGACCGACCCGGTGACGATCCGCCGGTAGCCCCGGGCTCCGGCCCTACGCGGCCGTACGGGTCGCCGAGCGCTTCACATAGGCGCCCGGCGTCTCGCCGAAGTAGCGGCGGAAGGCGAGGATGTAGCCGTTGGTGGAGACGAAGCCGACCCGGGCGGCGACCGTGCTCACCATGTGCCCGGCGGCAAGCAGTTGCAGCGAGTGGTTGAGGCGCACCCGGGTGCGCCATTCGGAGAAGGCGAGCCCGGTCTCGGCGCGGAAGGCCCGGCGCAGGCTGGTCGAGCTGGTGTAGAGGCTCTCGGCCCACTCGGAGGCCGTACGGGCATCCCCCGGGTTGCGCATCAGCTCACCGGCCACCGTCGCGGCGGACCGTCCGGTGGGCTGGGGCAGCGGCAGGACGTCACGGTGACCGGAGCAGAGGGCGGCGAAGACCGCCGGGTCCTCCTCGGTCGGCTCCGACGCGCGCATCCGGCTGAGCAGCAGCTGCCGCTGGGCGTCGGAGACGTTGACGCTGGTCACCTCGGAGTAGGGCAGGCGGTGCAGCTCGGGGTCGAAGTTCTCCGGCACCACCAGGGAGTCGGGGGCGAAGCGGGCGCTGTGCGGGATGCCCGCGGGAATCCAGAGCGCGACCGACGGGGAGAGCTCGTGGTCGCGGCCGAGGGCGGTGACGACGATCCGGCCCAGCGGCACGTGGAGGAACTGGTGGAAGGCGTGCACATGGGTCGGGTGTCCCCCGGCCGCGATGAAGTCGTCGTCGACCGGGGTCCCGGGTGCGGGCTCGGCTCCGGTCGGGGCCACGGTCCGCAGGGCAGCTTCCGCCACACCGTCCTCCAAGCAGCGCGGGGCCCGTTTGTTGACCCCTGATTGTGAGCGGAACGGCTCCGGCATTGGACCGCCCCAAAGCTGGATAAGGGTAACCTAACCTGCCGCTTGCCCAGGTGAGGAGCCCAGGAATCCCCATGTACGCCACGTCCCCGCCGGCGACATCACCACCACCGCCGCCCCTGGCGAGGACCTCCTCCTCGCGCGGTACGGCTCTGGTGGTGACCGCCTGCGCCGTCCTCTTCCTCGCGGTCGTCGCGAGCATCGCGCTCGGCTCCCGTGACATCTCCCCGCCGGAGGTGGTGCGCATCCTGCTGCACCCCGACGGCACCGGTTACAACAGCCATGTCCTGTGGACCGAGCGCATCCCGCGCACCCTGCTCGGGCTGACCGTGGGGGCCGCGCTGGGCGCCTCGGGGCTGATGATGCAGGCGCTCACGATGAACCCGCTGGCCGACCCAGGCATCCTGGGCGTCGAGCAGGGCGCGGCGATGTTCGTCGTCCTCGGCATCCTGTTCCTGGACATCACGGGGGTCACCGGCTACTTCTGGCTGGCCCTGGCGGGGGCCGGGATCACCTCGGCGCTGGTCTACCTGATCGGGACCCGGACCAACGCGGGCAGCTCCACCCTCGGGCTGGTGCTGGCCGGGGTGGCGCTCGCCGCCGTGATGTCCTCGCTGATCACCCTGCTGGTCGTACGGGACGAGGCGGTCTACGCGCACCTGCGGTTCTGGTCGGTGGGTCAGCTCACCGGGCGGGCGAAGGTGCTGGACGAGATCCTGCCGTTCGCGGTCGCCGGACTGCTGCTGGCGCTGCCGTTCGGGCGCACCCTGAACGTGCTGAGCATGGGCGAGGACGCGGCGCGCGGCCTCGGGGTGCGGGTCGAGCGGGCCCAACTGCTGGGCGCCGCGGTGGCGGTGCTGCTCTGCGCGGCCGCCACCGCCGCCGTGGGGCCGGTGGCGTTCGTCGGTCTGGTGGCCGCCCACTGCGCCCGGATGCTGGCGGGGGCCGACCACCGCTGGTCGCTGCCGCTGTCGATGGCGTGCGGGGCGATCCTGCTGATCGGCGCGGACATCGCGGGCCGGCTGGTGCTGGGCCACGGCGAGATCCAGGTGGGCGTGATGACGGCGGTGGTCGGCACCCCGTTCTTCGTCTGGCTGGCCCGCCGCCGGAATCTGGTGCGTGTCTGATGGAGCTGCTGATACGTTCCACCGCCCCCGGTTCCACGCCCGGTTCGGCGCCCGCCTCCGCGCTCCGTACGGCGACCCTGGCCCGGCTGCTGGCGGACCGGCGGGCCCGGTCGCGGCGTACGGCCCTCACCGTCGCCGTCCTCACCGTGCTGCTGCTCGGGCTGCTCGCCGCCTCGGTGCTGCTCGGCGGGGTGGGGCGGGTCGACCCCGCCGACGTGCTGCCCGCCGCGTTCGGGATGCGTACCGGACTCGCCGACTACATGATCTTCCGCATCCGGATGCCGCGCGCCCTGTCCGCCCTGCTCTCCGGCGCGCTGTTCGGCCTGGCCGGGGCGCTGTACCAGCGGCTGATCCGTAACCCGCTGGCCACCCCGGACATCGTCGGGATCTCGGCGGGGGCGGGGGCCGGTGCCGCGACCGTGCTGCTGCTCGCCCCGGCCCTCCCCTTCGGCACCCCGCTCGCCGCCGTCGCCGGGTCGCTGGTGCTGCTGGGCCTGGTGTACGCGCTGAGTCTGCGCGGCGGGCTGAACACCTACCGGCTGGTGCTGGTGGGGATCGGGCTGAGCGGGGTCTGCACCGCGTACACCAACTACCTGTTCAGCCTGGCCGACCAGCACAGCATCGCCGTCGCGATGCGCTGGCTGATCGGCAGCGTCAACGGGGCCGACTGGACCGGGGTGTCCACCCTCGCCGTCGGGCTCGCCGTCTGCGTGCTCTGTGCCGCGCGGCTCGGCCGCCCGCTGGGCAGCATGTCGCTCGGCGACGACCTGGCCACCGGGCTCGGCACATCGGTGCCCGCCGCCCGGGTCGCCGTCCTCGCCCTGGGCGCGGGGGCGGCGGCGCTCGCCACGAGCGTCGTCGGGCCGATCGGGTTCGTCTCGCTGATCAGCGGGCCGATCGCGGCCCGGCTGGTCGGCGCGGACCGGGCCTTCGGGCTCGCCCCGTTCGTCGGCGCGGTCCTGGTGCTCGGCGCGGACGTCCTCGCCCAGAACGCCCCTCTGATCAGCCCGGTCCCGACCGGGGTCCTCACCGCGCTGCTCGGCGCGCCCTACTTCGTCTGGCTGATCCTTCGGCGCAGACCCGGAGCCACGTCGTGACCCACCACATCGAAGCCCGCTCCATCACCGCCGGGTACGGCAAGGTCCCGGTCATCGACGGTCTGTCGGTCGCGATCCCGGCCGGGGAGATCACGGCGCTGGTCGGCCCGAACGCCTGCGGGAAGTCCACCCTGCTGAAGTCCGTCGCGCGGCTGCTGCCGATCGCCTCGGGCTCGGTGCTCCTGGAGGGCTCCGACATCCACGCGATGCCGACCCGCGAGGTGGCCCGGAAGCTGGGCATCCTGCCGCAGTCCCCCATCGCCCCGGAGTCCATCACCGTCGGCGATCTGGTCTGGCGGGGCCGCCATCCGCACCGCAGGTTCGGCCAGCGGCGGACGGCGGCCGACGACGGGCTGATCACCGACGCGCTGCTCGCCACCGGGACCGCCGAGCTCATCGACCGCCCGGTGGACGAGCTCTCCGGCGGCCAGCGGCAGCGCGTCTGGATCGCTCTGGCGCTCGCCCAGGACACCCCGGCGCTCCTGCTGGACGAGCCCACCACCTACCTGGACATCGCCCACCAGTTCGAGGTCATGGACCTGCTGGGCGATCTCAACGAGAAGACCGGCAAGACCATCGTGCTGGTCTCCCACGACCTCAACCAGGCCGCCCTGTACGCCGCGTCGATCGTCGCCATGCGCGACGGCCGGATCGTGCACCAGGGACCGCCCGAGCATGTGCTCACCGAGGAAACCGTCGCCGACGTGTTCGGTCTGAACTGCGTCGTCGTCCCCCACCCCCGTACCGCGAAGCCCCAGATCTTCCCCCTGGGCCGCCGCACCCTCACGCTGGAGAAGTGAACGATGTCCCCTTCCGTACGCCGTCGGCCGCTCACCGCCGCCCTGCTCGCCTCCGCCACCTGCCTCGGCCTCCTCACCGGCTGCGGGGGCTCCTCCGGCACCGGCTCGTCCGACGGGAAGGACGGGAAGGCGGCCTCCGCCGCCGACGGCTCCTTCCCCGTCTCCCTGACCAACGCCTGGGGCCGTACGGAGGTCAAGGAGAAGCCCGTCCGGGTGGCCACCGTCTCGGACGGCGACACCTCCATCGCCCTGGCCCTCGGCCTGGTCCCGGTGATCACCCCGGACGTGGAGGACGGTGACCCCGTCGCCGAGTACAAGCAGCGGGCGATCGAGAAGCTGGGCGAGAAGAAGCTCAAGACGTACGACAACACGGACGGCACCGACTACGAGGCGATAGCCGCGGAGGAGCCGGACGTGATCCTCGGGGTCAACACCTGGGAGATGGACACCGACTACGCCAAGCTCACCCCGATCGCCCCGGTCGTCACCTTCGCCGACAAGAAGGACGCCAACACCCTGACCTGGCAGGAGCGGCTCAAGACCGCCGCCAAGGCGCTCGGGCTGAGCGAGAAGGCGGAGGAGGTGATCGCGGCCAACGAGAGGACCGTCAAGGAAGCGGCGGCGGCGCACCCGGAGTTCAGGGGGAAGACGTACACCTACTCCGTCGTCCACCCCGAGCAGATCACCTACATGTCCTTCGCCGACCAGGACCCGGGCGTCTTCGAGCAGTTGGGGCTGGTCAAGCACCCCCGGTCCAAGAACTACTCCGCCGACAAGGACAGCGTCAGCCTGGAGAACCTGGACGAGCTGGAGGCCGATGTCCTGCTGATGACCTACCCGTTCGGGGACGAAGGGCTGCTCTCCGCATCGGAGCTGGAGAGCAACAAGCTGTTCCGGTCGCTGGACGTGGTGAAGAACAACCACTTCGCGGTGGTGCCCTCGGAGAACACCCTCGCCTCCGCCATCGCCTACCCGGACGCGCTGAGCGCGCCGTGGGTGGTGGAGAACCTGACGCCGATCCTGGCGAAGGCGGTCGCCGGTAAGTGACCTTCCCCTAGGACCTGTCGGCCGTCTCCCGCACGATCGCGGTGAGGCGGCCTTCGGGCATCCGCAGGAGGCGGCGGCCCCGGGCGAGGGTGTCGGCGCGGTGGGCGATGACGATGAGGGTGCGGTCGGCGGCGAGGGCGGAGAGCGCCTCCTCGATGCGGGCGGCGGCCCGGTGGTCGACCCCGGCGGTCGCCTCGTCCAGGATCAGCACCGCCGGATCGGTGAGCGCGGCCCGGGCGACGGCGACGAGCTGGCGCTCCCCGGCGGAGAGGGTCCGGCTGGAGACGGCGGTGTCGAGCCCGTACGGGAGGGAGTCCACCCACTCCGCCAGGCCGAGCAGCCCGAGGGTGCGCTCCATGGCCGCCCGGTCCGGACTCCCCGCCGTCATCGCCAGGTTCTCCGCGAGCGTGCCGTCGACGAGGGGCACGTCCTGGGGTACGAGGACGATTCTGGAGCGCAGCCGGACCGGGTCCACCGCGGCGAGGTCGTGGCCCGCGAAGCGGACGGTGCCCCGGTCGGGGGCGTACAGACCGGCCAGGAGCTTGCCCAGGGTGGACTTGCCGGAGCCGGTCTCCCCCGCGATGACGAGCCGTTCGCCGCTGTCGACGGCGAGGGTGAGCCCGTCGAGGACGTTGCGCCCTTCGCGGTAGCCGAACCCGACATCCTCGACGGTGAGTTCGCCGCGCCCGGGCAGCTCGGGGCCGGTGGCCGCACGCCGCTCCCCGCCGGTCGCCCGCAGCAGGTCCAGGAGGCGCGCGAGCCGTACGTGGGCCTCGCGGGCGTCCCCGACGGCTCCCGCGAGATCTTCGAAGCGGTGGAAGATGTCCCGGGTCGCGAGGACGAACACCACCGCGACGCCGACGCTCAGCGTCCCTCGGCCGACCATGACCGCGCTGATCACCAGCAGTCCCGCCACACAGCCCGCCTGGAGCAACGCCAGCTGGTTCAGGCGCAGTTCGGTGCGGACCTCGGCGCTCTGGGCCTTCTGGAGCCGGGCGTTGTCACCGGCGAACCGCTCCAGCCAGCGCGGTACGGAGCCACTCGTCCTCAACTGCTCCTGCGCGGGCAGCGATTCGGCGAAGCCGGAGGCCACCGCCGCCTCGGCGGAGGCCACTTCGGCGTAGACGGCTCCGGCCCGGCGGTGGAACGCGCACACGATCAGCAGGGCGGGAGGAACGAAGGCGAGCAGCAGGAGGGCGGTCAGCGGCCAGGAGTACAGGGCGAGCATGACGGCGGTGAGGAGGAGGACCGTGGCGGCGGTGGCCAGATCGGGCAGGGTGGCGGCGGCGAAGGAGGCCAGTCCGTTGATCTCGCCCGTCAGTCTGCGGAGCAACTCGCCGCTGCGGTGGGCCTCCAGGAAGCGCAGCGGAGCCGCGCCCACGGCGGCGGTGGCCCGTTCGCGGAGTCCGGCGAGGACGTGTTCGCCGGTCCTGATCAGCCAGTAGCGGGAGAGCCAGGTGAGGACCCCGCTGCCCGCGACGAGCAGCAGCAGGAGCAGCACCCCGCGCAGCAGCCCCGGCCGGTCGCCGCCGCCCGCCGCGTCGACGACCCGCCCGATAGCCGCGGTGACGCCGACGGCGGCCCCGGCCCCGGCGAGGTTGAGGAGGACGGTGGCGGCGAGGGCGAGGCGGTGTCCGGCGAGGAAGGGGGCCGCCCGGCGGAACACGGCGCGCTGGTCGGGGAGATCGGTGAGCGGCGCGGGGTCAGCCATGGAGGGATTCCTGTTCACGGGCGGGCGTGCTGATGGGGGCGCTCTTCCCGGTGCCGGGCTTCCGGGGCGGGGTGTTCCCTGCCCCGGGCGACTCCCCGGTGCCGGGCTCCCGGGGCGGGGTCTCCCGCGCGCCCGGCGCCGCGAGGGTGATCTCCCGGTCGGCGCGGGCGCGGACGGCGGGGGCGTGGGTGGCGAAGAGGACGATCCGGTCGGCGGTGGCGGCCCGGAGCCGGTCCAGCACCTCGGCCTCGGTCGCCGCGTCGAGGGCGGAGGTCACGTCGTCGAGCAGCAGCACCGGGCAGTCGCGCAGCAACGCCCGGGCCAGGGCGACCAGTTGGCGCTGCCCGCCGGAGAGCGCCCCGCCCCGCTCCCCCACCTCGGTGTCCAGGCCGTCGGGCAACTGGGCGAGGGCCAGGTCCAGTCCGGCGGTGTGCGCGGCGGCGGCGACCTCGGCGGGCGGGCGGTCACCGGGGAGGAGGAGGTTCTCGGTGACGGTGCCGTGGAGCAGGAGGGGCCCTTCGGGGACGAACCCCACCAGGGCGTACAGCTGTTCCGGGTCCAGGGTGTCCAGCCGTACGTCCCCGTAGGCGGCGGTGCCGGAGGCGGGCACGAGCTGGGCGACGGCCCGGAGCAGGGTGCTCTTGCCCGAGCCGGTGGGGCCGGTGAGCGCCACCCACTCACCGGGGGCGGCTGTGAGGGTCAGCGGCCCGACGGTGGCCCGATCGGGTCTCCGTACGGTCAGCCCGTCCACCCGCAGGACGCCCCGCCCGGGGAGCTCGGCGTACGGGCGGGGCGGTGCGGGCAGCTCCAGGACGCGGGCGATCCGGTCCGCCGCGACCCGGGCCTCGGCGAAGTCCCCGAGGCGGCCGATCAGGGCGTTGACGGCGAGGGAGACCGTGCCCATCCAGAGGACGAAGGTGGTCAGCGCCCCCACCGTGATCCGCCCGTCGGCCACCGCGAGACCACCGGCGAGCAGTCCGGCGGTGACCGCCAGCAGCGGTACGGAGAACGCGACGGCCTCCCACACCGACCCGACCGAGGCGAGCCGCAGCGTGGAGCGGGTCACCTCGGAGCTGTGCCGGTGGTGCCGCTCCACCAGGACGTGGTCGGCGCCGACGCCCCGCAGCGGCAGGAGGGCGGAGAGGAGTTCGTCGGCGGCGGAGCTCCGGGCCCCGTGCGCTGCCGCGAGGTGCTCGGCGCGGCGGCCGAAGACCGGCGGGAACACCCGGTTCACGACGAGGAGGACGGGCACGGTGGCGGCGGCGACCAGCAGGAGGAGCGGGTCGAGACCGCCGATGGCCGGGACCAGGACGAGCGCGGTGAGGCCGATGACGACCCAGGTGGTCAGGCCGTGAATCCAGACGAGGACGGTGTCCACGTCACGGGTGGCGCGGGTGGTCAGATCGCCGAAGGTGCCGGTGCGGCGCTGGAGGGTGTCGGTGTCGACGGCGAGGATCGCCTTCAGCAGCCGGGTGCGGAGCCAGGTCCCGGCCCGGTTGTCGGCGAGCGTGGCCCACAGCTGCCAGCCGCGCATCCCGGCGTACTCGACGCAGGCGGCGGCCAGGAAGGCGCCCCCGTACAGCAGGGCACCGCCGGGCGATCCGGTCTGGACCTCGGCGTCGACGGCCCGGCCCAGCAGCCAGGGCATGGCGAGGAAGGCGCTCTGCCGCAGGGCGGCCCAGGCCACCGAGCGCAGGAAGTGGCCCCGGACCCGGGAGAGGGCGTGGCGCAGGAGCCGTGGCGCGGGGTCGGCGGGGCGGCGGGAGAAGATCACGGGCGGCTGCTGTCCTCGGTCACGGGCGGTGGTGCGGGCGGGTCCGGTCACCGTAGGAGCGGGGCTCCGGCCGTGGTCCAAGGCAGAGAGCGGCCGGTCGAAGCAGCGGGCCGGTAGCGGGCGCCTTGCCCGGAACGGGGCGCGCAGTGGCACCGGGTGGACGGCTGGTTGGATTCCGGGGCGCCCGTCCGGCCTAGCCTGGGGGCGTACCGCGTCCGAAGGAGCAGCAGCTGTGTCCACCCGCAACCCCCGCCCCGTCGTCACGTTCCCCATCGTGCTGAGGGAGCTGACGGTGCTGCGCGTCGCGGACGTCACCCCGGGCATGCGGCGGGTCACCCTCGGCGGTCCGCAGCTGCACGCGTTCCACCGGGACGGGCTGGACCTTCCGGCGCTGCGCACGGAGGGGTTCGACGACCATGTGAAGTTCTTCTTCGCGGAGGGCGACGCGCCTCCGGTGCTGCCGGGGCAGAACGTCAGCAGCCTGGAGTGGCCGGTGGACGCCCGGCCTCTCGCCAAGGACTACACGCCGGTGCGGTTCGACCCGGAGGCCGGGGAGATCGACTTCGACTTCGTCCGGCACGAGGGCGGGGTCGCCTCGTCCTGGGCGCAGCGGGTGAAGCCCGGTGAGGTGACCTGGATCGCCGGGCCGAAGATGTCGCACGGTCACCCGGAGGGCGCGGACTGGCTGCTGGTCATCGGTGACGAGACGGCGCTGCCCGCGATCGCCCGGTGGCTGGCGGAGATGCCAGCGGGCACCCGGGCCCGGGTCTTCATCGAGGTCGGTGAGGAGAGCCACCGCCAGGAGCTGCCGACCGCCGCCGACGCGGTCGTCACCTGGCTGTCGCGCGACGGCGCCCCGGCCGGGACGACGGACCTGCTGGAGCAGGCCGTGCGGTCCATGGAGTGGCTGCCCGGCACGGTCTATGTGTGGGCGGCGGGCGAGGCGGTCACGCTCAAGGGCATCCGCCGCCATATCTCCGCCGACCGCCAAGTGCCGCGCGAGCAGATGCACTTCACCGGCTACTGGCGGCGCACCGAACCCGCCCCGGGGGCGGCCGACACCGTGCCGGAGGACGAGGAGGCGCACGAGCGGCTGCATGAACTCACCGATCTGGCCCCGGGGTTCGCCATCCGGACCGCCGTCACGCTCGGCCTGTTCGATCTCGTACGGGACGGGGTGACCGGCTCCGCCGAGCTGGCCCGGCGCACGGGCACGGACGCGTCGCTGCTGGGCGCGCTGCTGGCGTACCTGGTGACGCTCGGGCTGCTGGAGGCGGACGGGGAAGGCGGCCACCGGCTGACGCCGGTGAGCGAGGAGCTGGTCGAGGACGACCACTCGTCGGAGGAGTACCACCTGGGCGGTGCGCAGGCGGCGATGGACCTCTCCCTGTCGGGTCTGCTGCACACCCTGCGGACCGGCGAGCCCGGCTACCGGACGGCGGGCGGCGACTGGGTGGCCACGGCGATGCGCACCGACGAGCGGCTGGCCGGAAGTGCCCGCGCGGCCGTGGAGGAGGAGGCCCGCTGGGTCGCGCCCGGGGTTTCGAAGGCGTACGACTGGGCCTCGGTCACCACCCTGACGGCGGGCGGCCACGGAGTCGGCACACTGGTGAACGCGCTGGTCAAGGCGTATCCCGCGCTACGCGTCCGGATCGCGGCGCTGCCCTCCGAACTCCGGGTGCTCGACGAGCAGATCCTGGACACCGACGTCTCACCGAACGTCGAACTGATCCCGCAGACCGGGCCGGTGCCGCATGGGGGCAGCACCGTCCTGGTCTCGCGCCTTCTGGAGCGGCTGGCCGACGAGGACGCCGTACTGGCGCTCGCGGAGGCGGCCGGCGCCCTGCCCCCGGACGGGACGCTGCTCCTGGTCGAGCAGATCCGCCCCGTGGCCGGGGACGAGGACGCTGTGCTCCAGCACCTGCGGCTGGCCTGCCTGTTCGGCTCGGGGCTGCGCTCGCAGGACGAGCTGGGTGCCCTGGCCGTACGGGCCGGTCTGCGGGTGCGCAGCTGCGACGACATCGGCTGGGACCACCGGCTGTGGGTGCTGGAGCGCCCGGCGGAGGGGTGAGGGCTCAGGCCGCCGTGGTGAGGAGCTGGGCGCGGCCGAAGAGCAGGGCGTAGCCGGTCGGCAGGGACTCGATGACCCGGGTGACGAGGTCCGGGTCCATCCGTGCGGAGACCGCCGTCAGCACGGTGCCCGCGTCCCAGCGGGCGGTGGCCGCCGTGCCGCCCGTCCGCGCGGCCAGGTCGTCCACGAAGCGGGCGGCCGGGGCCGGGTCGATGCCGGGGGCCTCGGCGGTGAACACCTGGGCGGCCTCCCTGGGGAGCGCGGCGGCGAACGCGACCCGCTCCTCGCCGGTCACCTGGCGGCCCAGCCCGCCCAGTACGGCGCGCAGCGCCTCCTCGGCCCGCTCCCGGGTGGGGTAGGCGCCCTCGTATCTGATCTTCTCCAGCAGCCGGTCGAACGTCATGGCCTTCGGGGCGGCGATGGTCCGGGGCTCAGGAATCATGGCGGCGGCAGCCCTTCTCGTCGTCATGCGGTGTCGGTGGTCTCTGGCTTCTTCTCCGAAAGCGCCGCCGTACACCCCCTGGGGGGTATCGGTGCGGTCACGGGGACTGCGGATGGCCGAAAAGGAGGTCGTACCCCGTCGGCAGCTGCAGCAGGACGCGGCGCAGGAGGTCCTCGCCCGCCGCTTCGGCGGCGACGCTGAGGACGGCTCCCACGTCCCAGACGGCGGTGCGTTCGGTGGCGCCCTCGATCCAGGCCGCCGTGGCGCGGACGAACCGCTCCGGCGAGAGCGGTTCGGCGGCCTGGAGCGGGTTGAGCAGGATCAGGGCCATGGTCTCGGGGAGCCGGGCGGCGAGTTCCGCCCGCTCCCGGCCCACCAGGTGGGCGCCGAGCAGGGCCAGTACGACGCGTGCGGCGCGCTCGGCCTCGTCCCGGCTCTCGTACGTGCCGCGTTCCCGGACCCGGTCCAGGAACGCCTCCCATCGCAGGGTCACGGCGACCGCTCCCTCGGGCGGGGACGGGAGCCGGGCCGGGACGGGGGAGAAGGTCCGGCCCGGCTCCCGTCACATGGACGGGCGTACCGGTTCAGCCCTTGATCTGCTTGTGCGAGGAGCCCCCGCCGACGGAGATCTTGCGGGGCTTGGCCCGCTCGGCGATCGGGATGCGCAGGGTCAGGACACCCGCGTCGTAGTCGGCGTCGATGCGTTCGGTGTCCAGGGTGTCGGCCAGGACGATCTGCCGGGAGAACACGCCGAGCGGACGCTCGGAGAGCTCCATCTGCACGTTGTCCGTGTTGACGGCCGGCCGGCGCTCGGCCCGGACGGTCAGCATGTTGCGCTCGACGTCGATGTCGATCGCGTCCGGCGAGACACCGGGAAGATCGAACGCCACCACGTACTCCTCGCCCTCGCGGTACGCGTCCATCGGCATCGCCGAGGGCCGCGACCAGGTGCCGGGGCGCAGGATCTGCTCGGTGATCCGGTCGAGTTCCCGGAAGGGGTCGGTACGCATGAGCATTGCGGAAACACCTCCAGTCGGTCGGGCGGTAGCCCGCGCGTTTCACCTGACACCGTTGTAGCATGTCATCCATTCGATGACAAATGAAATGTCACCGGAAGGACGACAACCACGCAGAAGGAGTCACCGTGCCGACAGCGAAGCAGCCCGACCCGACCCGCCACCCCGATCCCGACGCCGTCTCCCTCCTCGCCGCGACGGCGGCGCTGGGGGCCATCGACGACGCGGTCCAGGGCGCCCGGGCCGCCACGGCGGAGCGGTCCGAGGGTTCGGCGGACGACCGGGAGCGGGCGCTGGCCTCGCTCCAGCTGCTGCGGGAGGTGCGGGAGCGGCTCGCAGGCTGGGAGAGCGGGCTGATCGAGGCCGCCCGTGCGGCGGGCGCCAGCTGGGCCGAGCTGGCGGACCCGCTCGGGGTCGCCAGCCGCCAGGCGGCCGAGCGCCGCTATCTGCGGCTGCGGCCGGGCTCGCTGGGCTCCACCGGGGAGCAGCGGGTCCGGGCCACCCGGGACCGGCGCGCGGCCGACCGGACCATCACCACCTGGGCCCGGGAGAACGCGGCGGACCTGCGCTCGCTGGCCGGGCAGGTCACCGCGCTGACCGGCCTACCCGCCCCCGGGGAACCCCCGCTGGACGAGCTGCGCCGGGCGCTGGCCGCCGACGACGCCGCGCTCCTCGTCGCCCCGCTCGCGGCGGTCCGGCCGCATCTGCCGCCGGACCAGCGCCACCTGGCCGCGCGGATCGACTCGCTGACCCGCCGCACCGGAGAGCTGCGCGAGGACAGCGCGGCCCGCAGGCAGAACACCTGAGGGACGCGACAGCTGAGGGACGGAACAACCTGGCCCGACCGAGCACCTGGGCCGACGGAACAACCTGAGCCGACCGAGCACCTGCGCCGACGGAACAGCCGGGCGGCACAACGCCCGGTCGGCGGGGGCTCCGGAAGCCCTCCGCCGGCTCGTCCGCTCCGCCCCGGCCGACCGGCTACGGCTTGCGGGCCACCAGCCCCCACTGGTCGACCAGGACCGGGTCCTCCTCCTCCGGGCGCCACAGCGCGATCGTCAGGAAGCCGGGGTCGATGATCTCCAGGCCCTCGGCGCAGGCGGTGATCTCCTCCGGCTCCCGGACCAGGTACGGCGGGTTCTCGCCGGAGTCGTACGCCTCCTGCGCGGCCAGCGTCTGCGGTGTCTTCACCGTGTCGCAGAGCACCAGGTAACTCCCGGACGGCATCCGGGCCATGTACCGCTGAACCACCGCGATGCCGTCGGCGGGGGTCAGATGGCCGAGCGTCGACAGGAGCAGCACGGCGACCGGCTCGGACAGGTCGAGCGTCTTCGCCGCCTCGCCGACCACCGTGTCCGTCTCGGAGAGATCGGCCTCCACATAGGCCGTACGGCCCTCCGGGGCGCTGGTCAGCAGGGCGTGCGCGTGGGCGAGGACGATGGGGTCGTTGTCGACGTAGACGATCCGCGCGTCGGGCGTGATGCCCTGCGCCACCTCGTGGGTGCTGTTCGCCACCGGCAGGCCGGTGCCCACGTCCAGGAACTGGCGTACGCCCAGCGAGGCGAGGTGCCGGATCGCGCGGGCCTGGAAGGCGCGGGAGGCACGGGCGATGTCGACCATCTGGGGGTAGGCCGCGCTCACCGCGTCGGCCAGTTCACGGTCCACCGGATAGTTGTCCTTGCCGCCCAGCCAGGCGTTCCACACCCTCGCCGAGTGCGGGACGTCGGAGCGAATCCTGCGGCGGAACTCGACGTCGTCGACGCTCATGTCTCTCCTCCACTCGCTTCCCGTCCAAGGCCGTTGACCGCGTGACCGCCGGTAGGAGCCCGGTCCGACCGTACATCGCCCGTCCGCCGCCCGCCGGTCCCGCCTTCCGCCGGGACCGTCTCCCGCCCGCCGGTCCCGCATCCGTTCAGACGGCGTCCGGGTCCAGTCCGGTGAGCCGCGCCGACTCCTCCCACAGCGCCCGCGCCATGGCCAGGTCCCGCGCCCGGGCGGACCTGCGGGCCTCGGCCGGGGCTCCCCGGGTCTCGCCCAGCCGCCCGGGGCCGTAGTACGAGCCGCCGGGCGCGGCCGGGAGGGTCGCCGCGTACAGCGTGGGCAGGGCTCCGGCGGAGGCGGGCTGGGTGTACAGCCGTGAGGCCCGCTCCAGCTTCGCCGCCCACCTCCGGCCGGACAGCTTCGGCCCCGCCTGCCCCAGCTCCGTGGCGGCGAGGCCGGGGTGGGCGGCGAGCGCGGTGAGGTCGCGGCCGGAGGCCCGGGCGCGCCGGTCGAGTTCCGCGGTGAAGAGCAGGTTGGCGAGTTTGGACTGCGCGTAGGCGCCCCACTTGCTGTACCCGCGTTCGGCGTTGAGGTTGCCGAGGTCGATACGGCCGATCCGGTGGCCCAGCGAGGACAGGGTCACCACCCGGGCCGGTCCCGTCACGCCGAGGACCGGGAGCAGCCGGAGGGTGAGGGCGAAGTGGCCGAGGTGGTTGGTGCCGAACTGCATCTCGAAGCCGTCCGCCGTGCGCAGGGGCGGCAGGGCCATCACCCCGGCGTTGTTGATCAGGAGGTCGAGGCGGCCGTCGACCTCCTTGGCGATGGTGTCGGCCGCCTCGGCGACCGAGGCCAGATCCGCCAGGTCCAGGCGGACCAGCCGGGTGTCCGAGCACGGCGCGGCACGGCGTACGGCCTCCAGCGCGCGCCGTCCTCGTTCGGGGTCGCGGCAGGCGAGGACGGTACGGGCGCCGGAGCGGGCCAGGGCGAGCGCGGTGACCGCGCCGATGCCGCTGTTGGCGCCGGTGACCACGGCGGTCCTGCCGGAGAGGTCGGGCATGTCGTGCAGGTTCCAGGAGCTCATACCCGCACACCTCCCCGATGGCGGCCGGGTCACACCCGGGCTTCCCCGGTGGGGGTCGGGGTCACACCCGGGTCAGCCCTCCGCCGACGTGCGCCGGAACCAGGCCGGTCCCTCCGTGAGGGCCTGCTTGATCCGGAAGAGGGCGAACTCGGCGAGCGGCGGCAGCCCGTCCAGCGGGAACCAGCCCACCTCCAGCGACTCGTCGTCGTTCACCCGGGCCTCGCCGCCGGTCGCCCGGCAGCGGAAGGTGAGGTCGAGGTACTGGCAGCGGTCCCCGTTGGCGTACTGCACGGGCTTCAGCGCCTGGGTGAGCACCAGCCGCTCCGCCACGCAGTGCACCCCGGTCTCCTCCAGCACCTCGCGCTCGGCCGTCAGCGCGGGCTCCTCGCCGGGCTCCGCGATGCCGCCGATCACCGACCACTTCCCGGTGTCCGCGCGCCGCCCCAGCAGCACCTGCCCCTCGTCGTCGAAGACGACGGCGGTCACCCCGGGCAGCAGGAGCAGCTGGTGTCCGGCGGTGGCGCGGATGGTGCGGATGAAGTCGGGAGTCGCCATGGCCCCGAGCCTACGTGGCCGGGTCGCGGTCTACCGCGCGGTGCCCCGCTCCTTCCGGGCCCGTACCGCCGACGCTCCCGCCCAGCCCAGGCCCGCCGCGGCCAGCAGGGCGATGAGGCCCTCCGGCAGCGGGCCCATGCGGGTGGCCGGGGTGAGCGAGGAGCGCAGCGGGACCTCGGCGACCAGGGCGTCGGGGGTGAACATGCCGCTCCGGTCGGCGATGGTGCCGTCGGGCCGGATCACGGCGCTGACCCCGCTGGTGACGGGGACGACGACGGCCCGGCCGTGCTCGACGGCCCGCACCTGGGACATGGCGAGCTGCTGGTAGGTCATCTCGCTGCGGCCGAAGGTGGCGTTGTTGCTCGGTACGGCGATCATCTGGCCGCCGTGGCGGACGGTGTCGCGGGCGGCGGCGTCGAAGGCGGCCTCGTAGCAGGTCACCAGCCCCACCTTCGTACCGGCGAGGTCGAAGACGCCGACCTTCGTACCGGCGACGAACTCGCGCTGCACCCGGTCGACGTCCTTGCTGAAGACACGGGCGACCGTCCGCATCGGCATGTACTCGCCGAACGGCTGGATGAACCGCTTGTCGTAGGTGTCGACGGGGCCCTTCTCCGGGTCCCACTCGATCAGCGTGTTGCGCAGGCTGTCGGTGCCCTTCTCGACCACCGAGCCGATGACCGTGGGGGCGCCGATCTCCTTGACCGCGTCGTCGATGATCTGGTGGGCGTCGGCGTTGCGGTAGGGGTCGAGGTCGGAGGAGTTCTCCGGCCAGAGGACGAAGTCGGGCTGCTTCGCCTTGCCCGCCCTCACCTCGTCGGCGAGCTGGATGGTGCGGTTGGCGTGGTTGTCCAGGACCGCGCGGCGCTGGGCGTTGAAGTCCAGGCCGAGGCGGGGCACGTTGCCCTGGATCGCGGCGACGGTGGCGGTGCCGTCCTCGGCGGAGGCGTCGACCAGCGGAAGGGCGGCGAGCGCGGCCACCACCGGGGCGAGGACGCAGGCGGCGGCTCCGGCCGCGGCGGCGCGGTGCGTCGTGCCGGAGGAGCGGTACGTACGGAGGTGGCGTACGCCCTCGTACAGCCCGAAGCCGCACAGGACGACGGCGAAGGTGAGCAGCGGGGTGCCGCCGAGCGCGGCGAGCGGCAGGAACGCGCTCTCCGCCTGGCCGAAGGCGATCTTGCCCCAGGGGAAGCCGCCGAACGGGATACGGGCGCGGACCGCCTCGTCCAGGGTCCAGACAGCGGCGGCCCAGACCGGCCAGTACGCGAGCCTGCTCACGGCGGCGATCCCGAGGCAGCCCACCGCGATGAACAGCGCCTCGGCGGTGGCGAGGGCGAGCCACGGCACCGGGCCGACGTCCTCGCCGGTCCAGCGCAGCAGCGGGAGCATGAAGCCGAGCCCGGACAGCAGCCCGAGGCCGAAGGCGGCGCGCAGTCGGCGCCCGTGCAGGACCCAGCCGAGCAGGGCGAAGCCGGGCAGGACGAGCCACCAGAGGGGCCGGGGCGGGAAGCTCGCGTAGAGCAGCACCCCGGAGAGGACGGCGGCGGCCGGACGCAGCAGCCGCCGGGGCCATCCGGCGGGCGGGGGCGTCGGCCCGGGCGACGGGGCGGCGACGGGGGTCATAGTGGCGCTCACCCGGCGGAGTCTACGGCGGCCGGCTGTGCGCGGGGGCTCCGGCCTGCGGGGCGGTCGGCTGTACGCGGGGCTCCGGCCTACGGGCCCGGCCGCCCCGCCGCCCGCTCCCGGCTCCGTACGGTCAGCCCCGGTCCCGGCGCCGGTCGCCGCTCCGGCCCCGGCTCAGGTTCGGGTCCTGGCTCAGGCCGTGGGCCCTGCTGAGGTCCCGGCCCCGGCTGCGGTCGGCGACGGCGGCCAGGTGCAGGCGTGCGCGGATGAACCGTACGGCGCTCTGCGCGTCGTCGACCGTCACGGTGAAGGTGCGGCCGTCCCCGAGCCGGAGGGCCATGCCCTCCCCCTTGCGCACGACGACGGCGGTGCCCTGTTCGGGGCGCCAGCGGTAGCCCCAGCCGCCCCACTGGCGCGGGTTGATCCGGGGGACGTACTCCGCGCCGACCACATGGGTGAGCAGGATGCGGCGGCGCGGCAGCCCGGCGTGGCCGCAGCGGACCTCCAGGGCGTCCCCGTCGACCTTCACGGCGACATGGACGAAGGCGAGCGTCCCGAAGAGGATCAGCAGTCCGACGGCGACACAGCCGATGACGGACATCAGCAGCGGGGCGATCCCGGAGGACCAGGGCGAGCCGACGGCGAGCTCGATGCCCAGGGCCATGCAGCCCGCGCCCGCGAGGGCCAGGAGCCACTGGAAGCGGTTGGTCGCGCGGCCGGTCCAGACGGTGGACGGTGCCTGCGTCGAGCCGTGGTGGGCGCGCTCGGGGTGGTCCGTCATATTCAGCAGCGTACCCACGTTCCCGCTGCCCGGCCCGGGGTCGGGCAGGGGTGGCGGGCGGCTCAGCGGGCGGGGGCGGCGGCCTGGAGGGCGCGGCCCTCCGCGTAGGTGAGGGCGGGGGCCGGGAGGGTGCCGGGACGGCCGCCGAGCAGGACGGTGAGGGTGCCGGTCGGTCCGGCGATCGGGGCGGGTCCGGCGCCGATACGGCGGAGCGCCTGGGCGGCCACGGCCCCGGCGGAGCCGTGCAGGACGAGCGGCGGGCCGGGGCGCTGGACGGCGGCGCGGATGCGGTCGGCCACCAGCTCGTAGTGGGTGCAGCCGAGCACCACGGACCGTACGCCCGGTGGAGTGAGAGCGGCGGCGGCGGCGACGGCCCGGTCGATGCCCGCCTCGTCCCCGTGCTCGATGGCGTCGGCGAGTCCGGGGCAGGGGACCTCGGTGACATCGACAGCCCCGGCGAACTCGGCGATCAGCCCGCGCTGGTAGGGGCTGCCGGTGGTGGCCGGGGTGGCCCAGATGGCGACGGGGCCGCCGCCCGCGGCGGCCGGCTTGATGGCGGGGACGGTGCCGATGACGGGCAGCGCGGGCTCCAGCGCGGCGCGGAGCGCGGGCAGGGCGTGGACGGACGCGGTGTTGCACGCGACGATCAAGGCGTCCGGCCGGTGGGCGGCGGCGGCGCGGGCGACGGCCAGCGCGCGGGCGGTGATCTCCTCGGGGGTGTGCGGGCCCCAGGGCATCGAAGCGGGGTCGGAGGAGATGACGAGTTCGGCGTCGGGCCGCAGTCGGCGAACGGCGGCCGCTGCCGCCAGCAGGCCGATTCCGGAGTCCATGAGCGCGATCTTCACCCGGTCACCCTAGCCGACAGCCCTTGCGGGCCGGGCTCAGTGGGGCAGACTGCGGCGAATGAGCGCCGTTGCCTGGATCGCCGTGGGTTCGCTGGCCGTATGGGTGTGGCTGCTGCTGGGGCAGGGGTTCTACTGGCGGACCGACCAGCGGCTCCCCCGGCGCGCCGACCCGGTGCGCTGGCCGTCGGTGGCGGTGGTGGTACCGGCCCGCGACGAGGCCGAGATGCTGCCGGTGTCCCTGCCCTCGCTGCTGGTCCAGGACTATCCGGGCGAGGCGTGGATCATCCTGGTGGACGACTGTTCCGGCGACGGTACGGGGCGGCTGGCGCGGGAGCTGGGCGACCGGTTCGGCGGGCTGCCGCTGACGGTGGTGGAGCCCGGGGAGCCGGAGCCGGGGTGGACGGGCAAGCTCTGGGCGCTGCGGCACGGGATCGCGCTGGCCCGGCGCCACAAGCCGGACTTCCTGCTGCTGACGGACGCTGACATCGCGCACGAGCCGGACAGCCTGCGGGATCTGGTGGCGGCGGCCGGGGACGGCGGGCCGGAGGGGTACGACCTGGTGTCGCAGATGGCGCGGCTGCGGGTGGAGAGCTTCTGGGAGCGGCTGGTGGTGCCCGCGTTCGTCTACTTCTTCGGGCAGCTCTACCCGTTCCGCCGGGTGAACCGGGCCCGGTCGCGTACGGCAGCGGCGGCGGGCGGCTGTGTGCTGCTGCGGACGGAGGCGGCCGAGCGGGCGCGCGTCCCGGAGTCGATCCGGCAGGCGGTGATCGACGATGTGTCGCTGGCCCGGGAGGTGCGGCGCGGCGGCGGCCGGATCTGGCTGGGGCTGGCGGAGCGGGTGGACAGCGTGCGGCCGTATCCGGGGCTGAAGGACCTGTGGCGGATGGTGGCGCGCAGCGCGTACGCGCAGTTGCGGCACAGTCCGCTGCTGCTGGCGGGGACGGTGCCGGGGCTGCTGCTCGTGTACGTGGCTCCGCCCGCGACCCTGGCGGCCGGGCTGGCGGCGGGCGACGCGGTGGCGGCCTGGGCGGGCGGCGCGGCCTGGGCGGTGATGACGGCGACGTACCTGCCGATGCTGGCCTACTACCGGCAGTCGCCGTGGCTGGGGCCGCTGCTGCCGTTCACGGCGGTGCTGTACCTGCTGATGACGGTGGACTCGGCGGTGCGGCACTACCGGGGGCGGGGCGCGGCCTGGAAGGGGCGTACGTACGCCCGGCCCGGTCCGGACGCGGCGCCCGAGGCCGCGCCCGACCGGTGACGCCCCTCGGGAGCGGGCGCCGGGTCCGGCCGGGCGGCGGCGGGGCAAGTGCGGCTAACGGGCGGCTCACTTGCGGCCCGGGGTCCAGTTCATGCCCCAGCCGTAGGCGGCGTCGATGGTGCGCTGCGGGCTGACGCCCCGGTTCGGGACGAGGTAGCGGGCCTCGCGCTGCACGGTGAGGTCGCCGCCGTTGTTGGTGATCAGGGCAAGCGCGCAGACCGTGGAGGGCACGGTGCATTCGTCGAGGGAGAAGTCGATCGCCGCGCCGTTCTGCGGCTGGAGGGTGACCGTGGCGTGGAGATCGGCGAAACTCCGGGCGCCTTCATAGATGGTGACGAAGATCAGTACGCGGCGGAGCAGGTCCTTGCGGTCGAGGTTGACGGTCATGTTCTCTCCGGTGGAGAGCGCGCCGGTACGGTCGTCGCCGTCGAGGTGGATGAACGGCGGCTGGTTCAGCGAGCCGAACGCGTTTCCGAGTGCCTGGACAACTCCCTTGCGGCCGTCGGTGAGTTCGTACAGCGCGCAGAGATCCAGATCGAGATCTCCGTGCATCGCGACGGCCCGGCCGAGTTTCGCTCCCCAGCCCTTGAACTGCTTGCGCACTTCCCAGTTGAGATTGACGCGGAGCGCGCCGGAGGTGCCGCCCTGCTTGGCGAGGGAGACGGCCGGCGCCTCCTTCGTCAGCGTGATCTTGGACAGCCGTACGGGCTGGGTGACGGGCGGGGCCACGGGGGCGGGCGGCGCGACAGGGGCCACGGGAGGTGCGGGAGGTGCGGGAGGCACGGGGGCCGCCGGGGGTACGGGGGCCGCGGCGGGCCGGGACGGCGTGGGCGCGGGGGCCTGCTGCGGTTCGTCGACGGAGATGCCGAAGTCCGTCGCCAGCCCTTCGAGCCCGGTGCTGTAGCCCTGTCCGACCGCGCGGAACTTCCAGGCGCCCTGGCGCCGGTAGAGCTCACCGAGGATGAACGCGGTCTCGACCGTGGCGTCCGTGGAGTCGAAGCGGGCGAGCTCGGCGCCGTTCGCCGCGTCCACGATCCGTACGTACAGGCCGTTCACCCGGCCGAAGCTGCCGCCGTCGGCCGACGCGGCGACGACGATCCGCTCGATCGCCGGCTCGACCCGGCCGAAGTCGACGGCGAGGGTGTCGGTGACCCCGTCACCGGCGGTCCGCTTGCCCTCGTGGCGGACGGCGCCGGACGCGTGGGCAGGCTGGTTGTAGAAGACGAAGTCGGCGTCGTCGCGGACCTTTCCCGACACCAGCAGGAGCGCGGAGCCGTCGACATCGGGAGCGCCCGCGGCGGACCGCCACCCCAGTTCCACTCGGACGGTGCCCGCAGGCACCGGAACGTTGGTTCCTTTTTGCATGGTCATGCTCGCCCCCATCGGAGTCCGGCTGCCCGCAGGCATTTCCCCCAACCTAATCCCCGGCCCCGGCGCGGTGTGCCGCCCGGTACGGAGACGGTTCCGGCGATCCGCCGGTAACCCCTCGTGAACTCGGCCTTTACACGATCATCGATGGTCGGTGCGCCCTTTTTTGCCAAGTTCGCTCGCATTGGGGATTGCGGTTCACTCACATCGCGGAAACGAACCCTCTTATCGGACTCCCCAACCAGCACATCGTGGGCTTAACTTAGGTGGCATGACCTCCCCTCGCTCCGCCTTCGGCGGCGGCTACTACGCCGCGTCGTTCCCCGACACTCCGATCTACGACTCCCTGGTCGCGGAGCGGGGCACCCCGCAGATCGCCCCGATCCGCGTCCCGGCCGCGTACGACACCTCCAGCAGCTATCTGCCGGCCCTGCCGTCGGCGCTGCCTGCGCTCCCCGCGGCCCCCTCGCAGCCCACCGGTTCCTACGGCTACCCGCAGCAGCAGCCGGTGCCGCAGTACCAGCAGGCCCCCGCGCAGCAGGCGCCGATGTATCCGGCCGGGCTCCAGAGCGCCCCGGCGCCGTACATCCCGCAGCAGCCCTCGGCGGTCCGCGGCTACGGGCAGCAGCCCCAGCCGCAGCGCCCCGCCCCGGGCACCGGGTACGAGTCGATGCGCCCGGCCTCGCCGCGCCCCGCGCCGGCCCCGTCGCCGTACGAGGACCCGTACAACCGGCCGTACCAGAGCCGGGGGTACTGACCCGGGCGACGGTCACGCACGGGTACGGCCGGAGGCCGAAAAAAACCGGGCGTACGGGGACGGGGGTGGCTGGCAGGATGGGCGGCATGTCGCATCCCGTACTCCGCTCCGCCCATGTGTATCCGGTCAAATCGCTGGCAGGCCAGGCATCCGACGAGGTTGCCGTCGAGCCATGGGGACTCGACGGCGACCGCCGCTGGATGCTGATCGACAAGGCGTCCCGGGCGATCACACAGCGTCAGCAGCCGTTCATGGCGCGGATCTCCGCGGTGCTGCTGCCGGGCGGCGGGATCGCCCTCTCCGCACCGGACCGGCCGCCACTGCGGGTCGAGGTCCCCGCGCCGGAGCGCCTGATCAGTGTGGAGCTGCACCGGGACACCGTGACGGTGGCGGAGGCGGCGCCCGAGGCGCACGACTGGTTCAGCGAGGCCCTCGGCTCGGAGACCCGGCTCGTCCACCTCGACGACCCGGCGCGCCGCAGACATGTCGACCCCGAGTTCGCGCGCCCCGGGGACATGGTCTCCTTCGCCGACGGCTATCCGCTGCTGCTCACCACCACGCCCTCGCTCGACGCCCTGAACGCCCTGGTCGCGGCGGGCGACCGGCCGGACGAGGGCCCGCTGCCGATGGACCGTTTCCGGCCGAACGTCGTGGTGGACGGCACCGAGGCATGGGCCGAGGACGGCTGGCGGCGGATCGCCATCGGTGAAGTCCCGTTCTCCGTGGTGAAGCCCTGCGGCCGGTGCGTGATCACCACCACCGACCAGCGCACGGCCGAACGCGGCAAGGAACCGCTGGCCACCCTGGCCCGCCACCGCAGGGTGGGCAACCAGCTGCTCTTCGGCCAGAATCTGATCCCGGACGGGCCGGGAGTGATCCGGGCCGGGGACCCCGTCAAGATCCTCGACTGAGGACGGCGTACGGGCCGGGGGAAGGTGCCAAGGGGTGGGGGCGGTACGGGGAGTCCGGCGGTGGTGGCGTACCGCCGACCGCCGCGAGGCACGGGTGACGCTGGGCGCGCTGCTGCTCCTGGTGCCGGTGGCACCGGCGGCCGGATGGGCGGGCGGCGCGCTGGCCGACGCCTCGCTCCAGCGGGAGGTCCGGGCCCAGCAGGAGGAGCGCCGGGCCGTGGACGCGGTCGTGGTGGACCGGGTGCCGGAGGCCCGGCGGTCCGCCGGTGACCCGGACGCGGCGTCGGAACGTACGACGGTGGTGGCGGCCTGGCGGGCGCCGGACGGCACCCCGCGCAGCGGAGAGGCCGCCCCGGTGTCGGCGCCCGGCGGCGGTCCCGGGGCGCAGGTACGGATCTGGACGGACCGGGACGGGCTTCCCGTACCGCCCCCGATGAAGGCGCGGACGGCCCGCACGCACGCGCTGCTCGGCGGTGCCGGGGCGTTCCTGCTCGCCGTCGGGTGCGTCGAGGCGGGCAGGCGGCTGGCCGTGGCACGCATGGTGCGGCGGCGGTACGCGCGCCTGGACCGGGAGTGGGCCGAGGCGGACCAGGACTGGGGCCGGGCCGGGACGGGCGGCTGAACCGGGCGGGGAGCAACAGACGGCCGGCCTCGGGCGGGAAGCGGTGGCCGCCCGTCCCGGCTTCACGGCCGCCCCGGAGCGGGCGACACCGCCCCGGCTCCCCGAGTCGTCAACTCCCGCCCCTCCCGCGCGCTACGGTGGTCCGACCGCGTCCGCCTCCCCGAGCAGACACCCAGGCAGGCAGGCGGTCGGACCCGAGGCAGCACAGCACGAGGTGGGGGCAGAGCAACTCCATGGCACAGGGCACGGTCCAGGTGACGCACACCGGCACATCGCGATGGCGCCGCCGCACGGGCGAGTACGCCTCCCTCTCCGCGGCCCTGGAAGCGGCGGCCGACGGGGACGTCCTCACCGTCGCGCCCGGGACCTACCGGGAGAACCTCGTCCTCCACCGCGCGGTGACCCTGCGCGGCCCCGAGGGCTCGGTCGGCTCGGTGCGGATCGCGCCGGTCGACGGCGTACCGCTGACGGTCCGCGCCTCCGCGATCGTCCAGGATCTGCACATCGAGGGGCAGGACTCCGCCGCCCCGGCGCTGCTGGTGGAGGACGGCACCCCCGAGTTCACGGATCTGCGGATCGTGACGCGGTCCGCCGCCGGGATAGAGGTACGGGGAGCGGCCCGGCCCACCGTGCGGCGCTGCACCGTCGACAATCCGGCCGGGGTCGGCATCGCCGTCCTGGACGGGGCGGGCGGGGTCTTCGAGGAGTGCGAGATCGTCTCGGCCGGGCAGTCCGGCGTCTCGGTCCGCGACGGCGGCCACCCGCGTCTGGACCGCTGCCGTATCCACCACTCCTCCGGCGCGGGCATCGGCGTCACCGGTGAGGGCAGCGGTCTGGAGGCGATCGGCTGCGAGGTGTACGAGATCAAGGGCAGCGGCGTCCAGGTGACCGCCCGCGCCACCGCGCACCTCACCGACTGCACCGTGCACCGCACCTCGGGCGACGGGGTCACGCTGGACACCGACGCGGTGCTGACGCTCGCCGACTGCGACATCCACGACATCCCGGAGAACGCGGTCGATCTGCGGTCGCGTTCGGTGCTCACGCTGACGCGTTCCACGGTCCGCCGCTTCGGCCGCAACGGGCTCTCGGTCTGGGACCCGGGGACCCGCGTGGACGCCAACCAGTGCGAGATCCACGACAGTACGGGCGACTACCCGGCGGTCTGGGTCAGCGACGGGGCCACGGTGATACTGGACGCCTGCCGGGTCCACGACGTGCCGGACGCCCTCTTCGTCCTCGACCGGGGCTCGCGCGCGGACGTGGTGGACAGCGACCTCTCGCAGATCCGCAACACCGCCGTCTCCGTGAGCGACGGGGCCACCGCCCAGCTGGACGACTGCCGGATCAGGGAGACCTCCACCGGCGCCTGGTTCCGCGACCACGGCAGCGGCGGCACGCTGAACAACTGCACCATCGACACGGCCCAGACCGGGGTCATCGTCACCAAGGGCGCCGACCCCGTCATCGAGCGGTGCACGGTCACCAACCCCGCCGAGGCCGGATTCTACGTCTCCGCCGAGGGCCGGGGCACCTTCGACAGCTGCCGGGTGACGGGCAGCGAGGGGTACGGCTTCCATGTCATGGACGGCTGCCGCACCACCCTGACCCGCTGCCGCACCGAGCGGTGCGCGCGCGGCGGGTACGAGTTCGCCGAGGGCGGCGACGGGTCCGGCGCGTCCGGCCCGGTGGTCACCGACTGCACGAGCGACGAGAGCGGTCTGCGGACGGCACCGGCTCCGGCCCCCGCCGTGCTGACGGCCACGCAGACGACGCCGGGCCTGCTCTCCACCCTGCCCGGCCAGCGGCCCGTGGCGGCGGAACCGGCCGCCCCGGCCACCCCCGCCGAGCCCGCCCGCGACTCCTCGGCGGTCCTCGGTGAACTGGACGCGCTGGTGGGGCTGGACAGCGTCAAGCGCGAGGTGCGGGCGCTGACCGACATGATCGAGGTGGGCCGCCGCCGTCAGGAGGCCGGGCTCAAGGCCGCATCCGTCCGCCGCCACCTCGTCTTCACCGGCTCCCCCGGCACCGGCAAGACCACGGTCGCCCGGCTGTACGGGGAGATCCTGGCCTCCCTCGGGGTGCTGGAGCGCGGCCATCTGGTGGAGGTCTCCCGGGTGGACCTGGTCGGGGAGCACATCGGCTCGACGGCGATCCGCACCCAGGAGGCGTTCGACCGGGCGCGCGGCGGGGTGCTCTTCGTGGACGAGGCGTACGCCCTCTCCCCCGAGGACTCCGGGCGCGACTTCGGCCGGGAGGCCATCGACACGCTGGTGAAGCTGATGGAGGACCACCGGGACGCGGTGGTGGTGATCGTCGCCGGGTACACCCACGAGATGGAGCGGTTCCTCACCGTCAACCCCGGGGTGGCCTCCCGTTTCTCGCGGACCATCACCTTCAGCGACTACGTCCCCGACGAGCTGCTGCGGATCGTCGAGCAGCAGGCCGAGGAGCACGAGTACAGCCTGGCGGACGGGACCGGGGAGGCGCTGCTGAAGTACTTCACCGAGCTTCCCAAGGGCCCCGCCTTCGGCAACGGCCGCACCGCCCGGCAGACCTTCGAGTCGATGGTGGAGCGGCACGCGGGCCGGGTCGCCCAGCTCGCCGAGACGAGCACGGACGATCTGACCCTGCTCTACCCGGAGGACCTCCCGGAGCTCTTCTGAGTGCTGACTCCGCCCGCCGCCTGCCGGGGCAGCCGGGGGCCGAGCTCCTCCAGGAGGGCGGTCCGCTCCTTCGCGAAGACCGGGTCGGCCTGGTAGTCGGAGTGGCCGAGGATCGGTTCGGGCAGCGGGAGCGCGGTCGTACGTCCGTACGCCAGCGGGTCCTTCAGCGGCCCCCGGTCGACGCCGGGGTCGGGGTCGGTGGCCAGCCGGACGGGCCCGCCGATCGGGTCGGTGGCCCGCCAGAGGTTGCGCCAGCAGTGCACCGAGCGGTTCAGGCCGAGCAGGGGTACGGCCCCGAAGTAGGCCGGGAACCAGCGCCCGTACAGCCGCTCGATCGGGGAGCCGTAGGTGAGCAGCCCGACCCGGCGGCGGGCGGTGTCGGGGAGCTGCCAGACGGCGGCGGCGGCGAGGACGCTGCCCTGGGAGTGGCCCGAGATGATGAGCCGGCCCTTGGTGGTGGCCGTCCAGGCGCACATGCGGGACGCCAGGTCGGGGACGGCGCGCTCGGCGTAGCAGGGGGGCGCGAAGGGGTGGGCGGCGCGCGGCCAGAAGGTGCCCACGTCCCAGAGGATGCCGATGGTGCGCCGGGCGGAGGCGTCCCGGTAGGCGCGGCGTCCGCTCGCGACGAACAGTATGAAGCCGAAGCCGATCAGCCAGGAGCCGGTCGACTGGGCGGCCTCGGCGAGCGCTTCGACAGGGGCGGCGGCCCCGTCCGTCGCACGGCCGGGCACTTCGCCGCTGGTCCAGGAGCCCACGACGGCCGCCGCGCCGAGGAGCAGGGTGGCGGCGGAGACCACACCGACGATCCAGGGGGCCGAGTCGGTGAGGGCGGCGGTGGCGCGGATACGGGCGATGCGCCGGGTGCGGGCCCGGTCGGGCGGTTCGGGGGCGTACTCCGCCTCGATGTCCGGTCCCATGCGGCGGGCCCGGCGGGCGGTGCGGACGGTCAGGTAGAGGACGGGGGCGAGCAGGAGGAGCAGCAGCACCGGGATGACGGACGCCTGCCAGCTGAGCAGGACCGGCGGGCCCTCGATGATGGAGCCCTCCCCCATGCCCGGGGTGCCGGGGCCGTCCAGCCAGTCGGCGACGCGCTGGGCCACACCGCCGGTCATCACCCCGCCGAGGGCGCAGGCGAGCATGGCGACGGACGGGCCGCCGAGTCCGTACAGCGTGGTACGGGGTTCGGGGGTGCGCCGGTAGAGGCTGCGGGCGACCAGGGCGAGGACCACGACCAGAAGGCCCTGGCCGAGGGCGAGGAACCGGAAGGCGGTCTCGCCGGGCAGGCTGCCGGAGGACTGCCACTCCGGGCGCGACCACCCGGCGTGGAGGACGGCGAGGCCGAGCAGGACGAGCGCCGAGCCGGGGAGGTAGGTGATGAGAGCACCGTCGAGGCGCATGTCGCGGGCGCGTTCGCTGCGGCCCCGGCGGCAGACGACCCAGACGGCCACCGCGGCGCAGACCACGATGGCGCCCTCGATCACCGCGCCGAACACCTGCGGCACCGAACTGCCGGCGGTCCGGTCGTGGCGGGCGGCGGCGCCGGAGACGGCCGCCGCGACGGTGAGGAACCCCGCGGCGGTGTGCGCGGCACGGAGCCGGGCTACGAGCCGGCGCCCGTACCAGAAACCGGGCCTGCCGAGCGCCGGGGGCACCGGGTCCCGGCCGTCGTCCGAGGGGTCCGCCGCACCGGGCCCGTGGGCCTCCTCCGCCCCGTCCGGGTCGCACGCGTCGGCGTCCGCCGCGTCCAGCGGGCTCTGGGACTCGTAGGCGCTCCAGGTCCGGTTGGAGAGGTACCAGAGCAGCCCCACCAGGGCGGCGGGGACGAGGGCGGCGAGCGCGAGCCGCCGTCCGGGCTGGGACCACCAGCCGCCCTGATGGCTCGACAGGAAGCCCAGCCAGGAACGGCGTTCGGAGCAGGCCGAGGTGCCCGCGCACTGCCAGGCCACCAGGTCCAGCGCCACTTCGCAGGCGGCGGCGGTGAGCAGCACGGTGAGGCTGAGCGCGACGAGCCGCACCACGACGCCGTACAGCCGGACCGCGCGGGTGCGGCCGGTGGCGGTGGGGCGCATCCAGTGGGCGAGGTTGACCACCATGAACGGCAGAAGCAGCAGCCAGAGGGCGCGGGAGCCGTTGCCGGAGGTGAGCCCGGACCAGCAGTACGCCTCGGCGACGGGCTCGTCCCGGTAGCGCTCGGGGTACTTCTCGCCGTGGGCGTCCTCGGTGCGCCGGTACACGGCGGCGGTCGCGTCCCCGGTGACCCGGACGGTACGGGGGTCGCCGAGCATCTCCTGCGGGGTGGCGCCTCCGACACCGTGGACCAGCAGCTCCAGCGCTGCGCCGGTGTTCTGGGGAGGCGGCGACGGGGGCGGGACGGCAGGAGCCAAGGGGGAACTCTCTCTCGGGCGCGACGGCTGCGTCAGCCGACGGGGAGGTGACAGGGGATGTGACGCGGGACGTGACAGCGGTCGAGCGGGAAACGCAGGAGAGGGTGGCGGGGAAGCCGTCGGCTCCGGCCCGTGGCCCGGCACCAGAATTCCGGACGCGGGGCGGGTGTGTGAGCGGTCTTACGGAATCTCCCCAGGTGGAACGCCGGACATGCCCGCGTGACAGGATGAGCCTGTCCCGCAGGCCGCTGCGGGCGGCAGGACAGCGGGACGGCAGAGGGAAGGGCGGGGCACCGGTCTTGAGCGAGAATCAGAACCTCCTCGCGGAGCAGCGGCGTGCCCTGATCCTCGACGAGGTGCGCAAGCGCGGCGGGGTCCGGGTCAACGAGCTGACCCGCAGGCTGAACGTGTCCGACATGACGATCCGTCGGGACCTGGACGCGCTGGCCCGGCAGGGGGTCGTCGAGAAGGTCCACGGCGGTGCCGTCCCGGTGGTCGAGGCGAGTACGCACGAGCCCGGCTTCGAGGCGAAGTCGGCGCTGGAGCAGGGCGCCAAGGAGGAGATCGCGCGGACCGCCGCGGCGATGGCCCCGCCCGGCAGCGCCGTCGCCCTCTCGGGCGGTACGACGACCTACGCCCTCGCCCGGCATCTGCTGGACGTACCGGATCTGACGGTGGTGACCAACTCGGTGCGGGTGGCCGATGTGTTCCACGACGCGCAGCGCCCGGCGCCCGGCCGGGCGGCCCGGCCGGGGGCGGCGACGGTGGTGCTGACGGGCGGGGTGCGGACCCCTTCGGACGCGCTGGTGGGCCCGGTCGCCGACCGGGCCATCGACTCGCTCCACTTCGACCTGCTCTTCCTCGGGGTGCACGGCATCTCCGCCGAGGCCGGTCTGTCCACCCCGAACCTCGCCGAGGCCGAGACCAACCGCCGGTTCGTCCGGGCGGCGCGCCGGGTCGTGGTGGTGGCCGACCACACCAAGTGGGGGACGGTGGGGCTGAGTTCCTTCGCCGCGCTGGACGAGGTGGACACGTTCGTGACGGACGCGGGGCTGGACCCGGCGGTGCGCGAGGAGATCGGCGGATACCTGCCGGGTCTCGTGGTGGCGGGCGGACCGCCGGAGGAGGCCGTGTCCCCCGGCTGACGGGGCGTGGGAGGGGGCGGATTCCGTTCGGGTCGCCGTACGGCTGTGACGTCCTAGGATCGAGGAATGGCCGTCTTCCGGATCGAGCGCTTCTCCCCCCTTCCCGCAGCCGAGGCATGGCGCCGGGTGACCGACTGGGAACGGCACGCCGCACATGTCCCGTTGACCGCCATCACCGTGGCGGGCGGGTCCCCGACCCGGGTCGGCACGGTGTTCACGGCGCGTACGGGGGTGGGCCCGCTGGCCTTCGACGACCCGATGGAGGTGGTCCGCTGGACCCCGCCCGCCGGGGGCCGGGCCGGGATCTGCCTGCTGGAGAAGCGGGGGTCCGTGGTGCTGGGCCGGGCCTCGATCGATGTGCTGCCGACGCACTCCGGCTCCCATGTGGTGTGGGTGGAGGAGCTGCGGGTGCGGCTGGTGCCCCGGTGGGGTGATCCGCTCCTGGCCTCCGCCGGGCGACGGCTGTTCGGCGGGGTGCTGGACTCCCTGCTCGCCTCGCCGGGTGAGGGCCGGAGCCGCGACCCGGGCGAGGGCCGGGGCGGAAGCCGGGACGGCGGCTGAGGATCGCAACGACCGGGGCGCCGATCCGGTGCGGGTGATGTGACCGTCACACGATTGACTCGTTTGTCGGTATGACACCTCCCCGCCACGGCCCCGGAAGGCACCGAACTCATGCCGATCCATCAACCGCAGCACCGGTCCGCCGCCGCACCGCGTCAGCCCCTGGGCGTGCAGCAGGCCGAGGCCGCCCTCGTGGAGCACTACCCGCGCCTGGTGCGGCTCGCCTATGTCGTGCTGCCGCCCGCGCTGGGGCGGCACCGCCGGGTCCTGGCCGCCCACGGAGCCGTACAGCGCGCCCTGCCCGGACCCCGGAGCGCCCCGGACCGGGTGCGGGTGCCCGCCCAGTCCCGCCGCCGCTCCCCCGAGGCGGAGGGGGCGGCACGTGCGGAGGGGCCGGAGAGCGCCCCGTACGCGTGGATGCGGCTGCGGGTGCTGCGGACGGCCCTGGCGTACGAGCGCAGGCCCCGGTGGTGGCCCGGGCGGCTCCCGGCACCAGCCGCGCTGCGCCCGGCGCTGCCGGTGGTCTGGGGGCTGCGGCTCTTTCCCCGGGCGGGCGGTGTCGACGAACTGGCCCTGGACCGGGCCCTGTCGGGGGTGCCGGGTGCCGTACGGGCCGCGTTCGCCCTCCAGTTGCTCGACGGGCTGCCGGAGTCCGGCGTACGGGCGCTGCTGGCCGAGGCGGGGGCGGACGACCCGGCGGGGGCGGTGCGGCGGGCGGCCCGGCTGGGGAGCCCGGACCGGGCGGCGACCCAAGTCCTGCTGCGGTCCGGGGAGTTCGACCCGTGCACCGTGCAGACCCGGCCGAGCGATCTGCTGCGGCGCAGGCACCGGATGCGGGCGGTGGCCCTGGCGGCGGCGCTCTGCGTGGTGGCGGGCACGCTGGCGGTGGCCGCCGAGAAGGGGGCGCGCGGCCCGGACGGTGCGGGGGCCGGTGTCTCCGTACCGGCGCTGGACCCGGCGGCGCTGCTGCGGACGGCGGCGGAGCAGTGGGCGGACACCTCGCGCATCGACTTCACCGCCTGGCCCGTACGCGGTGACCGGCGGGACGACGGCGAGCTGCTGGGCCGGGCGCTGCGGGCCTGGTCCGCGCCGCCCGGGACCGTACGCGTTTCGGCCACCCCGGAGACGGCCGACGGGCCGCCCGCGCAGCCGCCCCGGCTGCTGTTCGCGGGCGAGGTGGACGGGGCGGCCGTGGTGCTGTTCCACGACGGCGGGGTCCGGGTGGTGCGGTACGCGGAGCCGCTGTCGGGCGGGGGCGGGGCGGCGCTGGACTTCGCCCGGACCGATGACGCGGACGTGACGACGGCGGCGGCCGTGGTCGTGAACCGTACGGGCGCGAAGGCGCGGTTCCTGCTCGCCCCCTGGGTCTCGGAGACCACCACCCGGGACCTGCTCGCACCGGACACGCCCGGCCGTCCCCTGGAGGTGGGCCCGGACGGGATCACCGCCCCGGTGGAGCGCCCGGCGGCGGGCGGCGGCTGCGACGTGTGGCCGGTGCTCCAGCTGCGTTCCTCCGAGCGGATCGTGGAGAACCACGCGTTCCTGGTGACCGATCTGGGTGATCTGGCCCCGGCGCATCTGACGTACACCCCGCAACCGGGCCGGGGCGCACCGGCCCGGCAGCCCCGTGAGGCGACCGGCCCGGAGGCGCTGGGCGCCTGGGCGCGTACGGCGTGTTCGCTGCGGGCGCTGTCGGGTTCGGGGGTGCGGGCGGTGAACAACTGGGCGTTCGCGGAGCAGAAGCTGCCCGAGGGCGGGGCGCGGGCGGAGTGGCTCTGCACCCGCGCCGACACCTGGCGGGGCCCCGGCCGGGTCCTGGTGCAGTTCCTCCAGCCCGCCGCCTCCCCCACCGCCCCGGCGGCCGTCGTCGCCGACCGGGACGACACCGCGCTGTGCAGCAGGTTCGGCCAGCACATCCTGGCGGGCACCCACTGGAAAGCCGCCTCCGGCCGGTGGTACGTCCTGGCGGCAGGCAGCCGGGCCGTCGACCGGATCGAGGCCACCGGGCAGGTGCAGGGCGCGGCGGGCGGCCCGACGCTCGCGGTACGGGCGCCGCGCGACGCCTCCGTACAGCTGACGGCCGGGCTGCGCGGGGGCGGGACGCTGACGGCGGTGCGCTGAGCCGTCGGGACCGCGCGCTCCGCCGTACGGAGTCCTCGTACCGCCTCCGTACGGGAACGGGTGCGAGACTCGGACAGATGACGGATCTTCCTGAGGAACCCGGCGTGTCCGACCCTGCCGACGAGCTCTCCGACCGTACGGAGCTGCGCTGCCTGGTGACCGGTGCCACCGGTTATATCGGCGGCAGACTGGTGCCCGCCCTCCTGGAGGCCGGGCACCGGGTCCGGGCGCTGGCCCGTACGCCGCAGAAGCTGCGCGACTACCCATGGGCGGACCGGGTCGAGGTGGTGCGGGGCGATGTCACCGACGCGGACTCGCTGACGGAGGCGATGCGGGACGTCGATGTGGCGTACTACCTGGTGCACGCGCTCGGCTCCGGCGCGGACTTCGAGGAGACCGACCGCAGGGCGGCCCGGAACTTCGGCGAGCAGGCGCGCGCGGCCGGGGTGCGGCGGATCGTCTATCTGGGCGGGCTGACCCCGGAGGGCGTACCGGAGAAGGAGCTGTCGCCGCATCTGCGTTCGCGCGCCGAGGTGGGGCGCATCCTGCTGGACTCCGGGGTGCCGACGGCGGTGCTGCGGGCGGCGGTGGTGATCGGTTCGGGGTCGGCCTCGTTCGAGATGCTGCGCTATCTGACCGAGCGGCTTCCGGTGATGGTGACCCCGAGCTGGGTCTCCACCCGTATCCAGCCCATCGCCGTACGGGATGTGATCCGGTACCTGGTGGGGAGCGCCGCCCTGCCGCCCGAGGTGAACCGGACCTTCGACATCGGCGGCCCGGACATCATGACGTACCGCGACATGATGCAGGGCTACGCCCGGGTGGCGGGGCTGCCGCGCCGGGTGATCGTGCCGGTGCCGGTGCTGACGCCGACGCTCTCCAGCCACTGGATCGGGCTGGTCACCCCGGTGCCCCGGTCGATCGCCCGGCCGCTCGCGGAGTCGCTGCGCCACGAGGTGGTCTGCCGGGAGCACGACATCACGCGGTACGTCCCCGACCCGGCGGAGGGGCCGATCGGCTTCGACCGGGCCCTGGGGCTGGCCCTCCAGCGGATCAAGGACGCCCGGGTGGACACCCGCTGGTCCTCCGCCTCGCTGCCGGGGGCGCCGAGCGACCCGCTGCCGACCGACCCGGACTGGTCGGGCGGCAGCCTCTACCGGGACGAGCGGGAGCTGGCCGTGCCGGTCGACCGGGCGGACCTGTGGCGGGTGATCGAGGGCATCGGCGGCGAGAACGGCTGGTACTCCTTCCCGCTCGCCTGGGCGGTACGGGGCTGGATCGACCGGATCGTCGGCGGGGTGGGGCTGCGGCGCGGGCGGCGGGACGCCCACCGGCTGCGGGTCGGGGACTCGCTGGACTTCTGGCGGGTGGAGGAGATCGTGCCGGGGCGGCTGCTGCGGCTGCGGGCGGAGATGCGGCTGCCGGGCCTGGCGTGGCTGGAGCTGTCCGTCGGCGCGGACGACCGGGGGCGCACGCTCTACCGGCAGCGCGCCCTGTACCACCCGCAGGGGCTGCTCGGCCACGCCTACTGGTGGGCCGTGTCGCCGTTCCACGCGGTGGTGTTCGGCGGGATGGCCCGCAACATCGCCGAGGCCGCCGTGACCGCCGCCCGGGCGCGGTCGGCGGGCCGGGAACCGGTGGCCGACAGTGGTACAGACAACTGACGCCCCGGCCGCTATGGTGTGCGCGGCTCCATCAGCGCAGACCGCCGGGAGGTGCACACGATGGCACGCCGACTCCGTACCGTGGGACTGGAGTTCACCGAATCCGCGCCGATACGTCTGGTGTTCGCCGCCGAGGTGGCCGCACCCCCGGACGTGGTCTACCGGGCGCTCGCGGAGGACGTCGCCTCCTGGCCCTCCTGGTTCACCGCCGTCACCCGGGCCACGCCCACCGACGGGGGCGCGGGCCGGGAGGTGCGGCTGCGGGGCGGTGTCCGCTTCCGCGAGACGATCGTGGCGGCGGAGCCGGGCGAACGGTACGCCTACCGGGTGGACGAGACGAACGCCCCCGGCCTGCGGGCCCTGGTGGAGGAGTGGCGGCTCACGGCGGACGGGACCGGGACCCGGGTGCAGTGGACCTTCGCCGCCGACGGGACGGGCCCGTTCCGCTCGGTGCTGGGGCTGGCGCGCCTGGGCATGGGCCGCTCCTTCCGGGACGCGGTGCGCCGCCTCGACGGACGGCTGACGGCACCGGCGGCGTGATCCGCAGGAAGCCCCTGGCTCAGCCGGTCAGGGTCCCGGTGGTCAGGAAGGTGTCGATCGCCGCGCGGTACGGGGCGATGTCCAGGCCCTGTTCCTCCAGCCAGGAGTCGGAGTAGTACTTGTCCAGGTAGCGGTCGCCCGGGTCGCAGAGCAGGGTGACGACGCTGCCGGTCTCCCCCCGCTCCACCATCTCGGCGATCAGCTTGAAGGCGCTCCACAGGCCGGTACCCGTGGAACCGCCCGCCTTGCGGCCGATGGCCCGCTCCAGGGCCCGTACGGCGGCGACGCTCGCCGCGTCGGGCACCTTCATCATCCGGTCGATGGCGCCGGGCACGAAGCTGGGCTCCATGCGGGGGCGGCCGATGCCCTCGATCCGGGAGCCGCAGTCGCTGCTCGCGTGCGGGTCGTGGTGGGTCCAGCCGTCGAAGAAACAGGAGTTCTCCGGGTCGGGCACACAGACGCGGGTGTCGTGCTGGAGGTAGTGGACATAGCGGGCGATGGTGGCCGAGGTGCCGCCGGTCCCGGCCGTGGCGACGATCCAGGTGGGTTCCGGGTAGCGCTCCAGCCTGAGCTGCTGGTAGATCGACTCGGCGATGTTGTTGTTGCCGCGCCAGTCGGTGGCGCGCTCGGCGTAGGTGAACTGGTCCATGTAGTGCCCGCCGGTCTTGGCGGCGAGGGCCGCGGACTCCTCGTACATCTTGCGGGAGTCGTCGACGAAGTGGCACTGCCCGCCGTGGAATTCGATGAGCCGGCACTTCTCGGGGCTGGTGGTGCGCGGCATCACGGCGACGAACGGCACGCCGATCAGCTTGGCGAAGTACGCCTCCGAGACGGCGGTCGAACCGCTGGACGCCTCGATGACCGGCTTGCCGGGCCTGATCCAGCCGTTGCAGAGCCCGTAGAGGAAGAGCGAGCGGGCGAGCCGGTGCTTGAGGCTGCCGGTGGGGTGCGTCGACTCGTCCTTGAGGTAGAGGTCGATGCCCCACTCCTCGGGCAGCGGGAAGCGCAGGAGGTGGGTGTCGGCCGAGCGGTTGGCGTCGGCCTGGACCTTGCGGACGGCCTCCTTCAGCCAGGCCCGGTACTCCGGGTCGCTGCGGTCGACGTCCACGGTCTCCATGACCGTCCCCGTGGCCCCGCGGTCCTGTCCCAGCTCATGGGTGTCCATCGCCGTGCTCCTGTTCGCCGCTGCTCTTCGCTGTTCTTCCGCCTGGTTCTCCTGCCTCCACGATATGCCCCCGACCTGCGCAAACGTTGACTTTGATGGTCCATAGCCCTGCCTTTGACCCTGCCTGCGGGGGCAGTTGGGGCAGGCGGGTGCGAGCAGCGCGGGGCGGGCTTCCGCGCCCTCTGGCGGCCGGGGGCGCGGCCGGGCACACTGCAACAGGAGAAGTGGTGACGAAGGGGGGCGAAGTCGCGATGGCGGACGCCGAGTTCAGCGCGTCGGGGGTCAGGATCGAACGGTTCACCCGGTCGCTGACCAGGGCCGGTCAGGTGGTCGTCAAGGACGGCCGGCTGTCCCTGCTCATGAGCAACGGGCGGGAGATCGACAGCGCCCCGGTGGGCACGGTGAGCGCGGGCAAGCGGTGGTTCTTCGCCGCGGACTCGGCCATCGCCCGGGTGAACGGGGTGCGTTACCGGTTGACGATGGGGCAGCGCAACCGCAGACGCGACGGGGCCGCTCCGCTGCGCCGCTTCCTGGAGGCACTGCGCAGCGCGGGAGGCCGCCGGGGCTGAGCGGCCGGGGCCCCGGGCCCGGATCGGGGCTGCGGCCGGGGCTGGGACCGGGGCCTGCGGGGGTGTACCGGCGTGCGGTACGCGGCTCCGCGAGTTGCGGAGCCGCACGGGCTGGGCCACGCTGGACCCACGTCACTGAAGGTGCACCGTCGGTGACAGAGCGATCCGCTCCACGGACCGGGTCGCGCGACACGAGCAGACACGACAAGAGCAGAGCGGATCCGGCAGTCACCTCGGTCGTCCGCCGGCTCCGTTCGTTCGTCTTCCGTCTTCTTCCGGACCTATTTCGGGGAGTCGCAGCCGTGATCAGCGAGCCAAGCAGGCACTGCACGGTGGAGCTCCAGGCCCTGCCGTCGCGGATCGGTCAGGTCCGCAGAATCATCTCGGCGCAACTGCGCTACTGGCATCTCGATCCTCTGATCGACCAGGCGGCCCTGGGCGTCACCGAGCTCCTGACCAACGTCCACCGGCACGCACAGCCGGACAAGTCATGCACCGTCGACATCGAGCTGCTGCTCGACCGGCTGACGGTCTCCGTCCACGACCACGACCCCCGTGTCCCCACGGTGAACGAGGCGGATTCCTTCGCCACCTCGGGCCGGGGTCTGGCCCTGATCGCCGCGGTCAGCGAGAGCTGGGGCGTACGGCCGAGCGGCGCGGCCGGAAAGGTCGTCTGGTTCACCCTGCCGGCGACCTGCGACACCTCGACCCTGCCACCGCTCGCGGTCTACGGGTCGACGACCGACGGGCCGTTCGGGTCCGTCTCCATCAGCCCCGAGGCCATCGCGACCGTCCCGGAGCGGTCGGCCGTCGTCGGCTGAGGACCGGACCGCGCCCGCGCCCGCTTCCGGAGGGGCAGGAACCGGCCGCCCCGGAGTGGGCGGCCGGGCGGAGGCGTTCCGGGGGCGTTCCGGGCTGCGGGCCCCGGTGCCCGTCAGGCGAGAACAGCCAGCGGGTCGTCGAGGACCGGCTGCCAGGCCAGTTCGGCCGCGCCGACGAGGCTGTTGTGGGACAGGGTGCAGGGCAGGATCGGCACACTGCCGCTGCGGCCCCAGAGGCTGCGGTCGGCGACGACGGCCCGCAGCCGCTCCGGGTCCGCCTCGAGCAGCTCGCGGTGGAGTCCGCCGAGGATGATCCGGTCCGGGTTGAGGATGTTCACGAGCCCGGCGAGGCCCAGGCCCAGGCGGTCGATCAGCTCCTCGGCGGCGTGCCGTACGTCCACGTCCTCGTACTCCGTACTCAGCAGGTCACCGGCCTGCTTGAGCAGCGACTCCTCCGGGCCCGGCTCACGGCGCGCGGTGGTGAGGAAGGCGAGCGGGTCCGTCTCCACGTCGAGGCAGCCGCGTCCGCCGCAGTGGCAGGGCCGCCCCTCCGGGTTCACGGTGAGGTGCCCGACCTCCAGCGCGAGCCCCGAACTGCCGCTGTGCAGGCGGCCGTCGAGGACCAGGGCGCCGCCGACGCCCCGGTGGCCGGTGGCGACGCAGAGCAGGTGCTGCGCGCCGCGTCCGGCGCCGTGCCGGTGTTCGGCCAGCGCGGCGAGGTTGACGTCGTTGCCGGTGAAGGCGGGGCCCGTGATGCCCGCTTCGCGTACGCAGGCGGCGAAGATGTCCCGTACCGGGGAGCCCGCGGGCCAGGCGATGTGCAGCGGGTTGAGCGCGGTGCCCTCGGGTTCGGCGACCGCCGACGGGACGGCGAGTCCGGCGCCGACACAGCGCAGCCCGCTCGCGCGCAGCAGCTCCGCGCCCGCGGCCACGACCTCGCCGAGGACCTGCGCCGGGTCTGCCATCACGGCGACGCACCCCGGGGCCGTGGCGACGATCCGGCCGCCGAGTCCGACGAGGGCGGCCCGGAAGCCGTCGGCGTGGACCTGGGCGGCGAGGACGACGGGTCCGGTCTCCAGGACGGCCAGCCGGTGCGAGGGGCGGCCCTGCGAACCGGCCGCGGACCCGGGGCTGGAGTCGACCCGGATCAGCCCGAGCGCCTCCAGCTCGGCGGCGACGGCCCCGGCGGTGGCCCGGGTGACCCCGAGCTCGGAGGTGAGGACGGCGCGCGTGGGGGCGCGCCCGGTGTGGACCAGCTCCAGTGCGGGTCCGAGCGCGCTGCGGCCCCTCTCCAACTTCGTCCGGGTGGTGGTCGCCTTGCCGTTCATGAGGGCGAGTCTCCCATGATCCGGAGGCGCCCCGGACGCCGAGGGAGAGCGCCGGGACGGGTGACGTGTCCCTCCGTCAGGTGCGCCGGGCCGGTCCTGTGAACCGTGTCGCATCCGCCCCGACAGGCATGCCGCGTCTGTCCCCTCAGCCGTGCCGCGTCCGCCCTGACAGCTGTGCGCGCCCGTCTGTCAGCCGTATCGCGACCGCTCTGTCAGCCGTGTTGCGTCCGCCGTCCGGCCGCCCCTATGCTGAGTTTGTGCCGCAACTAAACAAACTGCGGACGGCCCTACCGGGGGGACCTGGCGGAGACACCGCCCCACCCGTGTCGGCCCGCCTCCGTACCGCGCTGACCGTGTTCTTCGCCCTCGACGGCTTCCTCTTCGCAGGCTGGGTGGTCCGTATCCCGGCCATCAAGCAGCAGACCGGAGCCTCCGCCTCCACCCTCGGCCTCGCCCTGCTCGGCGTCTCCGCGGGCGCCGTGATCACCATGATGCTCACCGGCCGGCTCTGCCGCCGCTACGGCAGCCATGCCGTCACCGTGGCCTGCGGGGTCCTGCTCCCCCTCTCCATCACCCTGCCCGCCCAGACCCATTCCGCACTCTCCCTCGGCCTCGTGCTGCTGGTCTTCGGAGCGGCGTACGGCGGGATGAACGTGGCGATGAACAGCGCGGCCGTCGACCTGGTGGCCCAGCTGCGCCGACCGGTGATGCCGAGCTTCCACGCGGCATTCAGCCTCGGCGGCATGGTCGGCGCCGGGCTCGGCGGGCTGGTGGCGGGCGGCCTCGCCGCCTCGACGCACCTCTTCCTGCTGGCCACGATCGGCCTGCTCGTCACCGCGTTCGCGGGCCCCGCCCTGCTGCGCCACCGCCCGGCCCGTACGGCGTACGAACCGCGCACGCCCCGGCAGCAGGGCCCTCGGCAGAAGCTCGACCCGCGGGCCCGCCGGATCGTGCTGCTCTTCGGCGTGATCGCGCTGTGCACGGCGTACGGGGAAGGCGCACTGGCCGACTGGGGCGCGCTCCACCTGGAACAGGACCTGGGCGCCCACCCCGGGCTCGCCGCCGCCGGTTACGCGCTGTTCGCCCTGACCATGACCGTCGGCAGGCTCACCGGGACCCTGCTCCTGGAGCGGCTCGGGCAGACCCGCACCCTCGTCCTCGGCGGGGCGGTGGCGGCGGCCGGGATGCTGCTGGGCTCCCTGGCCCCGACCGTCTGGCTCGCGCTGGCCGGGTTCGCGGTCACCGGGCTGGGGCTGGCCAACATCTTCCCCGTCGCCGTGGGCCGGGCCGGTGAGCTCGCCGGACCCAGCGGGGTGGCCGCCGCGTCGACCCTCGGCTACGGGGGGATGCTGCTCGGCCCGCCCGCGATCGGCTTCCTGGCCGACTGGTTCTCGCTGCCGGTGGCACTGACGACGGTGGCCCTGCTGGCCGTGGCGGCGGCAGCCCTGGGGTACGGGGCCCGCAACGCGACGCACGCCTGACCGGGCGGCCTCTCCGGGCGGCCCGCACCAGCCGCGGGACCGCCCGCCCCTGCCCCTGGCACAATCCGCGCCATGGAGATCATCGAGCACATCGCGTCCCTGTCCGAGGAAGGGCGGCTCCTCGCGGCAGCCGCCGAGCGGTCGGGGCCGGGTGCCTCGGTCCCGACCTGCCCCGGCTGGCAGATACGCCACCTCCTGCGTCACACCGGCATGGTCCACCGCTGGGCGGCCGAGTTCATCACCGAGGAGCACACCGCGTACCACCCCGACAGCGGTGAACCCGATCTCGACGGTGGCGAACTCCTCGACTGGTTCCGGGCGGGCCACCGCCACCTGGTCCGGTCGCTGGAAGCCGCCCCCGCCGACCTGGAGTGCTGGACGTTCCTGCCCGCCCCCTCGCCCCTGGCGTTCTGGGCCCGCCGCCAGCTGCACGAGACGACCGTGCACCGGGTCGACGCGGAGTCGGCGCTCGGCGGGCCGCTGACGACGGTGGGCGCCGACCGGGCGGTCGACGGCATCGACGAACTCCTCACCGGCTTCCACGCCCGCCCCAGGAGCCGGGTGCGCTCCGCCGTCCCGCGCACGCTGCGGGTGCGGGCCGTGGACACGGACGCGGTGTGGACCGTACGGATCTCGGACGAACCGCCCCGGGCCGTACGGACATCCGTGGCGGGCGACGGGCACGGCGGAACCGGCCCGGACGGCGAGGACGACACCGAAAGCGACCGCGTGGACTGCGAGTTGAGCGGCACGGCCGAGGGTCTCTACCTGACGCTCTGGAACCGGCTGCCGCTCGGCGCCGTCACGCTGCGGGGCGACCGTTCGGTGGCCAGGCTCTGGACGGACAACTCCGCGGTCACCTGGTGAGGAGGGCCGGGAGCCCGGGCGCGGCAGACGCGGCGGATGCACGGGGCGCGCGCCCGGAGTTCGCGCCCGCCCTGAGTTCACGCCCGAGCGAGCGCCCGCCGGAGCTCGCGCCCCCGCTCCCCCTGAACTCTCCCGCTCCCCCGCAGCGAGCGCCCGCTTGCCCGGGGCGCGCGGCGCCTGTGACACTGCGGCCATGGGGCGACGGACGCAGGCCGAGCGGGACGCGATGACGATCGAGATCGGTTACGCGCTGGTCAGCGCCACCGTGCTGGCCGCCGTCACCTTCGCGGGGATTCTCGCGCCCTCCCTGTACGTCTTCGACCTCGGCCGCACCGCGCGGCAGATCGTCCTGGGGGTGGCCGCCGTGGCCGCCGTACTGGCCTTCGTCACACGGGTCGTCCACGTCCTGTGGCGCTTTCCGCGACGGGAGGGACAGCCGCTGCCCGTGCCGCCCCCGTCCCGGCCGGACCCCGGCGCGTAGACGGGAACCACGGGCCGTCGGCGGTCGGCCGGACCCGGCTCAGCCTGCCGGAACACCCCGCAGGCCCACCGACCGGGCGAGCTCGCCCGCCGCCTGCCGGAACAGCGGCTCGCGCGCCTCGACCACCCGGTTGAACTGGCCGAAGAGCTCGAAGGAGATCAGGCCGAAAAGCTGCGCCCAGGCGGCGACGAGGGCCGCCACCGCGGCGGGCGGGAGGTCCGGCGCCAGGTCGGCGGCCATCCGCTCGGCCTCCGGGCGCAGCTCCCGGGCGAGCGGGGGCACGGCGAGACCGTCGGACCGGAACGCGTCGCGGACGAGGCCGAAGAAGACCAGGCCGACCCGGGAGGCGGGTCCCACCGTGTCCATGGGGGCGCTGTACCCGGGGACGGGCGAGCCGTAGATCAGGGCGTACTCATGGGGGTGGACGAGGGCCCACTCCCGTACGGCACCGGCCACGGCGACGAAGCGGTCGGCGTACGGGGCGGGGCGGGGGCGGGCCCGGTCGGCGGTGGCGCGAGCACCTTCCGCGACCTCGCCGATCGCGTCGTACGCGTCGACGATCAGCGCGGTGAGCAGATCGTCGCGGCTCGGGAAGTAGCGGTAGAGCGCCGAGGAGACCATGCCCAGCTCGCGGGCGACGGCGCGCAGGGAGAGTCTCGCCGCGCCCTCCGCCGCCAGCTGCTTTCTGGCTTCGTCCTTGATGGCGGCGGTCACTTCGACGCGGGCGCGTTCCCTGGCCCCTCGGATGGTGCTCATGGTGATCAGTCTGCCACGCAAGCAGAGCACTGAACAATAACGAGAGCAGTGCTCTTGATTTTGCGCACCGCTTCCGTGCACACTGATCTCAAGAGAGAGCACCGCTCTCACATTCGGATCACCGCTCTCTCTATGTTTCGGAGCGCCGCCCACATCCCGCTCGGAAGATCCACACATCCGCACACCCACACGCCCCTGGGGGTCACCATGTCTCAGCCGTACTACCTCCGGGCGAGCTCGGCCGCCAACCGCCTCAACAAGGTCGTCGGTCGGCTCGCCCGGCACGGCGTCAGCCTCCTCGGCTCCGCCGAGATGTCGGTACGGGGACGCAAGAGCGGGCAGATGCAGCGCATCCCCGTCAACCCTCACACCTATGAGGGCGCCGAGTACCTCGTCTCGGCCCGGGGCCACTCCCAGTGGGTGCGCAACATGCGTGTCGCGGGCGGCGGTGAGCTGCGGGTGGGGCGCAGGACCCGCTCCTTCTCCGCCGTGGAGATCGCCGACGACGAGCAGAAGGCCAGGATTCTCCGCACCTATCTGGAGCGGTGGGGCTGGGAGGTGAACCAGTACTTCCGGGGCGTCACCGCGAAGTCCACGGACGCCGAGATCCTGGCCGCCTGCCCCGACCACCCGGTCTTCCGCATCACGACGGCCGAGGGCTGACGCGGTGGATGCCCGAGGGCTGACACGGCACCGGAGCCGGGAGGGGGCGGCCGCGTCATCCGGAGCCGGGGGCCGACCGCCGTATCAGGGCCGGGGCCCGGCCCCGGCGATCAGCTCCCGCACCAGGCCGACCAGGAGCGCGGGCCGGGACACGAACGGGGAGTGTCCCGTACCCCACGTGCGTACGTCGGTGCAGCGGGCGGCCAGCGTCCGTTGCAGAGCGGGATCGATCGCCCGGTCCCGCGCGCAGACGACGTATGTGGAAGGGGTCCGCTTCCAGCTGTGGTGCGCCGGGACGCCCCGGCCGCAGCCCGGGGCCTGCGAGCGCAGCAGGCCGACCGCTCGGGCGGCGAGAGGTCCGGGGCAGTCCCCGTAGAGGACGTCGGCCGCCCGGCCGGGGTGCAGACTCGTCGTCCCCTCGGGCCCGTCCGCCGTCGGCACGACCGCGTCGCGCAACTGCGGGGTCGCCCCGCCGAGCGCGGCGGCGCTCTCGCCCTCGTCCGGTACGAAGGCCGCCACATAGACGAGGTGGCGGGCTCCGCGCACCCCGGTGATCACCGACCCGCCGTAGGAGTGGCCGAGCAGGATCGGGGGCTCCCCCAGTGCGTCGACAGCGGCCTGGACCGCTGCCGTATCGGCGGCGAGGGAGCCCCGGTGGAGCTCGGGGGCGGCCACCGCGATCCCCTCGGCCCGCAGACCTGCGGCGACCTCGGCGAAGTGTTCGGGGCGGTGGTAGAGGCCGTGGACGAGCACCGCGCCGGCCCCTTCACCCACGCCCGTCACCCGCCGCTCGCCTCACGCACGCTCACCGGGTCCGGCACTCGCCGCCTCGCCCGCGCCCGGCGCTCCTCGCCCGCTCCGGCGGTCGCTCGCGCTCAGCGCGCGCTGTGCCATCGGGTGTGTACGCACGAGCTCGGCCAGCGAGGTCGTGCCCCGGGTGATCCCGGCGAACGCCTTCCAGGCCGGACGGAAGCCGGTCAGCACCGCGTGCAGCACCCCCGGGCGGCGTTCGAACAGCTTGAGCATCCGGCGGCCGACACCCATCTCCACGCCGAGCCCGGCCTTGATGGCGAAGGCGTAGTTGAGGGCCTGGCGGCGGGCGTCCACCGCGTCGTGCGACTCGGCGATCCTGACGGCCCATTCGCCCGCGAGGCGGCCGGAGCGCAGGGCGAAGGAGATGCCCTCCCGGGTCCACGGCTCCAGGAGGCCCGCCGCGTCGCCGCAGACCACGACCCGGCCGCGCGAGAGCGGCGAGTCGTCGCTGCGGCAGCGGGTCAGATGGCCCGAGGAGATCGACGGCTCGAACCCGGCGAGGCCGAGGCGGGCGATGAAGTCCTCCAGATACCGCTTGGTGCCCGCGCCGTCGCCGCGCGCCGAGATCACCCCGACCGTCAGCGTGTCGCCCTTGGGGAAGACCCAGCCGTAACTGCCGGGCATCGGGCCCCAGTCGATGAGCACCCGGCCCGCCCAGTCCTCCGCCACCGTCGCCGGAACGGGGACCTCCACCTCCAGGCCGAGGTCCACCTGGTCGAGCTTCACCCCGACGTGTGCTCCTATCCGGCCCGCGCTGCCGTCCGCGCCGACGACCGCCCGCGCGAGCACCGTCTCACCCCCGGCCAGCACGACCGCGACCGTACGCCGGTCGGGCACGGCGGGTCCGTGCTGCTCCACCCGCACCACCGAGGCTCCGGTGCGCAGTTCGGCACCGGCCTTCTGCGCCTCCTCCACCAGCCCGGCGTCGAACTCCGGGCGGTTGATGAGCCCGAAGAGCATCCGCCGGGAACGCCGGGTGCGGGAGAGCTTCCCGTTGAGCGAGAAGGTGACCGCGTGGATGCGGTCCTTCAGGGGCAGTTCGAACCCCGGTGGCAGGGCGTCACGGGAGAACCCGATGATGCCGCCGCCGCAGGTCTTGTAGCGCGGCAGTTCCGCCTTCTCCAGCAGCAGAACCCGTCGGCCCGCCACGGCCGCCGCGTACGCCGCCGATGCGCCGGCCGGTCCGGCGCCGACGACGACGACGTCCCAGACCGACGACGACTCTTCGTTTTCCCGCCCGGCGTCTGCGTTCTCGCTGCTCACGATGTGCTTCTGCTCCTGATCCGACCAGTGGCCCCAAGCTGCTCACGGCATCCTACGGCGCGTCCCGGCCGAGCCCCCCTGTGGGAGGATCGGCCATGATTCTGTCGTACGCACGGCACCGCGATCCACGGTGTCGTGGATAGGGCGCGTACTCACCGTGCCCTCCTCTTAACGTCGCACCCACGAGGAGCGTGCCCATGACCGCCCGTCCGATTTCCGAGACCGTCGCCTCGCTGATGCCCCGCGCCCGGGCGGAGCTCGCCGAGCTGGTCGCGTTCCAGTCGGTGGCGGACCCCGCGGTGTTCCCGAAGAGCGAGTGCGAGGCGGCGGCGAACTGGGTCGCGGACGCGCTGCGCACCGAGGGCTTCACGGATGTCGCCCTGCTCGACACCCCCGACGGGACCCAGTCGGTCTACGGTTTCCTGCCCGGCCCGGCCGGGGCGCCGACCGTGCTGCTCTACGCCCACTACGACGTACAGCCGCCGCTGGACGAGTCGGCGTGGCTCTCCCCGCCGTTCGAGCTGACCGAGCGCGACGGCCGCTGGTTCGGCCGGGGCGCGGCGGACTGCAAGGGCGGGTTCATCATGCACCTGCTCGCGCTGCGCGCCCTCAAGGCGAACGGCGGTGTCCCGGTCTCGGTGAAGGTGATCGCCGAGGGCTCCGAGGAGCAGGGCACCGGCGGTCTGGAGCGGTACGCGGAGGCGCACCCGGAGCTGCTGGCGGCCGACACGATCGTCATCGGGGACGCCGGGAACTTCCGGGCCGGGCTGCCGACGGTCACGGCGACGCTGCGCGGGATGACGATGCTGCGCGTGAAACTCGACACCCTCGAAGGGAACCTGCACTCGGGCCAGTTCGGCGGCGCGGCCCCGGACGCGCTGGCCGCGATGATCCAGCTGCTGGCCTCGCTGCGCGACGAGAACGGGACGACGACGGTCGACGGTCTGACCGATGACGCCGACTGGCAGGGACTCCAGTACCCGGAGGCCGATTTCCGGCGGGACGCCAAGGTGCTGGACGGCGTGGAGCTGATCGGTACGGGCACGGTCGCGGACCGGATCTGGGCACGCCCCGCCGTCACCGTCATCGGTATCGACTGCCCGCCGTGCGTCGGCGCCACCCCGTCGGTCCAGGCGAGCGCGCGGGCCCAGATCAGCCTGCGGGTGCCGCCGGGCCACGACGCCGCCGAGGCGACGAAGCTGCTCACCGCCCACCTGGAGGCGCACACCCCGTGGGGCGCGCGGGTGGCGGTGGAGCAGGTGGGCCAGGGCCAGCCGTTCCAGGCCGACACGTCCAGCCCGGCGTACACGGCGATGGCGGACGCGATGCGGGACGCCTACCCGGGCCAGGAGATGCAGTCCGCGGGCATGGGCGGCTCCATCCCGCTCTGCAACACGCTGGCGTCGCTCTACCCGGAGGCGGAGATCCTGCTCATCGGCCTCAGTGAGCCCGAGGCGCAGATCCACGCGGTGAACGAGAGCGTGTCGCCCGAGGAGCTGGAGCGGCTGTCGGTCGCCGAGGCGCTGTTCCTGCGCAACTACGCGGAGTCCAAGAAGGTCTGAGGACCCGCCGGGCCCCGGCCGACGCTCTCTTCGGAAGCGTCGGCCGGGGCTTCTCCGGAAGCACCTGCCGGGGGCGCCCGCCCCGGTGATCCAAGGCGAGCTCCCCGTACCGGAACCGGACCTCCTCGACGGGGAACGCCCGCTGTACGAGCACGGGTCGGCGGTCCCCGAGGCCCCGCCCACCCGGGCCGACCGCGAGGTGGCCGACGGCGAGGTGCTGCCGTTCGGCGGCGGGGCCCGGGTGGTCCATGCCCCCGGCCACACGCCGGGCCCCATCGCCCTCCATCTGCCGCGCCACGGAGTCCTGTTCACCGGGGGCTGCGTGGCAGAGGCCGGGGAGGTGACGCCCGGCGTGTTCACCCAACAGGAAATCCCGTGGGCGCTTTCAGCCCACCGCGCCGCCCGTGGACACGTTCAGGCCACCGCGCCACCCGTGGACACCACGTTCAGCCCACCGGCACGCCCGCCTCCAGGTTGAGCACCGTGGACCGTTCGCGCGCCCGCAGGGCCCAGCGCAGCCGCTCGTAGCGGGTGGGCGGCAGCATCCCCGCCGCCTCCTCCTCCGTGGCGAAGCGCCAGCCGCGCAGTTCGGAGCCGGGGAGCAGCAGCCGGGCGGCGTCCTCGGAGCGCAGCAGCCCGCCGTCGAAGAGGAAGCGCAGTCCGCCGTAGCCGGGCGGGGAGGGCGACTCCCAGTCGACGAGGAGCAGCGTGGGGACCCGGTCGAGCCGGAGCCCGATCTCCTCGGCCACCTCCCGCACCCCCGCCTGCGCCGGGGCCTCGCCCTCCTCCACGACCCCGCCGGGGAACTCCCAGCCGGGCTTGTACGTGGGGTCGACGAGCAGCACCCGGTCCTGTTCGTCGAAGAGGAGCACCCCGGCGGCGACGGTCGCGGCGGTCGGTTCGGGGCTCTGGACGATCTCGCACACCCCGGCGGCGCCGGTGCGGACGGCCTCGGCGATCCGCTCGGCGGTCTCGCGCGGGGTGAGCGCGCCGTTGTCGACGACGTGGGCGTCCTCGGTGATCCAGCCGAGGGCGTCCCGGTAGGGGCCGATGTGGTCGTACGCCCACCGGTTGACGCGCTCGCTCTGCTCACGGTCACCGGGGTGCTCCACCCGGCCCGCTATCCGCCTGCGCAGGATCGTTTCCTCAGGTGAGAGGAGCACATGCCGGACCGGGATGCGCCGGGAGGCGAGCCCGCCGAATATCTCGTCCCGGTACTCCTGCCGCAGCAGGGTCATCGGCACCACCAGCACCCCGGGCACCTCGGCGAGCAGCGCGGCCGCCGTGTCCACCAGGAGCCGCCGCCAGATCCTCAGGTCCTGGAAGTCGTCCACCTCGGCCAGCTTCTTCTGGGGCAGCAGACCGCGCAGCGCCGCCCCGGTGAGCTCCGGGTCGTACAAGGTGCTGTTCGGGATCAGATCGATCAGTTCGCCTGCGACGCTGGACTTGCCCGCGCCGAACGCCCCGTTGAGCCAGACGATCACGGTTCCCCCTCTTCGTAGCCCCCTGTGGCTTGCCCGCAACACCCTGCCGTGGAAACCCCGCGGCGGCGACGGCGTTGCCGGGATGCGGGCATCCGGCCCGTTTTGGGCCGAGGAGTGCACGGCGCGTACGAAGGCGCACTCCTCGGCGCACGGCCACGCGCGACGGCAAGCGGGCCGCCAGGGCAAGCAGGCCGTCAGAGGACCACCAGGGCGGCCAGGAGCTGCCAGAGGAGCCCAGAAGAGCCGCCAAGGCCGCCAAGAGGCGTCTACCGCAGTGCGATCGCCGCCGCCGCGGCCCCGACCAGCCCCGCGTCGGTGCCCATCACAGCGGGGGCGACCGTGAGTCCGCGCACGAAGGAGAGCGTGGCGTAGTCGGCCAGGCTGCGCCGCAGCGGCGTGAAGAGCACGTCACCGGCGCCCGCCACTCCCCCGCCGATCACCGCGATGTCGATCTCGACCAGAGTGGCGGTGGCGGCGATCCCGGCCGCGAGCGCCTGGGCGGCCCGCTCGTACGAGGCGGTGGCCACCGGGTCCCCGGCGCGCGCGGCGGCGGCCACCGCGGCGGCCGTGGCGTCGCCGTCGGGGCCCGGGAGCCAGCCGTCCGCCAGGGCGCGGCGGGCGATGTTCGGGCCGCTGGCGATGCGTTCGACGCAGCCGCGCGCTCCGCAGGGGCACGGGTCGCCGTCCAGGTCGACGCTGATGTGGCCGATGTGCCCGGCGTTGCCGGAGGGGCCCGGGTGCAGGGAGCCGCCGAGGACCAGACCGCCGCCGACGCCCGTCGACACGACGAGGCAGAGCGCGTTGTCGTAGCCGCGCGCCGCCCCGAGCCAGTGCTCGGCCGCCGTCATCGCGACCCCGTCGCCGACGAGCGCGACGGGCAGCCCGCCGATGGTCTTCTGCACCCGCTCCACCAGCGGGAAGCCGCGCCAGCCGGGGACGTTGACCGGACTGACCGTGCCCGCGCCCGCGTCGACCGGCCCCGCGCTGCCGATCCCGGCGGAGCCCGCGCGGGCCCACAGCGGAGAGGCCGTCAGCTCGCCGAGCACCTCGTCGACCGCGCCCATCACCGCCTCGGCACCCTCCCGGGCGGGCGTCGGCCGCTGCGCCCGTACGAGGAGGGTTCCATCGCCGTCGACCAGCGCGCCGGCGATCTTGGTGCCGCCGATGTCGAGCGCGGCGACGAGGTCGGTATCCATCGGTGTGGCTTCTCCGGGTGAGTGAAGGGCGGGACCTGCGGGTTCAGTCAATAGTCTGCACAGTCTCTCTGGCGTTGACAACGTTGTCCAGGGCCTATGCTCGACGCCACGGCCTCCGTTCGTCTCCGCGACAGGCTCCGCGGGCCGTCCGGAGACGCCCGTATGCCGCCCGAATCGCCGATCGCCGACCCCGCCAGAGCCCCCGCCCGCCCCTCCCCGCCCGTATCCGACGACAGGACAGCGCACTGTGGACCGGACCCCCCGTCATTCCGAGACCCGTTACGGCAACCGGCCGACCATGAAGGACGTGGCGGCCCGCGCCGGAGTGGGCCTCAAGACGGTCTCCCGGGTGGTGAACAGCGAGCCCGGCGTCACGCCCGACACCGAGCGCCGCGTACAGGAGGCCATCGACGCGCTGGGCTTCCGCCGCAACGACAGCGCCCGCGTCCTGCGCAAGGGGCGTACGGCCTCGATCGGCCTGGTCCTGGAGGATCTGGCGGACCCCTTCTACGGCCCGCTGAGCCGCGCCGTGGAGGAGGTGGCCCGCGCGCACGGGGCCCTGCTCATCAACGGTTCCAGCGCCGAGGACCCCGAGCGCGAGCAGGAGCTCGTCCTCGCCCTGTGCGCACGCCGGGTGGACGGTCTCATCGTGATCCCGGCGGGCGACGACCACCGGTATCTGGAGCCCGAGATCAAGGCGGGCATCGCGACGGTCTTCGTGGACCGCCCGGCGGGCCGGATCGACGCGGACATGGTCCTCTCCGACAGCTTCGGCGGCTCCCGGGAGGGTGTGGCCCACCTGATCGCCCACGGCCACCGCCGGATCGGGTTCATCGGTGACCAGCCCCGCATCCACACCGCCACCGAGCGCCTGCGCGGCTACCACGCGGCCATGGCGGACGCGGGGATCACCGTCGAGGACCGCTGGGTCTCCCTCGGCACCACCGACCCCGGCCGGGTCCGGTCGGCCGCCGAGGCGATGCTCGGCGGCCCCGAGCCGGTCACCGCCCTGTTCGCGGGGAACAACCGGGTGACGGTGACGGCGGTCCGGGTGATCGCGGAGCGGGAACGGCCGGTGGCACTGGTCGGGTTCGACGACATCGAGCTGGCCGATCTGCTCGGCATCACCGTCATCTCGCAGGACGCGGCGGCCGTCGGCAGGACCGCCGCCGAGCACCTGTTCCGCCGGCTCGACGGCGCGGACCACGCCCCGGCCCGGGTGGAGCTGCCGACCACGCTGATCCCGCGCGGCTCGGGCGAACTGCCGCCCGCCTGAGCCCGGTACGGGTCCGCGTCTTCGCGTACGGGCTCGTACGGCTCTCCACGCTTCGCGCAAGTGCCCCGTACGGCCGCAGGCTTCACCCGCACGCGCCTGTACGGCTCGCACGCTTCCTTTACACGCCCGTACGACCCCGGCACCACGCCCGGGGCCGGGCCGCTCGGGGCCTGGTGCCGCAGGAACGGCCGGAGCGGTTCCTGACGTCGGCCGCTGACGGCACGTCAACCGTCGGCCGCCGACCACCGGCCCGTCGTCCCCACCACCGGGCTGCCGATCCGACGGGCACGCTGTACGTTGCCGACTTCAGCGACAACCGGGTGGTGGAGCTGCCGGTACGCGGCGGCCCGCGCACCCCGGCCGGACTGTCCGTACCGCAGCCGGGGCACGACGCCTGACCGCTACTGGCGGCCGCCCCTACGGAGCCGTGACCGTCAGGTCGCCCCGGCGCGGCGAGGCGAAGGCGTCCAGGTCGGCGCGGGTCAGGCCGGTCAGCCGGGCGACCTCGGCGGTGTCGAGCGCGCCGCAGTCGATGCCGCGCAGCAGGTAGCCGCTGAGCGCCTTGGCGGTGGCGGGCTCGTCCATCACGTCACCGTCGGTTTTGGCGACGTACGCGGCGAGCCGGGCGGCGGCGGGCTCCAGGCCCTCGCGGTAGAAGGCGTAGACGGCCGCGTAACGCGTCGGCAGGTGCCCGGGGTGCATGTCCCAGCCCTGGTAGTACGCGCGGGCCAGAGCGCGGCGGGTGAGGCCGTAGTGCAGCCGCCAGGCTTCGTGCACCCGGTCGGTCGTGCCGACGGGCAGGACGTTGGTCGAGCCGTCGGAGACCCGTACGCCGGTGCCCGCGGCGGCGACCTGCATGACGGCCTTGGCGTGGTCGGCGGCCGGGTGGTCGCTGGCCTGGTAGGCGGCGCTGACGCCGACGCAGGCGCTGTAGTCGAAGGTGCCGTAGTGCAGCCCGGTCGCCCGGCCCCGCGCCGCGTCGATCATGCGCGCGACGGCGGCGGTCCCGTCGGCGGCCAGGATGGACTGGCTGGTCTCGATCTGGATCTCGAAGCCGATGCGGCCCACGTCGAGGCTGTGGGCCTTCTCGAAGGCTTCGAGAAGCTGGACGAAGGCGGTGACCTGCTCGGGGTACGTCACCTTCGGCAGCGTCAGCACGAGCCCCTCGGGGAGCCCGCCCGCCGCCATCAGGCCGGTGAGGAAGACATCGGTGGTGCGGATGCCCCGGTCGCGTACACCGGCCTCCATGCACTTCATCCGGATGCCCATGTACGGGGCGGCGGTGCCGTTCGCGTACGCCTCGGAGACCAGGCGTGCGGCACGGGCGGCGGCCTCGTCCTCCTCGGCGTCGGAGCGGGGCCCGTAACCGTCCTCGAAGTCGATACGGAGGTCCTCCACCGGCTCACGCTCCAGCTTGGCGCGTACGCGGTCGTGGACGGGGCCCGCGAGCTCCTCGGGGATGCCGAGGACGGCGGCGAAGGAGGCGGCGTCGGGGGCGTGTTCGTCGAGGGCGGCCAGCGCCTGGTCGCCCCAGGAGCGGAGGGTGCCGGGCTCGAAGACGTCACCGGGTACGTAGACGGTGTGCACGGGCTGGCGGGTGCCGGGGTCGCCCGGGTAGCGGCGGGCGAGCTCTGCGTCGACCGCCGTGAGGGAGGCGCTGATCTCCTCGCTGACCGTGCCCGCGAGGCTCGTCGCCACCTTCTCCTGCTGACCCATGACCGTACCCTCCACGCTCTCGCTGTTTCCGCTTCCCGGAATCAACAATCCGTATAGTGAAGTTATAAGGCCGTTCGACCTGCGTCAATGGTGGCCCGGAACGGCGCTGGGCCGCGCGGTGTGGTCACCGTGCGGCCCAGCGTTGTGGAAGGAGCAGGGGGATGTCAGCCCTTGCGGTTGTTGATCTCTTCGGTGAGCTGGGGGACGACGGTGAAGAGGTCGCCGACGACGCCGTAGTCGACGAGGTCGAAGATCGGGGCTTCGGGGTCCTTGTTGACCGCGACGATGGTCTTGGAGGTCTGCATCCCGGCCCGGTGCTGGATCGCGCCGGAGATCCCGGAGGCGATGTAGAGCTGGGGGGAGACGGACTTCCCGGTCTGGCCGACCTGGGAGGTGTGCGGGTACCAGCCCGCGTCCACCGCCGCCCGCGACGCACCCACCGCAGCACCCAGACTGTCGGCGAGGGCCTCGATCAGGGGGAAGTTCTCCGCCCCGTTCACCCCGCGCCCACCGGAGACCACGATCGCGGCCTCGGTCAGCTCCGGGCGCCCGGTCGACTCACGCGGCGTCCGCGAAACCACCTTCGTCCCCGTGGCCGCCTCGCTGAACGACACGCTCAGGGCCTCCACCGCACCCGCCGCAGGGGCCGCCTCGACGGGGGCGGAGTTCGGCTTGACCGTGATGACCGGAACACCCTTAGAGACACGGGAGCGGGTGGTGTAGGAGGCGGCGAACACGGCCTGCGTGGCGACGGGTCCCTGGTCACCGGCCTCCAGATCGGTGGCATCGGTGATGATCCCCGACCCGATGCGCAGGGCGAGGCGGGCGGCGATCTCCTTGCCCTCGGCCGAGGACACCACCAGCACCGCCACCGGCGACACCGCATCAAACGCCGCCTGCAACGCATCCACCTGCGGAACCACGAGATAGTCCGCGAACTCCGCCGCATCAGCGGTCAGCACCCGTACCGCACCGTGCTCACCCAGCACACCCGCGGTCGCCTCCGCACCGGCACCCAGCGCGACGGCGACCGGGTCACCGATCCGGCGGGCCAGCGTCAGCAGCTCCAGGGTGGGCTTGCGGACCGCACCGTCCACGTGATCGACCAGAACAAGAACTTCAGCCATGACAACGCACTCCAGACGAGAGAAAGAAGAGGGGGAGGGACATACGGGGTGTGCGCGGGGGCTAGATGAACTTCTGGCCCGCGAGGAACTCGGCCAGCTGCCTGCCGCCCTCGCCCTCGTCCTTCACGACCGTGCCCGCCGTCCGCGCCGGACGCTCCGTCGCCGAGTCCACGGCCGTCCACGCACCCGCCAGACCCACCAGGTCCGCGTCCAGATCCAGATCATCCAGATCCAACGACTCGACCGGCTTCTTCTTCGCCGCCATGATCCCCTTGAACGAGGGGTAACGCGCCTCACCCGACTGGTCGGTCACCGACACCACCGCAGGCAACGACGCCTGAAGCTGCTCGGATGCGGTGTCACCGTCACGCCGCCCGGTCACCACACCGTCCGCGACCGCCACCTCCGACAGCAGCGTCACCTGCGGCACACCCAGCCGCTCCGCCAGCAGCGCCGGGAGAACACCCATCACACCGTCGGTCGAGGCCATCCCGCAGATCACCAGGTCATACCCGGTCTTCTCGACCGCCTTCGCCAAAACCAGCGAGGTACCGATCACGTCCGTGCCGTGCAGATCGTCGTCCTCGACATGCACCGCCTTGTCCGCACCCATCGACAGAGCCTTGCGCAACGCGTCCTTCGCGTCCTCCGGACCCACCGTCACCACCGTGATCTCCGCACCGTCCGCCGCATCCGCGATCTGCAACGCCTGCTCGACCGCGTACTCGTCCAGCTCCGACAACAGACCATCGACATCCTCACGGTCCACCGTCAGATCATCGGCGAACCCCCGGTCACCGGTCGCGTCGGGCACGTACTTCACACAGACAACGATCCTCAAGCTCACGCCGGCTCTCCTACTGCATCGTCATTTCTGGGCTGCCTTGTTGCACGCAGCATAGGCGCCTTACAGGGCCGTTTCCGGCCGGGTGGGCCGAGGCCCCACCCGATATTACTCGCCAGTACACCCAGTCTCTTACCCCTGAGCAAGCGCTCCGTACTGTGACCTTGCCTACGGCGGAAACGGTCCTGCACGCACCACTCGCTCGCCCTCAGTCTCGCAGAGCCGTGAACCGTCCCTGGTGGTAGACCAGCGGCCGGCCCGCCCCCGAGGGGTCGCCCGCCACGGCTTCGGCGATCACGATGCGGTGGTCCCCGGCCGGGACCCGGGCCACCACGCGGCAGACCAGCCAGGCGGGGACCCCGGCCAGCACCGGAACACCCTCGGGGCCACTGCTCCAGTCGGTGGACGGGCCGAAGCGGTCGGCGCCGCTGCGGGCGAAGGTGGCGGCCAGCTCCTGTTGGTGCTCGCCGAGTATGTGGACGCCGACGTGCTCGGCCCCGGCCAGCACCGGCCAGCTGGAGGAGGACGTACCGATCCCGAAGGAGATCAGCGGGGGCTCGGCGGCGACGGAGTTGAGCGAGGTGGCCGTGAATCCGACCGGGCGGCCGTCACCGGTCGCGGTGATCACCGCGACGCCCGCGGCGTGGCGGCGGAAGACGGAGCGCAGGAGCTCGGGCGAGGCCGCGAGGGAGGGGGCGAGTTCGGGGGAGGCCGTCATGGAGGTGTCCTTCTGCGAGGAGGGCGTACGGGGCCGTGGTTGCTCAGGCACCCGGACAGCGCGCACTCGCGTGGCGTGCGAGGTCCACATGGACCCGGCCGTAGAGAAGGAGTTCTGGCGGCATAGCGTCAGACTGACGATGCGTGGCGGGTGCAGTCAAGTGCGTCCCGCAATGTGGGAGATGCGTCACGGTCCGTCATATGGCTCGCCCCAGCGCCGCGACGACGTCGGCGGTGCGCGGCTGACCGGACGCGCGGCGGACCACTTCGCCCGTGCTGTCGAGCACGAGCACGGTCGGCGTCCTCGTGATGCCGAGCTGCCGCACGAGCGTGAGATGCGCCTCGGCGTCGATCTCGATGTTCGCGACCCCTTCGACCATGGCGGCCACCTCCACCAGGGTGCGGCGGGTGGCCCGGCACGGCTGGCAGAAGGCGGTGGAGAACTGCACGAGCGTCGCCCGTTCCCCCAGTTCCGCGCCGAGTTGGGCCGCGTCGAGCCGCTGCGCGGGTGTTCCGCCGTCCACGTGTCGCCTCCTGGTCCAGAGCCCTTCGCAAGGAGTCAGCACCGGCAGGACGCCGGGCATTCCCGCAGCTCGGAGGTGACGGGCACGTGACGAGAATCTCGCCGTCCGAGCCCACCGGGACTGGTCACGGGCCCGCGCATGGGGCACCATCGCCACAATGCCGAAAACCTACGGCTGCGTAACTTCCGCCGGGAGAACCCTCCCCAGGCACTGAAGAAGGGTCTTCCCCAGATGGCAGAACTCGTCTATCGACCGGTCGTCGGCGCCGCTCTCACTCTGTTCAAGGCGCTCGACCTGAAGATCGACACTCAGGGTTCGGAGCACATCCCGAAGACCGGCGGGGCGGTGCTGGTCAGCAACCACATCAGCTACCTCGACTTCATCTTCACCGGCCTGGGCGCTCTGCCGCAGAAGCGGCTCGTGCGCTTCATGGCGAAGGAATCGGTCTTCCGGCACAAGGTCTCCGGTCCGCTGATGCGGGGGATGAAGCACATCCCCGTCGACCGCAACCAGGGCGAGGACGCGTACGCGCACGCGCTGCGGTCGCTGCGCTCCGGTGAGATCGTCGGCGTCTTCCCCGAGGCCACGATCTCGCAGTCGTTCACGCTGAAGAGCTTCAAGTCGGGTGCCGCGCGCCTGGCCCAGGAGGCCGGGGTCCCGCTGATCCCGATGGCGCTCTGGGGCACGCAGCGGATCTGGACCAAGGGGCGGCCGCGCAACTTCAAGCGCAGCCACATCCCGATCACGATCCGGGTGGGCGAGCCCGTGGAGGCGCCCGCGGACCAGTACGCGGGCGCGATCACCCGGCGGCTGCGGGAGCGCGTGCAGGAGCTGCTGGAGGCCGCCCAGCGGGCGTACCCGGTGCGTCCGAAGGACGCGAGTGACACGTGGTGGGTCCCGGCCCATCTCGGCGGTACGGCCCCGACGCCCGCCGAGGTCCGCGAGCGCGGCTGACCGGCCGCGCACCCCCTGCGCACCCTCCGAACACCCTGCACACCCCCCACTCAGACCTCTGAGCCCCCGACGCACACCCGCCGGGGGCTCAGAAGTGTGTGGGAGGGGGCACGCGCGAAGCGGCCGACCGGAGATCAGTCGATCTCCGGTCGGCCGCTTACTCATGCGGGCACAAGGGGCCGCGCTACCGCGCCATCTCTTCCTTCAGCGCCTGGAGGAAGGCGTCCACGTCGTCCTCGCGGGTGTCGAAGGAGCACATCCAGCGGACGTCTCCCGCGTTCTCGTCCCAGAAGTAGAAGCGGAAGCGCTCCTGGAGCCGCTCACTGACCGCGTTCGGCAGCCGGGCGAAGACGGCGTTGGCCTGGACCGGGTAGAGGATCTCCACGCCGTCGACGGCGCGGACGCCCTCGGCGAGCCGCTGGGCCATGGCGTTGGCGTGCCGGGCGTTGCGCAGCCACAGGTCCTTGGCGAGCAGCGCCTCCAGCTGGACGGAGACGAAGCGCATCTTGGAGGCGAGCTGCATGGAGAGCTTGCGCAGGTGCTTCATCGCCCGGACCGCGTCGGGGTTGAGCACGACGACGGCCTCGCCGAACAGGGCGCCGTTCTTGGTGCCGCCGAAGGAGAGCACGTCGACGCCGACCGTGTTGGTGAACGTGCGCATCGGCACGTCCAGGGAGGCGGCGGCGTTGGCTATCCGGGCCCCGTCGAGGTGCACCTTCATGCCGCGCTCGTGGGCGTGGTCGCAGATGGCGCGGATCTCGTCGGGGGTGTAGACGGTGCCCAGCTCGGTGTTCTGGGTGATCGAGACGACCTGCGGCATGGCCCGGTGCTCGTCGTCCCAGCCGTACGCCTGCCGGTCGATGAGCTCGGGGGTGAGCTTGCCGTCCGGCGTGGGTACGGTGAGGAGCTTCAGGCCGCCCATCCGCTCGGGCGCGCCGCCCTCGTCCACGTTGATGTGCGCGGACTCGGCGCAGATGACCGCGCCCCAGCGGTCGGTGAGCGCCTGGAGGGCCACCACGTTGGCTCCCGTGCCGTTGAAGACCGGGAACGCCTCGGCGGTGGGGCCGAAGTGGCTGTGCATGACGCGCTGGAGGTGGCCGGTGTAGTCGTCCTCGCCGTAGGCGACCTGGTGGCCGCCGTTGGCGAGGGCGATGGCCGCGAGGATCTCGGGGTGCGCGCCCGCGTAGTTGTCGCTCGCGAACCCGCGCACCTGCGGGTCGTGGTGGCGGCGCGCGTCGGTCCTTACGGTTGCGGGGTCAGCCACAGGCGCTTTCCGTTCACTTCGGGGGCGGGCTTGTCCCAGACGCCGGCGATGGCCTCGGCCAGCTCCGTGACGTCGGTGAAGCCCGCGAACTTCGCATTCGGGCGTTCGGCGCGCATCGCGTCGTTCACCAGTGCCTTGACCACCAGGATCGCAGCAGCGGCCGCCGGCCCGTCCTCGCCCCCCTCCTTGCGGAAGGCGTCGCCGAGCGCGAGGGTCCATGCCTCGGCGGCGGCCTTGGAGGCGGAATAGGCGGCGTTGCCCGCGGTGGGCTTGCCGGCGCCCGCGGCGCTGATCAGCAGGTAACGGCCCTTGTCGCTGCGCTGAAGGGGCTCCTGGAAGGCCAGTGAGGTGGACTGGACGGTGCGGATGAGCAGCTTCTCCAGCAGGTCCCAGTCCGCGAGGCTGGTCTCCTGGAACGTGGCGCTGCCGCGCCAGCCGCCGACGAGGTGCACCAGGCCGTCGATCCGGCCGAACTCGGCCTCGGTCCGCTTGGCCCAGTCCCGGGTGGCGTCGACGTCGAGCAGGTCGATGGTCTCCCCGGTGACGGTCGCGCCGCCGTGGGCGTAGCGGGCGGCGTCCACCGCCTCCGCGAGCCGCTCGGGGTTCGCGTCGCAGCCGACGACGGTCGCACCGGCCTCCGCGAGCCGCAGCAGTGTCGCGCGGCCCGCGGGCCCCGCAGCTCCCGCGACCGCGATCACAGCACCTTCGAGCACGCCTGTCCCCTCGCCCTTACTCGTTCCGTTCATGGCCACCGCCTCCTCAGGAGATGCGTTCACGCGGCTGCCTTCTCGGCGCTCGCGGCGGTAATTCCCTTGGCGGAGGCAATCACGTGCTTCAGCTTCTTGGCGAGCGCCTCATAGAACATGCTCAGGGGAAACTCGTCCGGAAGCACGTCGTCGACGAGCTTGCGAGGCGGCTGAGTGAGGTCCAGGGCGTCGGGACCCTTGGCCCAGGTGGACCCGGGGTGCGGGGCGAGGTAGGTGGAGACCAGGTCGTAGGCGGCGAACCAGTGGACCAGCTTGGGGCGGTCGATCCCGTCGCGGTAGAGCTTCTCGATCTCGGCGCAGAGCTGGTTGGTGACCTGCGGGGCACGCTCCCAGTCGATCTTCAGGGTGTTGTCCGTCCAGCGGACGACGTCGTGCTTGTGCAGGTAGGCGAAGAGAAGCTGGCCGCCGAGGCCGTCGTAGTTGCGGACGCGGTCGCCGGTGACCGGGAAGCGGAACATCCGGTCGAAGAGGACCGCGTACTGGACGTCACGGCCGTGCGCGTTGCCCTCGGCCTCCAGTTTCACGGCCTCCTTGAAGGCGGTGAGGTCGCAGCGCAGCTCCTCCAGGCCGTACATCCAGAACGGCTGGCGCTGCTTGATCATGAACGGGTCGAACGGCAGGTCGCCGTGGCTGTGGGTGCGGTCGTGGACCATGTCCCACAGGACGAACGCCTGCTCGCACCGGGTCTGGTCGCCGATCATGTCGCGGATGTCCTCGGGCAGCTCCAGGCCGAGCAGCTCGACGGACGCCTCGGTGACACGGCGGAAGCGGGCGGCCTCGCGGTCGCAGAAGATGCCGCCCCAGCTGAAGCGCTCGGGGGCCTCGCGCACGGCGATGGTCTCGGGGAAGAGGACCGCGGAGTTGGTGTCGTAACCGGCGGTGAAGTCCTCGAAGGTGATCCCGCAGAAGAGCGGGTTGTCGTAGCGGGTGGCCTCGAGGTCGGCGAGCCACTCGGGCCAGACCATCTTCAGGACGACGGCTTCGAAGTTGCGGTCCGGGTTGCCGTTCTGCGTGTACATCGGGAAGACGACCAGGTGCTGGAGGCCGTCGACCCGGTTCCGCGCGGGCTGGAAGGCGAGCAGCGAGTCCAGGAAGTCGGGTACGCGGAAGCCGTCGGCGACCCAGCGGCGCAGGTCGGTGACGAGTGCACGGTGGTAGGCGGTGTCGTGCGGCAGCAGCGGGGAGAGCTCCTCCACCGCGCCGATCACGCGCTCGACGACACGCTCGACGGTCGCGGGCGACGGGGCGCCCTCGGCCTCGAAGTCGATGGAGCCGTCGGCGGACTGCCAGGGGCGGATCTCCTCGACGGCGTCCCTGAGCACAGGCCAGGCCGGGTGCTCGACCACCCGGGGGGCAGTAGCTATCGCGCCGTCGGCGGCATCGTGCACAAGAATTTCCGTCATAACACTTCCTCCACGGGAGAACCTCGCGTGGAGCCACCGTAGCCGGGCCGGGTTCCTTCACACAAGTGAAGTCCCGAAAATTATCCTGCGTACCCCCTATGGTCACCGCTGTTTTTCCTGTCGCATGCGGGGTAGGCGCACACTTCTCACCGCTGTTGCGGTGCCCGGCCGACCGGGCCCGCACGGCGGCAGACATCCACGGCCCCGGCCGTTACCCTCCCCAGTGCCGTAAGCCGTAACTCCGCGCGGACAGCAGCAGTCGGCGGCCGGACGCCGACGGAAACGAGGTCGCCTTGTCCTTTCTCACCCTGGGCCATCGCGGAGTGATGGGCGTCGAGCCCGAGAACACCCTGCGCTCCTTCGTGGCCGCGGAAGCGGCGGGGATGGACGCCATCGAGCTGGATCTGCACCTCAGCAAGGACGGCGCGCTCGCGGTGATGCACGACGCGGCCGTGGACCGCACCACCGACGGCACCGGGCCGATCGCGGGCAAGACCCTGGCGGAGCTGCGGGAGCTCGACGCCGGGAAGGGTGAGCGGGTCCCCGTCTTCGAAGAGGTCCTGGACGCGGTGAAGGCCCCGCTCCAGGCCGAGATCAAGGACGTGGCGGCGGCCCGGGCCCTGGCGGAGGTGATCCTCGCCCGCGACCTGGCCGGGCGGGTGGAGGTCTCCTCGTTCCACGACGAGGCCGTCACGGAGATCGCCCGGCTGGTGCCGGGGGTGCGTACGGTCCTGATCGCCAGCCGCTGGGGCGGGGACATCGTGGACCGGGCGCGGGCGGCGGGGGCGGCCACGCTCGCGCTGAACATCCGGCGGCTCACCCTGGAGACCGTGGAGCAGGCGCACGCCGAGGGGCTGAAGGTGATCGGCTGGGTGGTGAACACCCAGGACCATCTGCGGCTGGCCCGGGCGCTGGGGCTGGACGGCGCGACCACGGACTTCCCGGAGATCCGCCGCACGGGCCGCTTCACGGCCTGAGCCCGGCGCCCTGCGCGACCCGCGAGCGTTCAGGCGGTTCCGATGTCCTTGACCAGGAGCTCGAAGGCCAGATCGTCGCGCTGCGGGACGCCGAAGCGCTCGTCGCCGTACGGGAACGGCGTGAACTGCCCCGTACGCCGGTAGCCCCGCCGCTCGTACCAGGCGATCAGCTCCTCGCGCACCGAGATCACCGTCATGTGCATCTCGGTGACGCCCCAGCTCTCCCGGGCCGTGCGCTCGGCCTCCGCGATGATCACCTTGCCGAGACCGCCGCCCTGGGCGCCGGGGCGGACCGCGAACATCCCGAAGTACGCCGCGTCGCCGCGGTGTTCGAGCTGGCAGCAGGCGATCAGCTCGCCGTCGCGCTCGACCGCCAGCAGCCTGCCCGCCGGAGCGTCGATGACCTCGCGCACGCCCTGCTCGTCGGTCCGCTGCCCCTCCAGGAGGTCCGCCTCGGTGGTCCACCCCGTACGGCTGGAGTCGCCCCGGTAGGCGGACTCGATGAGCGCCACCAGCGCCGGGGCGTCCGCCGCGGTCGCGTCGCGGAAGGTCAGGCGGGCCGAGCCGGGGGGCGTGGCGGTGTCCATGGGGAACGCTCCGTTCTCTGCTGCTCTCTGCGTGCCGTACACACGCGGGTCGAGGGTAACGCGACCCGGAGCGCCCCTCCCGGGCCCCGACGCACCCCTTTCACGCCCCTGCGCGCCGGGTTCGGCGGCTGCGTCCCGGGCATCGATTGACCGACCGATGACCGACCGACTGGGGACCGGGGGGAGGTTCGGCGTGCACGGAGGGGCCCTGGCCGGGTGGCTGCTGATGGCGTTGTGCGCGGTGAGCGCCGCCTCCTGCCTGCTGCGCGCCCGCACCGGCACCCCGCAGGAGCGCGGAACGGCACGCTCCGAGGCGCTGATGGGCTTCGGCATGGCGGCGATGGCCCTGCCGACGGCGGTGCTGACGCCTCCGGAGTGGGCCTGGACGGTGTACGCGGCGGTGTTCGGCGCCGCCGCGCTGCGGGCGCTCCGGCCGGCCCGGCGTGGCTCCCACCATCTGCACCACCTCGTCGGTTCGCTGGCGATGGTCTACATGGCCGTGGCGATGGCTCCGGGGGCCGGAGGCGCGGGCGGGCACGCGGGGCACGGGGCGGCGGCGGGGGGCGCCGGGGGCATCCCCCTGCTGACGGGGGCGCTGCTCGTCTACTTCGCGTTGTACGTGCTCCGCTCGGCCGGGCATCTCATACCGGCGGGCACGGCCGTCGCGAGCTTCGCGGGCGGCTCCGCCGAGGGCGTCGTACGCGGGGGTGCGAGTGGTGCCGCGGGCGGTGCGGCGGGCGGGCGGGCCGAGCTGACGAGGGCCTGCCGGCTCACGATGGGCATCGCCATGTTCGCCATGCTTCTCACGCTGTGAGACAGATCGTGGGACAGGGGCCTTCCAAACCGTGGTCTACGTCACTTGCCGGGCGCAGCCATACCCGTGGGTCGCCCGCCCCTCATAGGCTGGCGGCATGCTGGTCTCCCTCGCGCTGCTGCTGCTCGGTGCACTGACCGCTCTGGTGACCCCGCGTCTGATGGCGCGGGCCCGGTGGCCGGAGCGCGAGCCGGTGGTGGCGCTGTGGGTGTGGCAGTGCGTGGTCGCCGGGGTCCTCATGTCGTTCGCGCTCTCCATGACGTTCAGCGCGGCCGCCGCCTGGCAGGCGGTGCGCGGCCATGTCTTCGCCCCCGCCCCGACGGCCGTGGTCGAGGCGTACGCCCTGGGGGCGTACGGGCCCTGGTCGGCGGTCATCGCGGTGCTGCTGGCGCTGGGCGGTCTGTGGAGCGGCGCGATGCTCGTACGGGAGATCCTGCGGGCGCGGCGGCGGCGCAGGCAGCGCCGGGCGGAACTGCTCGTCCGCTCCCCGCTGATGCCGGGCGAGGAGCCCGGCGCCGACCGTCTCGTGGTGCTGGAGGGTGCGCGCCCGGACGCCTGGTGGCTGCCCGGCACGGCGCCCCAGCTGGTCATCACCACCGCCGCCCTCGGACGCCTGAAGGGCCGTCAGCTGGACGCGGTGCTCGCCCATGAGCAGGGCCACGCGGAGGCCCGGCACGACTGGCTGCTGCACTGCTCGTCGGCGCTGGCGATCGGCTTCCCGCAGATCCCGGTGTTCGCCGCGTTCCGCGACGAGATGCACCGGCTGGTCGAGCTGGCCGCCGACGACGTGGCCTCGCGCCGCTTCGGCCGGCTGACGACCGCGCTCGCCCTGGTCGGGCTCAACGAGGACCGCGGGGTCTTCGGCCCCTGCCCCACCCCGGACGCCCAAGTGCCGTTGCGCGTCAACCGGTTGCTGGCCCCGGTCGAGCGGCTGACGGCGGGCCGGCGGCTGCGCCTGACGGCGGCCGCCGCGCTGGTGCCGGTCGTTCCCCTGGCGGTGGCCTTCGTTCCGGGGCTCAGCGCTCTGGGGTAAGGGCCCGAGTCCGGGCCGGTCGCGGGGCCGGGAGCTTCGCGTCGGCCGCACGGGGCAGGGAGTTCCCCGGGTGTGTCGTGCGGGGCCCGGGGCTCCGGGTTGGTCACGAGGGCCGCCCGTCCGGGAGTATCGCCCCATGTACTCCCCCCACATTCCCCGGACGGACCGCTCCCCCCGCCCCGCGGCCGCCCTGACCGCCGGAGCCGTCGGCACCGCCCTGTTCGTGGTGCTGCTCGCCCTCGTGGCCGGACGGTGGTCCCCGCTGATGGCCCTGGACCGTACGGTCGCCGACGGCCTGCACCGGCACGCCGTGGCCGACCCCGGACTGGTCCGGGTCAACCGGGTGCTGACGGACTGGTTCTGGGACCCCTGGACGATGCGGGCGCTGGTCGCGGTGGCCGTGGTGGTCCTGTGGTGGCGCGGTGCCCGGCTGCTCGCCCTGTGGGTGGCCGCGGCCAGTCTGGTCGGCTCCCTCCTCCAGCAGGGCGTGAAGGCCGCCGTGGACCGCGACCGCCCGCGCTGGCCGGACCCGGTGGACACGGCCCACTTCGCGGCCTTCCCGTCCGGGCACGCCATGACGGCGGCGGTGAGCTGCGGGCTGCTCCTGTGGCTGCTGTGGCTGTACGGGGCGGGTCCGGCCCTGTGGGCCGGTGCGGCGGTCGTGGCGGCCCTCTCGGTGGCCGGGGTGGCGGTGACCCGGCTGTACCTGGGGGTGCACTGGCTGACCGATGTGGTGGGCGGGGTGCTGCTGGGTGCGGCGGTGGTGGCGTTCACCATGGCCGGCTACCGCTGGAGCCTGGCCCGCCGGGCGCCGGAGGGGGCAGCGCACGGGGCGTGAGCGGCCTCCTGCGCCGCTTCCCGTCGGTGTGCGGAGCCTCTGTTTCCTCTGCGGCGTCGGGGCATCACGTGCGGTGTGCGGGGCATCACGTCTCCAACGCCCGTGATGTGAGGGACATCCCGTCCCTCTCCCCCGCGATGTGAGGGATATCCCGTCCCGGACGGGGTCGGATCATCGCATCGGGGCCGTAGCCTTGTATCCATGTCCCCGATGTCGTCGTCGTCCGTTTCCACGCGTCCCGCCACAGAGATCAACGCGGACATCCGCGACCTGTGGCAGCGCTCGGGCGGATACCTGTCCCCGCAGGACGAGGCGGAGTACCAGCGGCTGCTGGTGGAGTGGGCCGCCGCGACCGGTGAGAGCGGCCGGACCGCCGTCTGAGCCCCCGGCCGGAGTCCGTGGCGCGCGCCTGACTCCGGCGATCCCCCGCGTCGCCGGATGCCAGGCGCGCCCCTCGGCCGCGCCTGGAGGAGACGGGCCGTGGACCGCGTCGGGGACCGGAGTTGCGGGGCCCGCCGACACAGGAATACAGCATGTCCCGGCCCGGCTCATCGGTCAATGAATATTCTGCGGCGCACGCGCGGGGGCCGGTGTCCGCCGGGCGGCGGCAACCGCCCGGCGGACACCGGCCCCGTCAGTGCGTGAGGGACGGCTTCTTCTGCCGGTGGATCAGCGGGCGAAGTAGTCCGGCTGGGTCTGCACGTTGAGCTCGTCCAGCTTGACCCGGTTCGCCGGGTCGGTGCGCTTGTCCGTCAGCTTCAGGACGTCCAGGCCCTTGGCGATGTCGCTGGAGTAGATGTGGCCGTTGTAGTAGTACGTCGACCAGGGGCCGGCCGTGGTGACCTGTCCGAGCGTGACCGGGCCGCGCTCGAAGAAGGCGATCTCCTTGGGCTTCGCCGAGTTGGTGAAGTCCCAGACGGAGATGCCGCCCTGGTACCACGCCTGGACCATCAGGTCCTTGCCCTTCACCGGGATGACCGAGCCGTTGTGGGCGACGCAGACCTCGACGTCGGCCTGGTGGCGGTCGATCTTGAAGTAGCTGCGGAAGACCAGCTTGCGGTTGTCGCCCTTGCCCACGATGTCGTAGATGCCGTTGGCACCCCGCTTGGGCCCGATCTCCTCGTTGCAGGTGGCCGCGCCGCCGCCGCCGAGCTCGTCGGTGAAGACGACCTTCTTGGCGCCCTGGTTGAAGGTGGCCGAGTGCCAGAACGCGAAGTTCACGTTGTCCTGGACCCGGTCGATGATCTTCGGGCGCTCCGGGTTCTTGATGGAGAACAGGATGCCGTCACCCATGCAGGCACCCGCGGCCAGGTCCTTGGAGGGCAGGACCGTGATGTCGTGGCAGCCGGTCGTCTTGGAGACGCCCGGGTTCTCGGGCGCACCCGGGTTGCCGCCGTCCGGGAAGAGGTTCGAGAAGTTGACGAGCTTGGCCTTCTGAGGCGCCTTCAGCGGCACCTTGATGATGGAGATCCCGTCGTGCGGCGGCTGGCAGTCGGGGAACGCCTCGTTCGGCGAGTACGAGGAGACGTAGATGTAGATGTTCTTCTTCTTGCCGTCCGGCACCAGGGTGTGGGTGTGCGAGCCGCAGGCGGTCTCGACAGCCGCGATGTACCGGGGGTGGCGCTTGTTGCTGATGTCGAAGATCTTCATGCCCTCCCAGGAGGACTTCTCCGTGGCGGGCTGGGTGGTGCTGGAGCAGGAGTCGTCGCTCCGTGAGGAGTCGGTCGACAGGAACAGCAGGTTCCCGGAGACCGAGATGTCGTTCTGCGCGCCGGGGCAGAGGACTTCGGAGACGGTCTTCGGCTTCTTCGGGTTGCTGATGTCGTAGATGACGAAGCCGTCGTAGTTGCCGACGTAGGCGTACTTCCCCTGGAACGCGAGGTCCGTGTTGGTGCCCTTGAGGGCGCCCTTCGGGACGTTCGCCAGGTGCTTGATGTTGGAGCTGTGGACGATCTCGTCCACGCCGGGTATGTCACCGCCGCGGATCGCGGCGCGGGCCTCGGCCTGCTGATTCGTGGTCACGGAGCCGCGCTGGAGCGGGGCATCGCCCGGGTCGGGCGTCGCGGCTGCGGGTGCGGCCGTCAGCAGCGCGGCGAAGAGCCCGGCCGCGGCTGCTGCCACGCCCAGACGTCTGCGCCGCACGCGGGTGGTGTGCAACGAGATCACTGCTGTCCTCCCTTGTATCCGTTCGGGGTTCGAACGGTTCACGGACCCCGGCAGTATCGTCCCTCACATGTACACATCAACAGATGGCAACAGAGACGTAATCAAGTTTTTGATCTTCGCCCCCGCGCAGGCGTGCTAGGAACGGTCTGCAACACACCCATGTGGCACAGGAGGTCGCCGTGTTGATCCACCGTCCGTCCGCCCGTCCGCGCGCAACCGCCCTGGCGGCAGCGGCGGTTGCCGCCGTACTCGCCCTGGGCGGCTGCGACGGCGACGGCGGCGATCCGAAACCGGCCGCGGGCAAGGACGCAGGTCCGGGGGTGGTGGCCCCCGGCAGACCGGGCGAGCCTGCCCGTACGCTCACCGCCGAGGAGGCCGCGAAGGAGGCGAGCAGGGACACCGCGAACTCCGCCGACTTCCGTTACGCGCAGATGATGATCGAGCACCACGCGCAGGCCCTCGTGATGACCGAACTCGTCCCGGACCGGGCCTCGTCCCCGGCAGTCAAGAGGCTCGCCGAACGCATCGCGGCAGGCCAGAAGCCGGAGATCGGCGCGATGGAAGGTTGGCTGAAAAGGAACGGTGGTGAGGACCGCAAGCAGCCCCACGACCACGACCACGCCGGGATGCCCGGCATGGCGACCGAGGCCCAGCTGAAGGAGTTGCGCGCGGCGAAGGGGAAGGCTTTCGACGAGCTCTTCCTGAAGCTGATGATCACCCATCACCAGGGGGCGGTCACCATGGCCACGGAGGCGCTCTCCGAGGGCAACGACGTGATCGTCGAGGAGATGGCGAGCGATGTCGCCGCCCAGCAGACGGTGGAGATCAACCGGATGCGCGCGCTGATGCCGTGACCGCCCGCGCACCCGGCTCTCCGGCTCCGGGGGCTGTGCCCCGCGCCCCGCACGCCCTGCCTCCCGGGTGCCCCGCGCGACCGGCGTCCCCGCCTCCCGGTGCCGTGCCCGGCCCGCACGCCGTGTTCCGGCCGTCGGTGCGATGCTGGAATCACCCTCCGGGAATCCGGGAAGAGGTGCGCCGTGCTCCGTGTCGCCGTCGTCGGTTCCGGTCCCAGCGGGGTCTACACCGCCCAGGCCCTGCTGAACCAGTCGCTGGTGCCCGAGGTCCGGGTGCACGTCCTGGACCGGCTGCCGACCCCGTACGGCCTCGTGCGGTACGGGGTCGCGCCCGACCACGAGAAGATCAAGTCGCTCCAGAACAGCCTGCGGGCGGTCCTGGAGGACGAGCGGGTCACCTTCGTGGGCCATGTGCAGATCGGCGGGCCGGACGGCGTCCCCCCGGCCCGGCTGGCGGAGCTGTACCACGCGGTCGTCTACTGCGTCGGGGCCGCCGCCGACCGCCCGCTGGCGGTGCCCGGGGAGGATCTGCCGGGGAGCTGGTCCGCCACCCGGTTCGTCTCCTGGTACAGCGCGCATCCGGACACCGCCCCCGACGGCTTCGCGCTGGAGGCCCGCTCGGCCGTGGTGATCGGGGTCGGCAACGTGGCGGTCGACGTGGCCCGCATCCTGGCGCGCGGCGCCGACGAGCTGCGCGCCACCGATGTGCCGAGGGCCGCGCTCGGCGCGCTGGCCGGGAGCCGGGTGCGCGAGGTGCTGGTGGCGGGGCGGCGCAGCCCCTCCCAGGCCCGGTTCACCACCAAGGAGCTGCGGGAGCTGGGGGCGCTGCCCGGGGCGCGGATCACCGTCGACCCGGCGGAGCTGGCCCTGGACCCGGCGTACGCGGCCCCGGACGGGCTGCCGCTGCCTGCGGTGGTGCGGCGGAACCTGGAGGTGCTGCGGGGCTGGTCGGCGTACGGGGAGCCCGCCGTTCCCGATGCCGTACGCCGTATCCGGCTGCGGTTCTTCCTGCGGCCGGTCGAGCTGCTGGAGCGCGGCGGCCGGGTGGCGGGGGTGCGGTTCGCCCGGACGGCTCCGGACGGTGCCGGGGGCGTACGGGACACGGGCGCGTACGAGGACGTCGAGGCCCAGCTCGTGCTGCGGGCCATCGGCTACCGGGGCGTGGAGCTGCCCGGCCTGCCCTTCGACCCGGTGCGCGGGACGGTCCCGCACGAGGCGGGGCGGGTCCTGCGGGACGGGGCGCCCTCGCCCGGTGAGTACGTGGCGGGGTGGATCAAGCGGGGACCGACCGGGGTGATCGGTTCGAACCGGTCCTGCGCCAAGGAGACGGTCGCCTCGCTGCTCGAGGACGCGCCCCTGCTCGCCCGGCGGGCGGCGGCGGACGACCCGCTGGCGGTGCTGCGGGCCTGGGGGCTGCGGCCGGTGGAGTGGGACGGCTGGCTGTCGATCGAGCGCGCGGAGGCGGAGCTGGGGCGCTCCCTGGGGCGGGGGCCGGTGAAGATCCCCGACTGGCGGGGACTGCTGGCGGCGGCGCGGGGCGAGGAGGGGTGAGCCCGCCCGTCACTCCCGGGTAGCCACCACGAGCCGGGCGCGCGGGGAGCCGTCGGGGCGCTGTCCCAGGTCGGTCAGGGCCATCAGCCGCACGGAGAATCCGGCGTCGGTGAGGTCGTCGAGCACCTCGGAGAGCCGGAACGTGCGGTAGTACATGATGAACTTCGGGCGCCACACGGCGTTCCGCACCCGCATCGCCGCGTCGAAGCCGAGCAGCGACCAGTAGGCGCGCGACCCCACGGCGGGCGGGGCACCGATCGGGAAGACGAACCGGCCGCCCGGCCGGAGGGACCCGTACACCTCGGCAAAGAGGCCGAAGCGGTCGGCGGGCAGGAAGTGGCCGAACGCGCCGATGCTCAGGGCCAGATCGAAGGCCGGGGCGAACGGGAGCGCCAGGGCGTCGGCCCGTACCCAGTCGACCACCGGCCCGCCGTCCCGGGGCGGCAGCGCCGCTCGGGCCTGGTGGAGCATGCCCGCGCTGAAGTCGACGCCGGTCACCCGGTCCCGGCACACCTGCCGCAGCACGCCCACGCCCGCGCCGGTCCCGCAGCAGACGTCGAGGCCGGTGCCGAAGGGGCCGAGCGGCTCCAGTGCGCGGGTGACGCTGTCGAGCACACGGTCCGGGGTCCGGTAGGGCGTGTGGTCGAACTTCGGGGCGAGGAGGTCGTATCCGCGCTCGGTCGACGAGAGCGCCTGGACGGCCAGTTCACGGAGGGTGGGGCCCTGTTCGGTAAACATCGGGGCCAGCCTAGCGAGGGGGAAGGCGGGCCGGGGGCCGTGGTCGCCGCTCCTGGCGGGGGCGCGGCGGCCCGGGCCTGCGCGCGGAGGGTTTCAGCGGCTGCCGGACAGCCGGCGCCTGAGGGTGATCGCGGTGTTGACGTCGTAGCTCTGGGTCCAGGTGCGGCCCTCCCCGGACTTCCAGGTGATGTGGGCCGTCGCCCCGTCGGTCCGTACGCCGTCCACGGTCATGGTCCGGTCGCCGTCCCGTACGTCACCCCGGCGCAGCTCGCCCGCCCCGACCGTGACGGGCCCGTCGGCGGACGCGTTCTCGCTCTCCTCGGCCGCCCGGACCAGCGCGGCGGCCAGCTCCCGGGCGGCGGCCGGGGTGCACGACCAGAGCAGCTCGCCCGCCGGGGGCCCCAGCGTCAGGGAGACCCGGGGATCGGGCCCGGCCTCCCCCGGGGTCACCGCCACCGGCACCTCGTGACCGTCGGCGTCCGTGATCCCGCTGCCCATCGTCTGCTCCTCGTGCCCGGTCCTGCCGTGTGTGCCGTTCCAGGATCGCAGGACCGCGCGCCTCTGCCGTTCCGCCGTTCTGCCGTGACCAGGGAATCCGGTTGTACGGGCCGTGGGACGACCCGTAGCTTCACGCCCTGTGAATCCCCCTGTGAACCCTTCCGCGAATCCCCTGCTGCGCACCGACCGCCTCCTGCTCACCCCGTACACACCCGCCGACGAGGAGGAGTTCGTCGCCCTCTTCCAGGACGTCTCGGTCTCCCGGTGGATGGGCGACGGGCCTTCCACGGAGGCCGAGGACCGGGCGCTCTTCGGCCGGCTCTTCACCCGGGTCTACGCCGGGCACCGCTTCGAGGTCTGGGCGGTCAGGGCCGGTGGCGAACTGGTGGGGCACGCCGAGATCAAGCCGACCGAGGCGTCCGGCGGGTACGAGATCATCTACGCGCTCGCCCCCGGGGCCTGGGGCCGGGGCCTCGGTACGGAGCTGGCGCTCGCTCTCGTCGGGCACGGCTTCGACACCCTCGGGCTGCCGGAGGTGCACGCGACCGTGGCCGCCGAGAACGCCGCCTCGCTGGCCGTGCTGGGCCGGATCGGCTTCGAGCACGTCAGGGACATCCAGGAGGACGACGGGAGCACCACGCGGCTGCTGACCTGCACCCGTGCGTCCGGGGCGGACGCACGGGCAGCACGGGCCCGGGCCGCACGGGCCGCTCAGGTCTCCCGAGGGGCCGGGAAGCCGTCGCGGGGGTGATCGCGGTGCCGGTGGCCGGGTGTCCGCGGAGCGTGCGCGAGCCACTGTCAGTGGTCGGGTGCAGACTGGCTCACATCCGGCACAACGGCGTTTCGGGAGGTCTCGACCATGACCGACGTACTGCTCACCGTGGGCACCCGCAAAGGTCTCTTCATCGGCCGCAGGCACGAGGGGAACTGGAAGATCGAGGGGCCGCACTTCAACGCGCAGGCGATCTATTCGGTCGCCGTCGACACCCGTGGGGATACTCCCCGGCTGCTGGCGGGCGGTGACAGCGCGCACTGGGGGCCGTCCGTCTTCCACTCCGACGACCTGGGCGAGACCTGGGTCGAGCCGCAGCGGCCGGCGGTGAGGTTCCCCGAGTTCACCGGGGCCTCGCTGGAGCGGGTCTGGCAGTTGCAGCCGGCCGGCCCCGAGGCGCCGGACGTGGTCTACGCGGGCACCGAGCCGGCCGCCCTGTTCCGCTCCGAGGACCGGGGCGAGTCCTTCGAGCTGGTCCGCCCGCTCTGGGAGCACCCGACGCGGTCCCGGTGGGAGCCGGGCGGCGGCGGGGAGGGCCTGCACACCATCCTCACCGACCGCCGGGACGCCCGTGCGGTGACGGTCGCGGTCTCGACGGCGGGCGTGTTCCGGACGAAGGACGGCGGGGAGAGCTGGGCCCCGGCGAACAAGGGCGTCTCGGCGGTGTTCCTGCCCGACCCGGACCCGGAGTTCGGGCAGTGCGTGCACAAGGTCACCCGGGACGCGGCCGACCCCGACCGGCTCTACCTCCAGAACCACTGGGGCGTCTTCCGCAGCGACGACGGGGGCGACAGCTGGAGCGACATCGGCGCGGGCCTGCCCTCCGACTTCGGGTTCGCCGCCGTCGCCCACCCGCACCGGGGCGACACGGCGTACGTCTTCCCGATCAACGCCGACGCCGACCGGGTCCCGGCGGAGCACCGCTGCCGGGTCTTCCGCACCCGCGACGCGGGGCGCACCTGGGAGCCGCTGACCGTGGGCCTGCCGGCCGGGGCGCACTACGGCACGGTGCTGCGCGACGCGCTCTGCACGGACGACGCCGACCCCGCCGGGATCTACTTCGGCAACCGCAACGGCGAGCTGTACGCGAGCGCGGACGACGGCGACAGCTGGCAGCAGCTCGCCTCGCACCTGCCGGACGTGCTCTGCGTACGGGCGGTGGCCCTCGGCTGAGCGCGGGCATCGGCCACCTCGGCCGACGGCAGTTGATCGGAGTGGTCGTATCACCAGTAGAGTGCGGCGCGTGGCAGCACGACCGTTGAAAGAAGTCATTGAGCCGGGGTGGGCCGATGCCCTCGAACCCGTGGCCGAACGCATCGCCGCGATGGGCGACTTCCTCCGTGCGGAGATCGCCGCGGGGCGTACGTATCTGCCCTCCGGGGCCCATGTACTGCGGGCGTTCCAGCAGCCGTTCGAGGAGGTGCGGGTGCTCGTCGTCGGGCAGGACCCGTATCCCACCCCCGGGCACGCGATCGGGCTGAGCTTCGCCGTGGCCCCCGATGTCCGGCCGCTGCCGGGCAGTCTGGAGAACATCTTCCGGGAGCTGAACGCGGACCTCGGCCTGCCCCGCCCGTCCAACGGCGATCTCACGCCGTGGACCAGGCAGGGAGTGCTGCTGCTCAACAGAGCGCTGACCACCGCGCCGAGGCGGCCCGCCGCCCACCGGGGCAAGGGCTGGGAAGAGGTGACCGAGCAGGCGATCAAGGCGCTGGTGGCCCGGGGCACCCCGCTGGTGTCGGTCCTGTGGGGGCGCGACGCCCGCAATCTCCGCCCGCAGCTGGGCAATTTCCCGGCGATCGAGTCCGCGCACCCCTCGCCCATGTCGGCCGACCGCGGGTTCTTCGGCTCGCGGCCGTTCAGCCGCGTCAACGAACTGCTGGAGCGCCAGGGGGCGCAGCCGGTGGACTGGCGCCTGCCGTGACGGACGGCCCGCCGGAGTCCTCCCCGCTCGCCCCGGGCGCGTATGTCCTCGGGGTCGACTCCGGCGGGTCGGGGCTGCGCGTGGCGCTCGGCCGGGCGGACGCGGAGGGCCCGCTGTTCACGACCGTCTGCGCCGAGCCGGTGCGGACGGGGGCCGGGGGCATCGACGCGGCCCATCTGCTGGAACAACTGCTCCCCGCGGCGGCGGAGTTGCTGGGCCGGGCGGCCCGGGACGACGCCGACGCCATGGACAACGCCCCTGCGACGGTCGTCGCGTTGGCGGTCGGGGCCGCCGGAATGGCCACGCTCGGCGAGCGGTTGCGGGCGGAGCTGCCCGGTGCGCTCGCCCGGGCGCTGGGCGTCCGCAGGCTGGCGCTGGCCGCCGACGCGGTGACAGCGTACGCGGGCGCGGTGGGACAGCGCCCCGGGGCGGTCGTCGCGGGCGGCACGGGCATGATCGCCCTCGGTACGGACCTCACGGAGTGGCACCGGGCCGACGGCTGGGGTCATCTTCTGGGTGACAGTGGCAGCGGGGCGTGGATCGGCCGGGCGGGGCTCGAAGCGGCGATGCGCGCCCATGACGGGAGGCGCGGCGGCTCCCCCGCCCTGCTGGCCCGGCTGCATGCCGTGTTCGGTCCCGCCGAGGGGCTGCCGGGGCTGCTCTACCCGCGTCCGGACCGCCCGGCCGTTCTCGCCTCGTTCGCCCCGGAGGTGGCGGCGTGCGCCGGAGCGGACGAGGTCGCGGCGGACATCCTGCGGAAGGCCGCGACGCATATCGCCGAGGCTGCGGCGGCCGTCTGCCCCGGGGCCGGGTCCGAGGCCGGTCACAGGACCGGGCACGGGACCGGCGAGACGTATGAAGTGGCCCTGACCGGTGGGCTGTTCCGGATGGGCGAGCCCCTGCTCGGGCCCCTGCGCGAGGAGCTGGCGCGGCTGGTTCCGCAGGCCCGGACGACCACCGGCACGGGCGATCCGCTGACCGGCGCACTACGGATCGCGCGTGCCCTGGCCGTGGACGGACTGCGGCTCCCGCACCACCCGACGATGCTGTTCGTGGAGACCGGGGACGGGCCCTCCGCAGAGGTGGGAGCGAGGGTGCGGACCGGAGAGCCGGAGCCCGGCGGCGTACCGCCGGAAGGGCCAGGGAAAGGGCCTGCAAACAGGGCGACAGACGCGGACACTTCACCGGTAGGCCACTCATCGGACATAAGCGGATAGTTAACGCTCGACCGGACCCTCCCCGAACGGAGGAGCACCCAAAACCAGTAGCATGCGGCGCCATGAGCACCCCCACTGGGCCCGCTTCCGGCCTGCCTGTACGAATGCCGCGACCTCGCCAGTCCGGACGGCACCGCCGCCCGGAGCCGGTGGTCGCACCCGAGGGCGCTGCCGCGCTCGTTCTCGCCGTTCCCGGCGTCCCTTCCCCGGCCACGCGCAGCCTGGCCGAGGAAGTCATCAGCATCGCCCGTTCCGAGCTGCCCGGCCTCAACGCGCGGATCGGCTACCTCGACGGTGACGACGCCGAGTACCCCGCCCTTTCGACCGTTCTCGCCCACTCCGCCGCCGAGCGCGTCGCGCGCTACGAGCAGGCCGTCGCCGTCGGCCGTGAGGCCGCCGAGCCCACCGGTCCGGCCTCCGTCGTGGTCCCGCTGCTCGCGGGTCCCGACAGTGAGCTGATCCGGCGGATACGGCAGGCCGTGATGGACAGCGGTACGCAGGTCGAGCTGACCGACGTGCTCGGTCCGCACCCGCTGCTCGCCGAGGCCCTGCACGTACGGCTCTCGGAGGCCGGTCTCGCGCGCGCCGACCGGGCCAGGCTGTTCACCGTCGCCACCGCCGCCGACGGCATCGTGCTGGCCACGGTGGGCGGCGAGGAGGCCGTGCAGGCCGCCGGGATCACCGGCATGCTGCTGGCCGCCCGGCTCGCCGTGCCGGTGATGGCCGCCGCGCTGGACGTGGAGGGTTCCATCGCCTCGGTCGCGGAGCAGCTCCAGGGTTCGGGCTCCGCGCAGCTCGCACTGGCGCCGTACCTGGTGGGCCCGGAGGTCGACCCCGGTCTGCTGGACGCCGCCGCGAAGGAGGCGGGGTGCGCGACGGCCGAGCCGCTGGGCGCCTACCCGGCGATCGGCAAGCTCGTGCTCTCGCTGTACGCGACGGCTCTGGGCATCACGCCCGCGACCCCGCAGGGCGCCCAGGCGCACTGACCCGCGTCCACGGAAGCGGCGCGGAAGTCCACGGAAGCAGCACGGAAACACGCACGGAGACACGAAGGCCGCAGGCCGGGACCGGAGAATCGATCCGGCCCCGGCCTGCGGCTTTCCGGCTACGGGGGTACGGGGCCGGGTCAGCCGAGGACGACGCAGGAGGCCGCCGGGACCTCGACCGAGCCCGCGTGGCGCGGGACGCCCGTCTCGGCGTCCACGGCGAACCAGCTGACGTTCCCGGAGCGCTCGTTGGCCGCGTACAGCCACTGTCCGCCCGGGTCGAGGGTGAGGTCGCGCGGCCAGTGGCCGCCGCAGCCCACGGTGGCCACCAGGGCGGCCTTCTCCCCGGTCTCGTCGAGGGTCAGGACCGAGATGCTGTCGTGCCCCCGGTTGGCGGTCCACAGGAAGCGCCCGTCGTGGGCGACGACCACCTCGGACGGATAGGTCCGTACGGAGCCGTCGGCGGGCGCCGAGGGCTCGGGCAGCACCGGCACCTCCCCCAGCGGTTCGATCCGGCCCGCCGCCGCGTCCCAGCGGCACACGGTGAGGGTCGGGACCAGCTCGTTCAGGACGTAGGCGTAACGGCCCGAGGGGTGGAAGGCCAGGTGGCGCGGTCCGCTGCCCGGCCGCAGGGGCGTCTCGCCGTGCGGCTCCAGGACGCCGGTGGCGGGGTTCAGGGTGCCGACCCGTACCGAGTCGGTGCCGAGGTCCACACTCACCACCCAGCGGCCGGAGGGGTCGGCCAGCACCTGATGGGCGTGCGGGCCCTCCTGGCGTTCGCTGTCGGGGCCGCCGCCCTCGTGCCGGAGGACGGAGGTGGCCTCGCCGAGCGATCCGTCGGCGCGCACGGGCAGGACGGTGACGCTGCCGGAGCCGTAGTTGGCGGTGACCAGGTGGTTCGCGGCGAGCGCGAGGTGGGTGGGCCCGTCGGCGCCGACCGGCCGTACGGGGCCCAGGAGGGCCGGTGTGCCGCCGCTGACGCCGAAGGCGGCCGCCACCCCCGGGGCGCTCTCGCCGACCGCGTACAGGACCGTTCCGCCCGGTCCGAGCGCGAGGAACGACGGGTCCGGCACGGCGTCCGAGGAGCCGAGCACGGTCAGCGCCCCGGTGCTCCGGTCCACCTCCGCGACGGTGACGCCCGGGCCGCCCGCCGAAGTGAACGACCCCACGAATGCCCGCCCGGCGCTGCTGCCGCCCATCGCACTACCCCACTTCACCGTCGCCGCGATCTTCCCGCCGACGGTAGCAGGCGACCCGCCTCAGGTCTGGACCAATCTGCAGGACGGGCACAGGGCGTTCGCGGGACGGGCGTGCCGGGTCCGTGGGGCGGGTCGCGCGGGCTTCGTGGGGGGGGCGGGCTCCGTGGGGGCGGGTCGCGCGGGGGCCGTGGGGCGGTCGTACGAGACGGTCGGCAGGCCCACGGACCCCCGGCCGGCGCGTGATCAGGCGGCGAGCGGGGCCCTCGGGGAGCTGTGCAGGGGCGTGGCGAGGTCGGCGAGCGCGCGCTCCAGGCCGTGCAGGTGGGCCAGCGCGGGGTGGTCGGCGGCCGTGCCGGGCTGCGCTCCCGCCCGGGCGACTCCCCGTGCCTGGAGGCTCTCCTGCCTCAGGAGCGCTTCCACGGTCGCCTCGACGCGGGAGCAGGCGGCCGAGAGCCGGGCGTCGTGCGAAGCGGCCGGGTCGGCGGCGATGGAGGCCAGGCCGCGTACCTCCCGTACGCAGTCGTCGAGCAGGGCCAGTACCTGCCGCGCCCGCGCCTTGCGGGCCTTCAGCGGGCTCAGGGGGTGCACCAGCGGCGCGAGCGAGAGCCGGACCCGGCCCAGCAGCACTTCCAGTTCGGCGACGCGGGGGCCGGGGTCCGCGCTCAGGGAGCCGGCGAGGCGTTCGGCGGCCTCGGCCGTGCAGGCGTGGACGCACCGCAGGGCCTTCTGTATCCACGCGTCGGTGACGGCGTGGGTCGTCACGGGCAGGACCAGCAGCACCGCGAGTACGGCGCCGAGCGCACCGACAGCCGTCTCGGCGACGCGCAGCCAGAGCAGGGAGGCGTCCAGGACGCCCAGGACCCCGTAGAGCACGCCGACCATGACGGTGACGAAGAACATCATCCAGCTGTACGAGACGGCCGCTGTGTAGAAGATCCCGAAGACGCAGACCGCGACGATGGCGGCGGTCGGCGCCCCGGCGCCCTCCAGCGGGATGGCGACGAAGAAGCCGGCCCCGATGCCGATCACGGTCCCCAGCACCCGGCGGAAGCCGCGTACGAGGGTCTCGCCGCGCGAGGTGGTGTTGACGAACACCCACCAGGTGGCGCCGACGGCCCAGTACCAGCGCTGGTCGGAGAGGACCTGGCCCAGGCCCAGCGCGAAGGCGCCGCCCAGGGTGGCCTGCACGGCCTGCCGGGTGGTGATACGGGCCAGCCCCCGGCCCTCCGGGGGCGCGGGCACGGCCACGGCGGGCAGCCGCCGCTCGTAGCACCAGAGGCCGAAGCGGACGGCGGCGGAGGCGGCCAGGGACAGCACGACGGCCGCGTACAGCTCGGGCAGCTGCCCCGGCACCGTGTGCAGGAACTGGGCGGCGAAGAAGGTCATGAACGCGAAGATGCCCAGCGCGTGCCCGCGCGGCCCCCAGCGCCGGGCGTAGACGCCCAGACCCACGACGGCGAGGAAGACCAGGTCGCGGGCGACGGGCTGGTCGTGCAGGACGGCGGCGACGGCGAGGACCGGGAGCCCGGCGGCGGGGAGCAGCGCGGTGGTGACCGCCTGCTGCCGGACCGTCGCGTCGGTCACGGTGAAGAGGGCGAGCAGCGCCGCGAGGCCGCCGGTGATGGCCGCGACGAGCGAGTGGCCGACGAGTCCGCACAGCGCGACCGCGAGCGCGACCCCGATGACGGCCCGGCCGGCGAACCGCAGCCGCACCCGTCCCGGGTCCGGCGCCACGAACACCCTCTTCAGCACACTGTGCCCCTTCCGCGTCCCCGCAGGTCCGCGCTCTCCGCATGAAAAAGGCGCCGCGGAGATCCGCAGCGCCATCGACAGGAGTATCAGAGCATCCAAGGGGCTCATGGATCAAACGAAGCGGAGAACCCTGGGCCAATGGCACAGATCTCTCCGCACCCGGTCGGCCAGGAGAGGGCCATCGGACCATTGCGGGCAGAGGCCCTGAACCCCGGCCTACTTGAAGGAGGCGGCGAGCTGGAAGGAGAAGACACCGGCGGAGAGCCCGAGCGCCAGGACCACCGCCGTGCCGGGCACCCGGCCCAGGAACCTCGTGACCGCGAGCAGGGGAAGGAAGGACGAGCCCACACCGAGGACGAAGACGGTCACGTGGAAGCCGCCGCCGCCCGCGTATCCGCCGAGAACCGTTCCGGCGACGGACGCGAGCACGATGACGCCCGCGGACGTCCAGCGGATCGGAAGAACCCCTTTCGGGGCCTTCGGGGCACCCGCCTTCACGGCCTGTCGGTCGCGGTACTCGGCCACCCCGAAGAGCACGGCACTCAGGAGAGTCGGAATGATGAAAAGAAAAGTAGGTATACGCATGTGAAGTCCCCGCCTCTTTCTCCGCGACCGTCACCATGACCGTCGCCGCAGGCCACCACCGGTCATACCGTCACACCGGCCGCCACTGCCCGGAGATCTTCACACATCGCACACAGGCCACCAAGAGCGTTCGGGCCCGCTCGCGGGGTGCTGTGCCGTCGGTACAGTCGGATCGGCACCGTACGGACCGGAAGGAGGCCACCGGACCATGGCCGTGGACGCCCTCGACACCCGGATTCTGCGCCTGCTGATCGAGCAGCCGCGCACCAGCGTGCGGGAGTACGCACGCATCCTCGGGGTGGCCCGCGGCACCCTTCAGGCCCGGCTCGACCGGCTGGAGCGGGACGGCGTGATCACCGGGACGGGGCCGGTCCTCTCCCCCGCCGCCCTCGGCCACCCGGTCCTCGCCTTCGTCCACCTGGAGGTAACCCAGGGGCATCTGGTGGAGGTCGGTGACGCGCTGGCGGCGGTCCCGGAGATCATCGAGGCGTTCTCGACCACCGGGGGCGGGGATCTGCTGACCCGGGTCGTGGCCCGGGACAACGGGCACCTGGAGGATGTGATCCAGCGGCTGATCCAGCTGCCGGGCGTCGTACGGACCCGGACGGACGTGGCGCTGCGCGAGCGGGTGGCGCACCGGGTGCTGCCGCTGGTCGAGGCCGTGGGGCGGGCGGCCGGGAACCGGGCCGACTGAGCGGGCGGGACGGCCCGCCGCGCCATACCGCGGACGGCCCGCTGCGCCATACTGAAGATCATGACTCCTCGGCAGATCATGGCTTCCCGGCCTGCCCTTCACGTGATCTTCGACCTCGACGGAACGCTGGTCGACAGCGAGGCGAACTACTACGAGGCGGGGCGGCGCATGCTCGCCCGGTACGGGGTGACGGACTTCAGCTGGGAGGACCACACCCGGTTCATCGGGATCGGCACCCGGGAGACCGTGACGACCCTGCGCGCCGAGTACGGGATCGACGCCCCGGTCGACGAGCTGCTCGCCGGGAAGAACGAGCTGTACCTGGAACTGGCGGGGACCTCGACCGAGGTGTTCGGGCAGATGCGGGTCTTCGTGGAGCGCCTGCACGCCGACGGGGTTCCGATGGCGGTGGCCTCCGGCTCCTCCAGGGCCGCGATCGGGGCGGTGCTCGCGGTCACGGGGCTCGACGCGTACATCCCCCTGTACGTGTCCGCGGAGGAGGTCGCGCACGGCAAGCCGGAGCCCGACGTGTTCCTGGAGACGGCCCGGCGGATGGGGGCGGAGCCAGCCGACTGCGTGGTGCTGGAGGACGCGGCGCCGGGGGCGGCGGCCGCGCACGCGGCGGGGATGGACTGCATCGCCGTCCCCTATGTGCCCGCGACCGCCTCCGACCCGGCGTTCGAGGCTGCGGGTCTGGTGTTCCCGGAGGGGCAGTCCGCCTTCACGGCCGAGGCCGCGTACGACTGGCTGCGCGGCGGACCAGGACCGGCGACCGCGTCCGGTGCGTCCGGTCCGCGCACCTGAACGTGCCGGTCCGTCAGTACCGCGGCGACGGGGGGCCGTCGGGACAGGGGCGGCCCGCGGACCGATATCCTGATCATGTCGTTCACTCCGCCGTGCCGGACTCCTCAGGGGGCGAGCCGGGGCGCGGTGGACCGGCAGTCGGAGCGGGCCACGATGCGAGTTAGGTGAACAGGTGCTGGTAGCTGGTCGGTACCGGTTGATGTCCCCCATCGGCCGTGGCGGCATGGGCGAGGTGTGGCGCGCCGCGGACGAGGTGCTGGGCCGCGCCGTGGCCGTGAAGCTGCTGCTGGGGGACCAGGCGGACGCCTCCTCGACGGCCCGGTTCCGGCTGGAGGCCCAGACCGCCGCCCGGCTGAGCCACCCGCATCTGGTGGCCGTCTTCGACTTCGGGGCCTGGGAGGACCGGTTCTTCCTGGTGATGGAGCTGGTCGAGGGGCAGAGCCTCGGTGATCTGCTCGCCGCCCAGGAGCGGGTCCACCCCGAGCAGGTCGCGCGGATCGCGGGCCAGGCGGCGGCCGGTCTCGCCGCCGCGCACCGCCAGGGCATCGTCCACCGGGACATCAAGCCGGGCAACCTGATGCTGGACGCGGACGGTTCGGTGAAGATCGGCGACTTCGGGATCGCCCAGTTCGTCGACGACCCCTCGACCGCGCTGACGACGGCCGGACACATCGTGGGCACCAGCCTCTACCTGGCGCCCGAACGGGCTCTGGGACGTACGGCGGACTCCGCGTCCGACATGTACTCGCTGGGCTGTGTCGTCTACCAACTGCTGCTGGGGCAGCCCCCGTTCACGTCCGACACGGCGACCGCCACGCTGTACCAGCACGTCGACACCCCGCCGGTCCCGCTGCGGCAGCGGGGCGTGGACATCTCGGCGGCCTTCGACTCCTACCTCCTCGGGCTGCTGGCCAAGAAGCCCGAGGAGCGGCCCACCGCGCAGCAGGTCTCCGACTGGTTCCGTACCGACGCCTGGCGCGGCCGGGCGGAGCCCCTCCCGGTGCAGACGGCCGCGCCGCGCACCCGCCGGGCACCCTCGCCCGCCCCTGTCCCGGCCGCCCCGGCGGTGCCGCCCGCCCCGGCGACGTACCGGCTTCCGCAGCCCACGGGGCGAAGACGCGGCACCGCGTCCCGGTCCGCCCCGGCCCGCCGCCGCAGTACGCGTGAGGCGATCCGCCGGCGTCCGAGGGTGGCGAGCGCCATCGCGGGGACGGCGACGTTCCTGGCGGCCGTGTATCTGGGGATGGTCCTGTTCTCGCCGGACTCCAGCTCCGCCGACACCCCGGCCCCCGGCCCCTCCTCCGGCCCGGCCTCGCAGGAGGTCCAGGACGGCGGGGAGCAGCCGGAGCAGAACCAGCAGGGGCAGAACGAAGACAGGCAGGGCGAGCGCGACGAGCAGGACGAGGACGACTGAGTCCCGCCCTCCCCGCCGACGGCTGAGTCCCGCCCGGTCCGCCGTCGCTCGTCCCGCCGTCCCCGTACCCCCCCAGCCGTTCGTCCCCCTGCCGGTCACCAGCGGTCGTGGACCTCCGGCCGGATCGACCGGTCGTACAGCTCCCGTACGGCGTCCAGCGTGGACTGCGGCAGCGGCGGCAGGGAGGCCGCCGCCGCGTTGGCGCGGGCCTGTTCCACCGAGCGTGCGCCGGGGATCACGCTGGTCACGCCGGGCTGCTGGATGATCCAGCGCAGCGCGGTCTGCGCGGGGGTGGCGCCCTCGGGGGCCAGCGCGGCGAACTCCGCGGCGGCGGCGATCCCGGTCGCGTAGTCGATCCCGGAGAACGTCTCGCCCTGGTCGAACGCCTCGCCGTGGCGGTTGTACGTACGGTGGTCGTCGGGGCCGAAGACCGTGTCCTTCGTGTACTTCCCGGAGAGCAGTCCGGAGGCGAGCGGGACCCGGGCGATGATGCCGACGCCCGCCGCTGCCGCCGCCGGAAGGACCTCGTCCAGGGGCTTGAGGCGGAACGGGTTGAGGATGATCTGCACGCTCGCGACGCCGGGGCGGGCGATGGCGGTGAGCGCCTCGGCGCAGGTCTCCACGCTCACCGCGTAGGCGGCGATCCGCTCTTCGTCGACCAGGGTGTCGAGGGCGTCGTAGACGGCGTCGGAGGAGTAGACGGCGGTGGGCGGGCAGTGCAGCTGTACGAGGTCGAGCGTGTCGGTCCCGAGGTTGGCGCGGGAACGGTCGTTCCAGGTACGGAAGTTGTCCAGGACGTAGTTCTCGGGGAGCTGATCGGCGCGGCGGCCCATCTTGGTGGCGACGAGGATGTCCGCGTCCGGGCGGTTCTTGAGGTAGCGGCCGATGAGCTGTTCGCTGCGGCCGTCGCCGTACACGTCCGCCGTGTCGAAGAAGGTGACGCCGGAGTCGACGGCCGCGTCCAGGACGTCGAAGGCGTCCTTCTCCTCGACCTCTCCCCAGTCACCGCCGAGCTGCCAGGTGCCCTGTCCGACGACCGAGACGTCACGGCCGGTCCTGCCGAGTGTGCGCTGTTCCATGAGGATCATGCTATTCCGCTTCTTCCGCCGGGGGCCTCCGCCGAGAGGGGGGTGGGCGGCGGCAGGAGCACCTCTGCCGCCGTCCACCGTTCAGGGCCCGCCCGGGACGGGTGTCCGTCGGACGGGGGGAGTCGTCCGGACGGGGATCAGTCGTTCGTCGTCACGCGGACGTAGTCGACGACGAGTTGCGAGGGGAAGGGGGTGGAGCCGTCGGGGTCGCCGGGCCAGTAGCCGCCGACCGCGAGGTTGAGGATGAGGAAGAAGGGCTTGTTGAACACCCATTCCCGGCCGCCCAGGTCGGCGGGGGTGCGCCGCTGGTAGACCTGGCCGTCGACGGACCAGGTGATGGAGTCGGGGGCCCAGTCGACAGCGAAGGTGTGGAAGTCGTCGGCGAACGCCTCCCCGTTCGGCAGGGTGTATCCGGCGCCGATGCCGTCGGCGCCCGAGTAGCCGGGCCCGTGCAGGGTGCCGTGGACGGTACCGGGTTCGAAGCCGACGTTCTCCATCACGTCGATCTCGCCGCTCTGCGGCCAGCCGACATCGCCGAAGTCGTCGCCCAGCATCCAGAACGCGGGCCACATGCCCTGTCCGCGCGGCACCTTCATACGGGCCTCGACATGTCCGTAGGCCGCCGAGAACTTCCCTGCGGTGTTGAGGCGGGCCGAGGTGTACTCGCAGGAGCCGTACCAGCACTGGTAGTTGCCGGGGTTCTCCTTGCGGGCGGTGATCACGAGGTTGCCCTGCCCGTCGAGGGCGGCGTTGCTGTTGCCCCCGGTGTAGTACTGCCGCTCGTGGTTGTTGACGTTGTCGCCGGTCTCCAGCTGCCACCTGGAGCCGTCGACCGCCGAACCGGCCGGCCCGTCGAACTCGTCGGCGAAGGAGACGGCCGCGGGCCCGGGAGCGGGGGCGGGGGCCGCGGAGGCTCCGCCGGGCAGCGCGGCGAGGACGGCGGAGCAGCAGAGCGCCGCCGCCATGCCGAGAGCGGCGCGGCGGCGCCCGGAGCGGGGGCGTACGGGGGTGCGTACCGGAGTGCGTACGGAGGTGCGTACGGCTTGGTGCGACACGTGCACGGTCATCACATCGCTTCGCGTGGGGGGACATGCGCATGACAGATCAACACCGAGAGGTGAACGGTTGGGGCGATCACCTCGGGCGGATATTTCACTTCTTGATTTAAGGGAGTGCCACAGGGGCCGTCAATAACCTGGTCCGGACCGGAAGGCGAACGGGGCGTGCCGGGGTCATATGCGCTCGAAGGCGGCCGGGCCCGCCGTGCGCTTCCCTTCCCCCGGCGGCAGAGTGGAGATGACCGGCCCGGTGGCACGACCGGTCCGCACCGGACAGTGCGGCACGATCCGGGCGGTACGGGAGGAGGGAGCACGACGTGGAGAACGACGGCGCACCGCGGCCCCGTTTCGACGGCGTACCGCGACCTCATTTCGTCGTGCAGATCCATGACGCACGGCGTATGCACTTCGACTTCCGCCTGGAGGTCGACGGCGTGCTCAAGTCCTGGGCGGTACCCCGGGGCCCGTCCGAGAACCCGAGCGACCGGCGGCTGGCCGTGGAGACGGAGGACCATCCGCTGGAGTACCGCGAGTTCGAGGGGGTCATCCCGCCGGGCGAGTCCGGCAGCGGCACGGTGATCGTCTGGGACCAGGGGACCTACGAGCCGCTCAGCCACGACCGGCAGGGCGACGCCGTCCCCTTCGCCGATTCGCTGGCCCTCGGCCACGCCACGTTCTGGCTCCACGGGTCCAAGCTGCACGGCGAGTTCGCCCTCACCCGCTTCCGCGTCGGCGACGAGCCGGAGAGCGGGGGCCAGGAGGCATGGCTGCTGATCAAGGCCAACGACCGCCTCGCCGTACGCGGCCGCCCCGGCTCACCTGACCCGTACCACGCCCGCTCCGCCCGTACGGGACGGACGCTGCACCAGGTCGCGGTGGCGGCGGCACGGGGGGACAGGGGCTGACCCGGGGTTCCGTGCCGGGCGTACGGGGGCTGCCCCGCGGGCCGTGTTCCGGCGCGGCAGGCACGGATCGCCCTACTCCGGTCCGGGCCCGGGGCGCAGGCACCGCTGGGCGGCGGCGATGAACGCTTCCTTCGCGTCCTCCAGGTCGTCGGGCCGCGCGTTCCTGCGGAGGCCGTCGGCGATCCACCGGGCGGCCGCGTACACCTCGGGCGGTCCCTCCAGGGCGACTTCGGCGAGGGCCGACGGCAGCGCGACCGCCTCCTCCTCGCCGCCCACTCCCGTCCGGGCAGCCGTGACAGCGCGCTCGGCGGTGTGGAGGAACCGCACGTAGGTCTGCCGCCGCAGGTCGAGCACGCGGACCGCGGCCTGGTCCCGCAGGGTCATACGGACCGTCTCGAGCGCGGCTTCCGCCTGCCGCTCACCGGCCAGCCGGGCGGCCTCGGCCTGGCGGATACCGGCGCTGCGGCTGTACCAGCCGGTGACCGCACCGCCCACGATGGCCGCGCCCGCCGTGATCAGTGCGATCGCCCATTCACTCATGACCGGCATTGTCCCGCCCGGCCGACGGCGCCCGCCGCCCGCCGCCGCGAGTGGGACGCGGATCACGTGGGTCCGGGCGGGAAGGGCGCCGAGGGATACGATCCCCGTATGCCGTCCGAACCGAAGCGAAGGGCTCTGCCGTGGCCGAACGCCCCTACCGCGCCCAACGCCCACGGTAAGATCCATGATTGAAGCGACGGGCGACGGGCGACGGGCGACGGGCGACGGGCGACGGGCGACGGGCGACGGGCGACGGGCGGACAGTCCTCTTTGCGGTGAGATCCGCGGTGGCGCTGTACCGCCTCCTCGACGTGCTCCCCGTCTTCGCCGGTGACGGCCGGATCAGCCCGTCCTTCACCCTGGTACCGGGATCGGAGTTCAGCGCCGACGCCCTGGCGGCGGTCGACGGTTCCGGAGCGCGCATCGTGCCGTGGGAGCAGGCGCTCACCACCTCCTACAGCCTCGTCCTCGTGGCCAGCCCGAAGGGGGACCTGCGGCTGCTGCACGGGCACCGGGTGCTCCTCCCGCACGGCGCGGGGTTCAGCAAGACGATCCGCGGCGAGGGGTCACCGGGCTCCGCCTCCGGTCTGGACCCGAAGTACCTCCTGCCCGGCGGGGCCACGGGCGCGGCGGAAGAAGAGGAAGAAGGCGGGTGGGCCACCGTCCATGCCCTCGCCCACCCCCATCAGGTCGACCGGCTGCGCGCCGCGAGCCCCCGTGACGGCGAGCAGGCCCGGGTGGTGGGCGATCCCACCCTGGAGCGGCTCCTCGCCTCGCACTCCCTCCGCGACCGGTACCGCGCCGCGCTGGGCACCGGAGCACGGCAGTTGGTCGCGATCGCGTCCACCTGGGGCCCCGAGTCGCTGCTCCGGCGGCGCCCGGGTCTACCGGCGGAGCTGGCCGCCGTGCTGCCCCACGACACCCATCAGCTGGCCCTGGTCGTGCACCCCAACGAGCGTGCCCGGATCGGTGACTTCGAGCTGAGGGAGCATCTGGCACCCGCTCTCGACGCGGGCATGGCGCTCGTCGGGGCCCATGAGCAGTGGGCGGCCACGCTCATCGCCGCCGACGCTCTGATCACCGACCACGGATCGGCGGCCCTGTACTACGCGGCGGTGGCCGACCGGCCGGTGCTCGGCGCCTGTGACGGGGGTGACGAGCTGATCGCGGGCACCCCGATGGCCCGGCTGCTGGGGTCGGTCCCCCGGCTGGGCCCGGCCGGGGAGATCCACCGGCAGCTGACGGCGTACCGCCCGGGAGCCGGACGTGACGCGGCCCGGGCCGCGTTCGCCGAGCAGGGGCACGCCCTGGACCGTATGAAGGAGCTGCTCTACCGGCTGCTCGGCCTCCCCGCGCCGTCCGCTCCCGTCGAACCGCGCACGCTGCCCGCTGCCGCCCCCACGACCCGTACGCCTGCCGCCTTCGACGTCTTCGTCGACCGTGACGGGGACCGGGTGCGGGTGGACCGGGTGCCCGCTCATGCCGGGCCCCCGGGGCACCATCTGGCCGTCGAGCACGGTGCGGCCGGTGAGCGGAGCGTACGGAGCGCCGGGCTGCTCTACCGCCGCGCCCTCGCCGCCGGGCCGGGGCCCCTGGACACCGCGTGGACGGCGGGCGGCTGGTCGGCCCACGCGCTCGGCCGGTACCCGGGCTGCCGGGCCGCCGCCGCTGTGCTGCCCTGCGGGACGGGCGTCCTGCGGGTGCGGGGGGACGACCGGCTGTTCGCCGTCCGGATCGAGCCCGTGGCCGAGGACGGCCGTGTGGTGCGGGCCGATCCGGCGGCGGCGCTCTCCGCCGTGCACTCCTGGGTGGCGAAGCGGGAGGACCCGCCCGCCTCCTTCCACTGCCTGCTCGGCCACCGCGCCTTCCGGGTCCTGGTCTCCCCCGCCACGGAGGCCGAGCAGGACCGGACCTTCTGAACCGCGCCCCCACGCTCCCCGGAGCCTCAGGCCAGTCCGTGCCGTCCCCTGAGCTCCGCGGCGGCGCTCCGGTGCTCCTCGGCCTCCTGTGCGTCGCCCTCGTCCTCCGCCACCTGGGCCAGGGCGTCCAGGACTCCGGCCGTTCCGATGTCGGAGTTCCTCGCCCGGGCCGCCGTCAGCGCCGCCTCGATATGGGTACGGGCTTCGCCGGTGCGGCCGGCCAGACGGAGCGCCCGGCCGAGGGCGAGCCCCGTACGGCCGGTCATCCGCACCCGCCCCAGCTCCTGGGCCGTGCGGTGGGCCAGGTCGAGCAGCTCCACCGCCGCCCCCGCGTCGCCGAGCTTGAGGCGGGCCTCCCCCAGACGGTAGGTCAGCAGCATCTCGCCGTACGGGTTGGGGATGGCCCGGTGCAGGGCCCGGGACTCCTCGAAGTCCCGGGTGGCGGCGGCCCAGTCGCCCCGTACCCCGTTCAGCGTCCCCCGGAACTCCACGACGGAGGCGCGCAGTTTCGCGTCCCGCTTCGATCCGCCCAGCAGCCGGGCCCCGGCCGCCGCCCGGTCCAGCGCTTCGCCCGCCTCCTCGGTCCGGCCCGACTGCCAGAGCGCGCGGGCCAGTTGGGAGTGGGTGCGGACGATCGCGGGGACGTTCCCGGCCCGTACGGCGGCCTCGGTGGTCGTACGGAAGACCTCGGTCACATCCGCCTGGTGCGGGTGGTCGAGGAAGAAGGTCCACACCGGCTCGCCGAGCATCCACGTCTCGTCGTCCCAGTCCCGTGCGGCTGCCAGCCGTACGCAGGCGAAGAGCGTGTGCCGCTCGTCGTAGAGCCACCGTGCGGCCCGCAGCTTCCGCGCCTCGGCGACCGTGGCGTCCACGGCCGTTTCCGGGTCCTCCAGGGGCGCGTCCGGGGCGCCTTCGACCGGGGGCACCTCCTCGGCGACGGTCAGCCTCCGGCCCGCGGCGAACCGGTCCGCGCGCTGGCTCTGGCGCAGGACCCAGCGGACGAACCGGCGCTGTGCCCCGGCCAGTTCGCCGTCGGCCGCGTCCAGCCGGGCCCGCCGCCGGGCGTGGTCCCCGAGCCATTCGGGGAGCCGTACCCGGCCGTCCTCCCGGTGCAGCAGATCCCGGATGTCCAGGAATCCGGCCCGGTTCAGCTCCTGCAACGCGTCGTCGCAGGCGTCGCCGCCCAGCCCCAGCAGCGCCGCCGCGGCCTCCCTCGTCAAGGAGATGTCGGGGACACCGGCGAGCAGGCGGTACAGGAGTGCGGACGTCGGCGGTAACTCCCGGTAGGTCTCGTCCCAGAGCGATTCCACTTCCGTGATTCCCTTCTCGCGGAACTGCTCGGTGAGCTCGGCCAGCAGCCGGGGCAGGGGGAGCAGCGGGTTCCGCCGCACCCAGGCGCCCGCGGCCCGCAGCGCGGCGGGGAGTCCGGAGCAGAGCCGGGCCAGCTCTCCGGCCGCCGCCGGGTCTCCCGTGAGCCGCCGGTCGCGGACGAGGAGGCTCAGCAGTTCCAGCGCCACCGGCTCCGGGAAGGGCGAGAGCGCGATCTCCAGCGCCGTGCCGTCGGCCAGGTCGTGGAGGGGGCCCCGGCTCACCACGAGGACCAGGGCGGCCCCCGACGGCGGGAGCAGCGGCTCGACCTCGGAGGCGTACCTCACGTTGTCCAGGACCACGATCAGCGGTTCACCGGCCGTCATCCGCCGGTACTGCCTGCACCGGGCGTCGAACTGGGGCGCCAGCGCCTCCACCCCGAGGGAGTTCAGGAGCTGGCCGAGCACGTCCCCGACGTCGAGCTCGCCGCGCAGCCGGAACCGGTCGAGGTCGGCGCTGAGCACCCTGGCGCCGGTCCGCGCGTGCAGCGTACGGGCGGTCCTGAGGGCGAGTTCCGTCCTGCCCAGTCCGGCAGGTCCCCACAGGACCACGGGGAAGGGCCGGTCGGGGGCGGTCCACTCCTCCAGCCCGGCGTAGATCTGCGCCCCTTCGCTCTCCCGGTCGACGAAGTGCGCGATCTCCGGCGGTAGTTCCGTCGTCATCCTGGTCCGGCCCCGTCCGTGCGATCAGCATTCCCCAGCCGAAGAGTACGCAGGATCGGGGGGAAACAAACAGGATGCCGGGATCGTGTCCGGTACCGCCGGGTGGCGGGCGGAGGGGCGGGCGTACGGTTTCCGCTGCCACCGAAGCGGGAGAACGGGAGCGTTGACGCCATGAGGATCACCGAGCGGGAGCTCAACCGCTCCACACTCGTCCGGCAGTTGCTGCTGCGGCGGGAGCCGCTGGACGCCGTCGAGGGCGTACGGCGGGTGGTCGCGCTCCAGGCCCAGCAGCCCGCCTCGCCGTACATCGCGCTGTGGAACCGCCTCGCGGGCTTCGATCCGGCCGGGCTCGACGAGGCGTTCACGGATCACCGGGTCGTGAAGGCGACGCTGATGCGGCTCACGCTCCACGCCGTGCACGCCGGTGACCATCCGGCCTTCCGGGAGGCCATGCATCCGGTGGTGCGCGCTTCCCGGCTGGGCAGCCGGTTCACCGCCTCCGGGCTGACGGCCGAGGACGCCGACGCGCTGGTGCCGCAGTTGCTGGAGTTCGCGGACCGGCCCCGGACCAACGCCGAGTGCGAGGCGTGGCTGGGCGAGCGGCTGGGGGCGCCGCCGAAGGACGGGGCGTGGTGGGGGCTGCGGCAGTACACGCCGCTGCTCCACGCGCCCACCGCCCCGCCGTGGTCGTTCGGTCACCGGCCCGCGTACATCGCACCGCCGGGCGGGCCGGTACGGACGGACGCGGAGGCGTCGGCCGCGTCCCTGCGGACGCTGGTCGTGCGCTACCTCGAAGGGTTCGGTCCCGCGTCGGTGCTGGACGTGGCCCAGTTCGCCATGGTCACACGGACCCGGGCGAGGGCGGCGCTGGCGGAGCTCGGCGGGGAGCTGGAGCGGCTGACGGGCCCGGCGGGCGAGGAGCTGTTCGACCTGCCGGGCGCCCCGCGCCCGGACGGGGACCGGGCGGCTCCGCCCCGGCTGATGGCGATGTGGGACAGCGTCCTGCTGGCGTACGCGGACCGGGGCCGGGTCCTGCCGTCCGCGTACCGGAAGGCGGTGATCCGGACGAACGGTGATGTACTGCCGACGCTGCTGGTCGACGGGTATGTGGCCGGGGTGTGGCGCCCGGTCGCCGGGGGCATCGAGGCGACCGCGTTCCATCCGCTGTCCGACGGGGTCTGGGAGGAGCTCGCCGCCGAGGCGCGGTCGCTGGTGGGCTTCCTCGCCGACCGTGAGCCGGAGGTGTACCGGCGTTACGGTCACTGGTGGAGCCGGCTCCCGGACGCCTCCGTGCGGGTGCTGCCCGGCGGTTGATCCGGGGGCCCGGGGTGCGGTGCGGCGGCCAGGGCGCGTTCGAGGTCGTCCAGGGCCCGCCGGGCGGTCGCGATCCGGTCGCGGAGCAGTGCCGGGTCGCCGGTGTACGGGGGGTGCGGGGCCCCGGTCCGGTCGGGGGCGGTGTCCGCCGCCTCCGCCTCCTCCTCGGCCTCCAGGGAGCGGGCCTCGTCCAGGGAGGTGATCACGACCCCGATCAGTACGTTGACCAGGACGAACGAGGCGAGCAGGACGTATGAGGCGTAGTAGAGGAGGCTCCACCGGGAGATCTCCAGACCGGCCCGCACCGCGTCGCCGAGGCCGTCCAGGGTCATCAGCAGGAAGAGGGTGAGGACGGCGCGGCCGAGGGAGCCGAAGTGTTCGGGGTCCTCGGCCGAGAAGCAGATCCAGCCGACCATCGCGTAGAGGTAGAGCAGCAGGCCCCCGACGAGCAGGAAGCTGGCGGTGCCCGGCAGGCTCCTGCCGACCGCGACCAGGATGATCCGCAACTGGGGCAGGAAGCGGGCCGCGCGGAGCACCCGGGCCAGCCGCAGCAGGCGCAGGACGGTCCCGTTCTCGCGGATGAACGGGAAGTACGCGGAGAGGACGACGGCAAGGTCGAAGAGGTTCCAGGGGTCGCGGAAGAAGGCCGCGGGGCGGTCGGCGTGGGCTCCGGCGCGCAGCAGGATCTCCACGGTGAACGCGGTGAGGAACGCGTACTCGGCGACGCGTAAGCCCAGGTGCCAGCGGCCGACGAGGCCGGAGTACGTCTCGACGCCCAGGACCACCGCGTTGGCGAGGATCAGGGCGAAGACGGCCACGGCGAACCAGCGGGCCTCGGTGATCTCCCGGCAGCGCCCGGCCACCGCCTGGCGGCGGCGCGGTGTCCGCGCCGTACCGTCGGTCATTCTGCTTCCCCGGTCGTCCGGGACCGCCCAACAAGAGCGGCCTGAAAGGCGGTTGTACGGGGAGCATGAACACAGACACCCGCGAGCAGATACTCTACAGCCCTGTAGATTCATCTCTGCCGGTCCGTCAGGAATCCGGATGAACCGTCGTCCGGCCGGCCTCAGAGAAAGCAGCCACCATGTTCGGGATCGGCGAGCTCACTATTCTTCTTCTGGTGATCGTGGCGGTGCTGGCCGTGAAGAGGCTGCCCGGCCTCGTCCGGTCGGCCGGTCAGGCCGCACGCATCCTCAAGAGCGAGAAGCAGGCGCTCAAGGACGACGCCGCCGGGGCCCCGGACCGGCCGGCCCCCCGCGTGATCCGCGGGGAGACGGCCGAGCGGGACGTTCCCTAACGGGCCGTCGGGGGGTGGAGCAGCCTGGAGAGAAGGTCGTCGAGGCTGACCAGGCCGGTGAGCCGGCCCTCCCCGTCGCGTACGACGGCGATCGTCGCGCGGCGCTCGCGCAGCCGCTCCACGGCCTGGGCGGCCGTCTCGTCCCGCGTCAGTTCCGGTACGGGCCGGGCCAGGCCCCGGGCGCGGACGTCCCGGCCCCCGGCGCGGGCGACCAGGGCGTCCCGGGCGTGCACCGAGCCCAGGACCCGCTCCCCGTCCCGGACCAGCAGACGGGTCCGGTCGGCGGCGGTGGCGGCGGCCAGGATGCGGTCAAGGTCCGCGTCCGCGGGCACGGTCACGATCCGCTCGGCGGGGATCTGGAATTCCGCCACCGGGGTCTGCGGTTCGGTCAGCGTCCGGGTCACCAGTCCGGAGTCGCCCTTGCTGATCAGCCCGAGGCGCTCGGACTCCTCGATCAGATGGGTCAGCTGGTCGCGGTTGTGCACGGAGGTGAGCTCGTCGCGCGGGGTCACCCGGCAGAGCCGTACCAGCGCGTTGCTGATCGCGTTCAGCATCCGGATCAGCGGGCGTACGACCTTGACCACGGCGCGGAACGCCGGGCTCAGGAGCATCGCGGAGCGCTCCGGGTGGGCGATGGCCCAGGACTTGGGCGCCATCTCGCCGACCACCATGTGCAGGAAGACCACGAGGGCCATCGCCAGGGCGAAGGCGATCCCGTAGCTGAGGGCGGTCGGCAGTCCGAGCCGCTGGAGCAGCGGGTCCAGTTCGTGCGAGATGGCGGGCTTGGAGACGGCGCCGAGGCCCAGGGTGCAGAGGGTGATGCCGAGCTGGGCGCCCGCGAGCATCAGGGACAGCTCGCGCATCCCGGCGAGGGCCGCCTTGGCGCCGCGCTGCCCGGCGAGGGCCGCCTGTTCCATGCGGTGGCGCTTGGAGGCGACCAGGGCGAACTCGGCGGCGACGAAGAAGCCGCTGCCGATCAGCAGCAGCACGGTGACGAAGAGCGCCATGGGGAAGCTCATGCCTGGGGCTCCTGTTCGATGCGGACGTACTCGGCCACGTGCCGGTCGAGCGTGCGGACCGTGATCCGGACGCCGGAGACGGTGAGGCGGTCCCCGACGGTGGGGAAGCGGCCGAGCCGGTCGATGATGAGACCGGCGAGGGTGTCGTAGCCGCCCTCCTCGGGCAGCACGATGCCGGTGGCCTCCTCGATCTCGTCCAGGCGGCGCCCCGCGTCCACCACCCAGCCGGTTCCGTCGGCGACCGCGAGCTCGACGACCGTGTCGGACTCGTCGGCGATGTCCCCGACGAGCTCCTCGGCGATGTCCTCGTACGTGACGATGCCCGCGAGGCCCCCGTGCTCGTCCAGGACGACGGCGAACTCGTCGTCCCGCTCCCGCATCTGCGCGACCGCGGCGGGGAGCTTCAGGATCTCGGGCAGCAGGAGCGGGCGGCGGGCCAGCTCACCGGCGGTGGTGCGGCCGACGTCGGCGGTGGGCAGCCCCATCAGCTCCCGTACGCCCAGCACTCCGGCGGGGTCGTCGGGGTGGTCGCCGAGGACGGGGTAGTTCGAGTGGCCGTGCCGGGCGATCAGCTCGACGGCCTCGGAGGCCATGGCCTCGCGGCGTACGAAGGTGACGTCGGCGCGCGGCACCATCACCTCGCCCAGGTTGCGCTCGGAGAAGTCCAGAGCGTGGTCGACCAGTTCGGCCGTGGCGGCGGGCAGCTCGCCCTGCTCGTGGGACTCGCCGATCAGATGGCCGAGCTCCTCCAGGGTGGCGCCGTGGTGCAGCTCCTCGACCGGCTCGATGCCGATGCGGCGCAGGAGCCGGTTGGCCGCGCTGTCGAAAATGTGGATGAGCGGGCCGACGACGCGCAGGTAGATCAGGGTGGAGGTGGCCAGCGACTTCGCGAGCCTCTCGGGGACGGCGAGGGCGAGGTTCTTGGGCGCGAGTTCGCCCAGCACCATCTGGATGAAGGTGGCCAGGACGAACGAGAGCACCACGGAGATGGCCGACACCGCCCCGTCGGGCAGGCCGATGGAGCCCAGCACCGGGCGCAGGAGCGTGGAGACGGACGGTTCGGCGAGGAAGCCGACGATCAGCCCGGTGACGGTGATGCCGAGCTGGGCGCCCGAGAGCATGAAGGAGAGCCGCTCCAGGACTCTCACGGCGCGGGCGGCCCGCTTGTCACCGGCCGCCGCCTCGCGGGAGAGCGTCAGGCGGTCGGCGGACACATAGGCGAACTCCTGGGCCACGAAGTAGCCCGTTCCCGCGGTCAGGACGATCACGGCCAGGAGACCGGTCAGGGCGGCGATCATCGCCCACCCGCCCGGTGCGGGGCCGGTACAACACTCGATGGAGTCCTAGGGTCGGACTCCGAAGGCCCCGAAGGGCCCGTACTGGCGGACAACGCGTAACTCCTCATCCGGCTGGGGGCTCCAGCCAACGAATCGGTCCGGTGCTCACCGGACCGGTGACGGCCGGCGGCACTGGGGGCCGATTCTCCCTGCCCGTGGGAGACGAATCCGCCGTACGCCCCGCCGGGTCAGAGAACTCTACAGCCACGTAGACCTCAGGAGACAGGAGCCCCGCCTGGCTCGATTCCATCGGCCTCCGGAGCCGCGGGGAACTCCCCCGCCGCCCCGCGCAGTTCTGCTGGCGGCCCCTCCCGGGGCCACCCGCCGCCACGGCGGAGGAACGAGTTCTCAGGAGGCAGCAGTGGCCCAGATCGACCTGGACAAGGTGCTCGACAAGGCTTACGCGGACAAGGACCTGACCACCATCCTCGAGGCGCCGGTCTCGGCGCTGAAGGGCGTCTCGGACCGCGACGGCGAGCTGCTCCAGGAGGCGTTCAACGTCAAGACGGTGGCAGATCTGGCCAACTTGAAGTACGCCCGCTGGGCCCAGGCGCTCGCCGCGCTGGACGTCAGCAGGTCCTGACCCGAGGGGCCCGGCCCGCCGGACCGCTCCGGCGGGCCGGGCCCGAGCCCCCGCCGACCCCTGAGAGCGTCACAGGGGGGTCGTCGCCGCTTCCAGGACGAGGAAGAGGGCGACGGCCGCGTTGAGCGCGGAGAGCGCGGAGACGGTCGTCCCGGCGGCGGCGACGAACGCGGCGGCCCCGGCCGGGGTGAGCGCGGGCGGCCAGCCCCGGTCCGGCGGGACCGGGCCCAGGAGCGCGGCCACCCGGCGGGGCACCGGCCCCGCGGCGGCGAAGCCTGCCACGGCGGCGGCAGCGGGGCCCGGGCCGGAGATGAGCGCCGCCTTGCCGACCGCCCGGGCCGTCAGCCGGCGGTCGCCGGTGACCCGGGCCGCCTCCTCGTCCGCCCAGCGCTCGGTGGAGTAGACCAGGGCCGACTGCAGGGGCCGCAGCAGCGGGTTGACGCATCCGGCCAGCCGGGTCGCGAGCAGCAGCCGGTGGTGGCGGCCCGCCAGATGGGCCCGCTCGTGGGCGAGCAGCGCCCGGCGCTCCGCCGGGTCCAGGGAGGCGAGCATGGCGGTGGAGACCATGACGCGGCCCGGGGAGCCGGGCAGCGCGTAGGCGTACGGCACGTCGTCGGGCAGGACGGCGAGGTCGCCGCCGCCCGGCAGTCCGGCGAGCGTCCGGTGGGCGCGCGCACGGAAGCGGTAGTGACGGTGGAGGGTGATGCCGCAGGCCGTGGTGACGGCGACGAGCGCCAGGATGGACGCCTTGCCCGCGAAGGCGTCGTGCGGAACGGCCTCACGGACCTCGTCGTCGGACCAGCCGTCGGGCAGCGGGTTGCCGGGCAGCTGGGCGGTGCCGACCACCACCAGCAGCCCGAGGCAGACCAGACTGCAGGAGGCAAGGATCACGGCGACGGTGGTCAGCAGGCGTGCGGCTCTCCGTGGGTGCAGGTGCTGCTCGGCCAGGCGCGCGATGGGCAGCGCGGTCAGCGGCAGGACCAGGGGCAGATACACGAAGACGCCCATCGTCAGCCCTCCGGCCGGTCCGCCGGAGCGGCGGGGGCGCCGGGGCCGCTCTCCGCGAGCAGGGAGCGCAGCAGCTCCTCGTCGTCCGCCGACAGGACGGAGACGAAGCTGGAGAGCACCGCGTCCCGGTCGCTCTGCTTGTCGAGGAGGCGGCGCATGCGGAGCGCGGCGAGACCGGCCTCGTTCGCCACGGGCTGCCAGAGGACGGGGCGCTTGGGCCCGGTGCGGGTGACGGCCTGTTTGGCGTGCAGCCGGGTCAGGATGGTGATGACGGTGCTGTACGAGAGCCCGCTGCCGAGGCGTTGGAGGACCCAGGCGGCGGTGACCGGTTCGGTCGCCTCGCCCAGCACCGACAGCACCTGGGCCTCCAGCTCGCCCTGGCCCCGTCTGCGGGCAGGTGTCTCCCGTCCGTCACCGGCTGTTTCGGTGTCCACCCTCCGGCCCCCTCTCCCTCGGCCGCCCGGACACGGCCGTTCACCTGCCGGGCACCGGGGAATCGTATCCAGCCGGGGAGCGGCCGGTGACAGCTCCGGACGCTTCCCACCTGGCCCGTAAAATCTACAGTGTTGTAGATTTTGAGGTGTTGCCGCAGCGTGTCCGCACCGTCACCCCCGGCAGCGCGGGCACCACGTACGCACCCGTCACCACGTAAGGGAGAACACCATGGGCGTGAGCCTGGCCAAGGGCGGAAATGTCTCGCTGACCAAGGAGGCCCCGGGGCTGACCGCCATTCTCGTCGGCCTCGGCTGGGACGTCCGTACGACGACCGGCACCGACTACGACCTCGACGCCAGCGCGCTGCTCTGCGACGAGTCGGGCAAGGTCCTCTCCAACGAGCACTTCGTCTTCTACAACAACCTGAAGAGCCCGGACGGTTCGGTCGAGCACACCGGGGACAACCTCACCGGTGAGGGCGAGGGGGACGACGAGATCGTCAAGGTCGACCTCTCCGCCGTGCCGGGGACCGTCGCCAAGATCGTGTTCCCCGTCTCGATCCACGATGCGGAGAGCCGGGGCCAGAGCTTCGGCCAGGTCCGCAACGCGTACATCCGCGTGGTGAACCAGGCGGGCGGTGCGGAGATCGCCCGCTACGACCTCAGCGAGGACGCCTCGACCGAGACGGCGATGGTCTTCGGCGAGCTGTACCGGCACGGCGCGGAGTGGAAGTTCCGTGCGGTCGGGCAGGGTTACGCCTCCGGGCTGAGCGGCATCGTCGCCGACTTCGGCGTCGGTCTCTGAACCACGGCCTCTGCGTCGGCCTCCGAAAACGGCCTCCGAACACTCCGGGCCGGTCCGGACGTACCCCTTTCCAGCGAAGCCACCGAAGGCGGAAACATGACGATCAACCTCTCCAAGGGCCAGCAGGTCAGCCTCACCAAGTCCGGCGGCGGTGAACTCGGCGTCGTCCGGATGGGGCTGGGCTGGAAGTCCGCGCCCCGCAAGGGCTTCCTGGCCCGGCTGACCGCCCGTGACATCGACCTGGACGCCTCGGCCGTGCTCTTCGCGGGCAAGGAGCCCCAGGACGTCGTCTTCTTCCAGCATCTGACCAGCGACGACGGTTCGGTCCAGCACACCGGGGACAACCGGGTCGGCGGGGCGGGCGAGGGCGGCGACGACGAGTCCATCGTCGTCGACCTGCGGCGCGTGCCCGTCCACGTCGACCAGATCATCTTCACGGTCAACTCGTTCACCGGGCAGACCTTCGAGGAGGTCGAGGCCGCCTTCTGCCGCCTGGTCGACGAGAGCAACGGCCAGGAGCTCGCCCGGTACACGCTGACCGGCGGCGGGCGGCACACCGCGCAGATCATGGCGAAGGTCCAGCGGGCCGGTTCGGGGTGGCAGATGACGGCCATCGGCGAGGCGGCCGACGGGCGCACCTTCCAGGACCTGATGCCCGCCGTCGCGCAGCACCTGTAGCAGTACCGGCCCGGGGCCGCGGGGACCGGTGGGTTCCCGCGGCCCCCATGGCAACACATCGACAGAGGGACAGTATGGGCAGGCCATCCCCGCTCGGGGACGAGGACAGATCCGACTACGCGGAAGTGCTCGACGAGGTGCTCGCCTCGGCGGAGGTACGGCGGCTGCTGGAGCGGTCGGAGGTCGGCGGCGGCCAGTTGCGCGTCCGGGCCCTGGCCTCGGCGCCGCACACGGCCCGGGCCGCCGGGGCGGAGTACCGGGCGTACGCGGAGCTGCGGCGCGAGCTGTCCGGCCGGGGACCCGGCAGCGCCCCCGCTCCCCTGTCGGGGCCGGGGCACCAGGAGCGGCCGGGCGCGGGCGCGCTGGCGGTCCTCGGGGTGCTGACCCCGATCCTCGCTGCCGTCGCCGCGGCGACCTTCCTCCTGCTGGGGTACGGGCTCCGTCTGACCGGGAGTCTGGCGGCCCTCGCCGACACGCTCGTACGGGTCGGCTGGATCAGCCTCGCCGTCGCCGCGGCCACCTCCCTGATCAGCATCGTCGCCCTCTACCGGACCGCCGCGCTCCAGTCGGCGCCCGTCCCGCCGCCCGGGGCGGACCGATCGGCCGACCTCGACCGCGCCCGGCGGGCCTGGCGCACCGCCCTGCGGGACAAGGGCATCCGCCCGTTCCTGCTCCAGGAGCTGGCCGGGGCCGCCGGGGACGGGGCGCCCGGCCACGGCCCGCGCTTCACCCCGCCCGCCTTCGCGGGCCCCGACTTCACCGGTCCGGGCTTCTCCAGCCCCGGCCACGGGACCCCGGGCGCCGGATCACCGCGCCTTCCCGACACCCGCCGCTGACACCGGGCGCCGCCGGGCCTCGCCGGGCCGCCCTCGTCGACGCGGCCCCGTACCGCTCAGCCCGCCCCGCACTCCGCCGGTTCGGCGCCCGCCCGGGCTCCGGGAGCGCGCGAGCGGCCGCGGGCCGCGTCGACGAGGGCGGTCATCACGCGGAGGTCCTCGCCCATCTCCGGGTGCCACTGGACCCCGAGCACCAGGCTCCCGTGGTCCGGGAGTTCCAGCGCCTCCACCGTTCCGTCGGGGGCGTGGGCGGAGGCGACCAGGCCGGTGCCCAGGCGGTCGACGGCCTGGTGGTGGTAGGCGGGGACCGTGGTCTGCTCGGGGACGGCCGCCGCGTACACCGTGCCGGGCACGGGGTCCACCGGGTGCCCGCCGAAGACGGCGTGGCCCCCGGTGTGGCCGTCCAGGTGCTGGTGCAGGGTGCCGCCGAGGGCCACGTTCAGCAGCTGCATGCCCCGGCAGATGCCCAGCAGCGGGACGCCCTGCTCGATCGCGGCCGCGATCAGGGCGAGCTCCCAGGCGTCGCGCTCGCGGGCCGGAGGCCCCGTACGGGGGTCGGGGTCGGCTCCGTACCGTACGGGTTCCACATCCGCTCCCCCGGCGATCACCACCCCGTCCAGCGCGGCCACGGTCTCCCGGGCCGCGTCCTCGGCCTCGTCCGGCGGCAGCAGCACCGCCAGTCCGCCCGCCGCCCGGACCAGGCGGGGGTAGGCGGCGGGAAGGAGCACCGCGGGCATCTCCCAGACGCCCCAGCGGGCGGGGTCCTGGTAGGTGCTGATGCCGATGACGGGCCGGGGCATGGGACGGCTCCTTCGGTTGTCCGGTTACGGGGTGGGGGCGCGGTCGGTCGTCTCGTGACGAGGCAGGGGTACGGGCGCGGTCAGTCGCGCCGGAGTTCGGCCTCGGCCGCCGCCAGTGCGGCGAACTCCTCCTCCGGGGCCCCCGCGACCAGCCGGTGGCGGCTGTAGAAGGCGAAGTAGGCCAGCGCCACCGCGTACACACCGAGCGCGATGAACGCCGCGTCCCGGTCCACCAGGAAGGTCGCCACCAGTGCCGAGCATGCCAGAACGAAGGCGACCGACGAGGTGCGCGCGCCGCCGGGGGTGCGGTAGGGGCGGGGCAGCTCCGGCTCGCGGCGGCGCAGCACGATGTGGGAGAGGGCCATCAGGGCGTAGCTGATGGTGGCGCCGAAGACGGCGACGTTCAGCATCCGGCCGCCGTTGCCGCTCCAGGCGGCCAGGGTGAAGCCGATGACCCCGGGGATGAGCAGGCCGAGGTAGGGGGATTTGCGGCGGTTGGTGAGGGAGAGGAAGCGCGGCAGATAGCCGGCCCGGGAGAGGGCGAAGAGCTGGCGGGAACCGGCGAAGATGAGGGAGAAGAAGGAGGCCACCAGCCCCGCGAGGCCCGCGTAGTTGACGAACCGGCTCAGGACGGTGGGCTCTCCGTCGCCCTGGAGGGCGACCACGAGCGGGTTCCCGGCCTCCTTGATGGCGTTGGCGCCCTGGGCCCCGGTGGCGGAGACGAAGGTGATGAGGGCCAGGAAGACCAGCACGGCGAGCGAGATGGCCAGGGCCTTCGGCATCGAGCGGACCGGGTCCTTGGCCTCCTCGGCGGCGAGCGGTACGCCCTCCACCCCGAGGAAGAACCACATGCCGAACGGGAACGCGGCCCAGATGCCGAGGAGTCCGTACGGCAGCCAGGAGCTGGAGCCGAAGGCGGCGGGGTCGGCCGGGATGTCGTTGAGGCGGCCCGCGTCGAACTCGGTGAACGCGCCGATCGCGAAGATGAGCAGCGCGGCCACCGCGATGGCGGTGACGACCAGGCTGAAGCGGAGCGCCTCGCCGACGCCCCAGAGGTGGATGGAGATGAAGAGCGCGAAGCAGGCGAGGTAGACCGGCCAGCTGGACGTCAGCCCGAACAGGCCGAGCGATTCGACGTAGTCGCCGATGAAGAGGGAGATCGCGGCGGGGGCGAGGATGTACTCGATGAGGATGGCCGTGCCGGTGAGGAAACCGCCCCAGGTGCCGAGCGCGCGCCGGGCGAAGCCGTAACCCCCGCCCGCCGTGGGAAGGATGGCGGAGAGTTCGGCCAGGGCGAAGACGAGGCAGGCGTACATGACGCCCATCAGGAGCATGGCCACGGCGAGCCCGCCGAAGCCGCCCTTGGAGAGGCCGATGTTCCAGCCGGAGAAGTCACCGGAGACGACATAGGCGACGCCGAGGCCGGTCAGCAGCAGCCAGCCGGCGCTGCCCCGGCGCAGGGTCCGGCGGTGCAGATAGGCGGCGGTGCCGGAGGCTCCCGGGCTCGCGGAATCGGGGGGTCCGGCCGGTGTTTCGGTTCCCTGAGCCATGAGGCGCTCCAGACGTCTGTCGACTTCTCGGTGGCACTGCGTCGATCAAAGGTTCGTCGGCACACCTTTGTGGAACGTCGGGGCGGATGGCAAGGGGCGCGCGTTAAAGAGTGGTTACGGATTCGCCTCCGGGACGGGGCACCCCTCAGGCCCCTCAGGCCAGGAAGCCGCGCAGCAGCGCCGCCGTACCGGCGCAGTGTTCGCGCATCATCTCGCGCGCCGCCTCCGCGTCCCGGTCGAGCACCGCCTCCACCACGGCCGCGTGCTGCTGCTGGGAGTGCTCCAGGTTCCGTACCAACAGGGGGATGCCGTCGAGGAGTTCGTTGAGGGTGGCGCGTACGGAGGCGTACCCGTCGGCGAGCGAGCGGGAGCCGGAGAGTTCGGCGAGGGTGAGGTGGAGCAGGGTGTCCTGGCGGCGGTAGTCCTCCAGCCGGGCGCCCTGGGTGGCCTCCAGCGCCGCCCGCAGCCGGCCGGCCCCGTCCGCCGTGAGCCCGTCGGCGCAGAGCCCGGCGGCCCCGGTCTCCAGCACCTCGCGGAAGCGCAGGGTGTCCTCCACGTCGACGGCGGCCACCCGGCGGCGGAGCTCGTCGCTGCCGTCGGCGGCGGTGGTGCGCGGCAGGACGAACGTTCCGCCGTAGCGGCCCCGGCGGCTCTCGACCATGCCCTGGTCCTGGAGGACCTTGAGGACCTCGCGGAGGGTCACCCGGCTGACGCCCAGATGCTGGGCGAGCTCGCGCTCGGCGGGGAGCCGGTCGCCGGGCGGGACGAGGCCGAGGCGGAGCAGCTGGAGGACCTGCTGAAGGGTCTCCTCGAAGCCGTTGCCCGCGCGGACGGGGCGCAGGACGGAGGAGAGCGGGCCGGGTCCGGTGCCCGCCTCCCCGCTGTCGACGTCGGCGTGGGGGGCGTCCGTCGCTGCGGCCGGACGGGTGCCGTCGGCTCTCCTGTTGGTGACCATTCGCAGCTCCCCTTCCCAAGCAATGGTTCTCTGTCATACCTTAAGCCTCCCGGTTCACCCAAGGAGGAATCCCGTGGCAGACCGCACATCCCCGCTCACCGTCGACGAGCTCCGCTCACGCGTCGCGGACGGCTCGATAGACACGGTGGTGCTGGCCTTCCCCGATATGCAGGGCCGGCTCCAGGGGAAGCGGTTCGCCGCCGGGTTCTTCCTCGACGAGGTGCTGGAGCACGGTACCGAGGGCTGCAACTACCTGCTGGCCGTGGACACCGAGATGCGTACGGTCGACGGTTACGCGATGTCCTCGTGGGAGAACGGCTACGGCGACTTCGGCATGGTCCCCGACCCCGCCACGCTCCGCCCGGTCCCCTGGCACGAGGGCACCGCCCTGGTGATCGCCGACCTCGCCTGGCACGACGGCGGCCCGGTCGTCGCGGCACCGCGCCAGATCCTGCGGCGCCAGCTCGACCGGCTGGCCGCGCTCGGCTACACCGCCCAGGTCGGCACGGAGCTGGAGTTCATCGTCTTCCGGGACAGTTACGAGGAGGCATGGGACCGCGACTACCGCGGGCTGACCCCGGCCAACCAGTACAACATCGACTACTCCATCCTCGGCACCGGCCGGATCGAACCGCTGCTGCGCCGCATCCGCAACGAGATGCAGCAGGCGGGGCTGACCGTCGAGTCGGCCAAGGGCGAGTGCAACCCCGGCCAGCACGAGATCGTCTTCCGCTACGACGAGGCGCTGACCACCTGCGACCAGCACGCCGTCTACAAGACGGGCGCCAAGGAGATCGCGGCCCAGGAGGGCGTCTCGCTGACCTTCATGGCCAAGTACGACGAGCGCGAGGGCAACTCCTGTCATATCCATCTCTCCCTCACCGACGAGAACGGTGAGAACGCGATGGCGGGCGACGGGCCGGACGGGATGTCCGAGCTGATGCGCCACTTCCTGGCCGGTCAGCTCGCCGCCCTGCGCGACTTCTCCCTCCTCTACGCGCCCAACATCAACTCCTACAAACGCTTCCAGCCCGGCTCGTTCGCCCCCACCGCCGTCGCCTGGGGCGTGGACAACCGCACCTGCGCGCTGCGGGTCGTCGGCCACGGCCGGTCCATGCGCTTCGAGAACCGGCTGCCCGGCGGGGACGTCAACCCGCACCTCGCCGTGGCCGGACTGGTCGCCGCCGGACTGTACGGGGTCGAGCACCGGCTGCCGTTGCCGGAGGCGTGTACGGGCAACGCCTACACCTCCGCGTACGACCAGGTGCCCACGACCCTGCGCGAGGCCGCCGAGCTGTGGGAGGCCAGCCCCATCGCGAAGGAGGCGTTCGGCGAGGAGGTCGTCGCGCACTACCTGAACATGGCGAAGGTCGAACTCGCCGCCTACGACTCCGCGGTGACGGACTGGGAGCTGCGCCGCTCCTTCGAACGCCTCTGACCACTCCCCGCTTCCCCCGATCGAGGTCCGTACGTGTCACAGCACCCCGCGGCGTCCGCCCTGGACGTCCTCAACCCGGCCACCGCCGAGGTCATCGCCACCGTCCCCGCCGCCTCCGCCGCCGATGTGGACGCGGCCGTCGCCCGCGCCGCCGCCGCGCAGCGCCCCTGGGCCGCCGCCGCGCCCGCCGACCGGGCCCGGCTGCTGCGCCGCTTCGCCGCCACCGTCGACGAACACATCGAGGAACTGGCCCGGTTGGAGGTCCGGGAGGCCGGGCACACCATCGGCAACGCCCGCTGGGAGGCGGGCAACGTCCGCGATCTCCTCGACTACAGCGCGGGCGGCGCGGAGCGGCTGCTCGGCCGGCAGATCCCGGTGGCGGGCGGCATCGACTTCACGGTCCTGGAGCCGCTCGGCGTCGTCGGTGTCATCGCCCCCTGGAACTTCCCGATGCCCATCGCCGCCTGGGGTCTGGCCCCGGCGCTCGCGGCGGGCAACGCCGTCCTCCTCAAGCCCGCCGAGACCACCCCGCTGACCGCTCTGCGGCTGGCCGAACTCGCCCTGGAGGCAGGGCTTCCCGAGGGGTTGTTCCAGGTGCTGCCCGGTGAGGGGCCGGTCGCCGGGAGCGCCCTGGTGGAGCACCCGGGCGTCGCGAAGATCGTGTTCACCGGCTCCACCCGGACCGGGAAGCACATCATGACCCGGTGCGCGGAGCGCGTGAAGCGCCTCACCCTCGAACTGGGCGGCAAGAGCCCGAACATCGTCTTCGCCGACGCCGATGTGGCGGCCGCGGCGGCGGCCGCCCCGATGTCCTTCCTGGACAACGCGGGCCAGGACTGCTGTGCCCGGACCCGGATTCTGGTCGAGCGGTCCGTGTACGACGCGTTCCTGGAGCTGCTCGTCCCGGCCGTCGCCGCCGTGGTGGTGGGCGACCCGGCCGACGAGAAGACGCAGATGGGCCCGCTGATCTCGGCCCTCCAGCTGGAGCGGGTGCGGGGCTTCACCGACGGGGTGCGGGAAGCCGACGGCGTACGGGCCGTTCTCGGCAGCTCCCCCCAGGGGCCCGGGTTCTGGTATCCGCCGACCGTGCTCGCCGGGGTGGCGGCCGATGCCCCAGTGGCCGTCGAGGAGGTCTTCGGGCCGGTCGCCGTGGTCCTGCCGTTCGACGGCGAGGAGGAGGCGCTGCGCCTGGCGAACGCCACCGACTACGGGCTCGCGGGGTCGATCTGGTCCCAGGACATCGGGCGCGCGCTCCGCGTGGGCCAGGGGCTGCGGGCGGGGAACCTCTCCGTCAACTCGCATTCCAGCGTGCGCTATTCGACCCCCTTCGGCGGTTTCAAGCAGTCGGGTCTGGGCCGTGAGCTCGGTCCCGACGCCCTGGCCGCCTTCACCGAAACCAAGAACGTCTTCATCAGCACGGAGGCATGAGCACCATGACCGACACTTCCCCTGTCTGCCGCCGCCTGGTCGGCCGCACCGCCGTCGTCACCGGAGCCGGCAGCGGCATCGGCCTGGCCACCGTGCGGCGGCTGGCCGCCGAGGGCGCCCATGTCGTCTGCGCCGATGTGGACGAGGTGAGCGGCAAGGCCGCCGCCGAGGAGGCGGGCGGGCTCTTCGTCCGTACCGACGTCACCGACGCCGAGCAGGTCGACGCCCTCTTCAAGGCGGCGTTCGACACCTACGGTTCGGTGGACATCGCGTTCAACAACGCGGGGATCTCGCCGCCCGACGACGACTCGATCCTGGAGACCGGTCTCGACGCCTGGCGGCGGGTGCAGGAGGTCAACCTGACCTCCGTCTACCTCTGCTGCAAGGCGGCCATCCCCTACATGCGCGCCCAGGGCCGGGGCTCCATCATCAACACGGCCTCGTTCGTGGCCCGGATGGGGGCGGCGACCTCGCAGATCTCGTACACCGCGTCCAAGGGCGGGGTGCTGGCGATGTCCCGTGAGCTGGGGGTGCAGTTCGCCCGCGACGGCATCCGGGTCAACGCGCTCTGCCCGGGGCCGGTGAACACGCCGCTGCTCCAGGAGCTGTTCGCCAAGGACCCGGAGCGGGCCGCGCGGCGGCTGGTGCACATCCCGGTCGGGCGGTTCGCCGAGCCGACGGAGATCGCCGCCGCCGTGGCGTTCCTGGCGAGCGACGACTCCTCGTTCGTCAACGCGACGGACTTCCTGGTGGACGGCGGGATCGCCGGGGCGTACGTCACCCCGGTCTGAGCCCGCCCCCGTCCGGGGGTCACTCGCTCCCGTGAGCCAGTGACCCCCGCAGCCGCTGCGAGCGGAGCACCAGCAGCATCTCGAAGCGCTGGTCGGGGTCGTCGATCGCGTCGCCCCACAGCTCGCGGATCTGCCGCAGCCGGTAGCGCGCGGTCTGCGGGTGGACGCCGAGCCGCTGGGCCACCTCGGGCGCGCCGCCGGGGGTCTCGATCCAGGCGAGGAGGGTCTCGGCCAGCCGCCGGGACGCGGTCGGCCCGAGGCCGTCCAGCGGGGCGAGGCAGCGGCGGGCCGCCGCGTCGATCAGCTCCCGGGACGGCAGGAGCACCAGCTCCTCCGTGCGCTCGGTGCAGTGCAGCACCTCGCCCTGCGGGAGCAGGTTCTTCTTGATCAGCTGGACGGCGGTCTCCGCCCAGCGCAGGGAGGTCGCGGCGGCGGCCAGCGGCACCGGCGGACCGATCGCGCCGGACCAGCCGGCGGTGGCCCGGCGCAGGGTCTCCGCCCGGCCCGCCGTCTCCGGGTCGGGGATGACGATGCGGGGCTGCTCGCTCTCCATCTCCAGCAGGATGCCCTGCCCCACCGCCGGGGCCACGGCCTCCCGGGCGGGGCGCATCAGGACGCCCACCGCGATGGTCTCCGGCAGCTCCCAGCCGACCCGGGCGGCCCGCTCGGCGAGCGTACGGGCGGAGTCGCCGCGGTGCTCCACGAGCAGCAGGTCGATCAGCTGGCGCTGGAGGCGCAGCCGCTCGCTGGCGCGGCGGGCCGCGGCTTCCGCATAGCCCAGTACCGACTGTTCCACGAGCCCGTCCAGATACTCGAATCCCGATTCGGCGAGCTCGTACATGGCGGGGGCGGCGATGTCGACCTGCTGGCCGATCTCGGCGAACCTGCGCCAGGTGAGCCGGACCCCGAGCCGGTAGACGGCCTGGAGCGAGTCGAGGCTGCGGCCGTGCAGTCCCTCGCCCCGGCCGAACTCCTGGAAGACCTCCGGCGGCACCCGGGGGTCGGCGGCGCCGGAGGCGAGGTGGCGTACGAAGCCCTCGATGGCGCGGCGGATGCCGACGAGCGCCATCGGCTCGCCGGACTCGTCCTCGACGAGCTGGAGGTAGGGGTATGCCTGCCGGATCTCGGTGAGGATCTTCTGCGCGATCTCCGGCGCCTCGGCCAGGGCGATGGAGGCGAACCGCTCCACCTTCGACCGGGGCACCTCCTGCCAGGCGTGAGACTTCACGAGCCCGCCGACGCGGTCTCGTAGCTGATCAGCGGTGTGTTGGGCTGCTCGGGCGTGGCGTCGAGCAGGGCCACGATGCCGACGGCGGCACCGACGGCGAGCGCGGCGGCCACCAGGGCGGTGGCGGCGGCGGCGATGATTCTGCGCATGGTCGGGTTCAGCTCCTTGCTGGAGTCGATCCCCACTCCGTGAAGCCGGGCCCCTCCGGCTGGAACACAGTGTCGACAGTCCATTGACATCCCGTCAAGGGCTTGCCTACTGTTCACGCGAATCAAGGGCTGACCGGCCCGGGGCCCGTGCACCTCCCGCGAAGAGATTCGACTCAGGAGTGCCCGGATGCACCGCAATGCTTCACCTCTGTCACTTTTCCTGCTGGGTGCAGGGGTCTTTCTACTCGTCCTCGCGCCGCTGCTCGTCTGGTACGTCCAGCCGCAGGCCAAGCGCACCCCCATCGACACCGACACGACCACCGTCTTCACCGGGACCGGCAGCTACTTCGACACCGGCGAGGTGAAGACGGTCACGGGCAAGGAGATCACGATCACGCGCCAGGTGCGCGGGGACGTGGCCGAGAGCCTCAAGAGCGGCCATGCCGTGTGGGACGTGTCCACGTCGGTGGACCGCAAGGAGAGCCTGCCCGCCTCCGACCCCCGCGACGCCCTCCAGTGGACCCTGGAGCGCTGGGTGACCGACCGGTACACCAATGAGCCGGTGCACTGCTGCGAGGAGACCCCCCGGTTCGACGGGGAGGCGTACCTGAAGTTCCCGTTCGATGTCGAAAGACGTGCTTACCGCTGGTGGGACGGGACCCTCGGCGGGGTCGTCCGGCTCGACTACGCGGGCCGGAAGAAGATCCAGGGCTACGAGGGATACCTCTTCAAGGGCACCGTCGAGCCGACCCGGACCGGGGAGCGCCAGGTGCCCGGCGTGCTCGTCGGAGAGTCGGACACGCCCCAGATCCTCGCCGAGGAGTGGTACTCCAACAGCGGCATCGAACTGGTCGTGGACCAGCGGACCGGGCGCATCATCAACGCCGCGATCGGCCCGAAGAAGACGCTGCGCGCCCCGGGCTCCTCGAAGGACGCCGTCACGCTGCTGGAGAGCGAGCGGGTCGAGTTCACCGAGGAGACCCAGAAGAAGCAGGTCGAGCTGGCGTCGGCGGACAGCGACCGGCTGGCTCTGCTCTCCGGGACCGCGCCGGCCGGTGCGGTCGGGGGCGGTCTCGTCCTCACCGCGGTGGGCCTCGTGCTCGTCATCCGGGGGCGTCGGACCGAGCCGGAGGCCCCGAACACTCACATGATGACGAAGTTGCCCACCTGAGTTACCGGCAAGTTGTCGCACCGGTGAGTAGCCGGGCGGGTAACCGTGCCGAAAACTGTCTATCCCCACCAAAGCACGGCCCCCGGTCTCGTTCTCCCTTGTTCTCCCACGTGTTCTCGCACGTCACAGCCCAGTTCGTCCACTCGTTACCGAACCCGCTCCGCTCCATCAAGGCCCCTCCCCTTTTCACCCTTCTCGTCCTCTCTCGTCCCCTCGCTTTCCCTCTCCGTGTCTTCCAGCCCCCCGCCCCTCGTCCCCCGCACCCCGAGCCGAGTTGGAGCGCCCATGCCCCAGCACGTTCCTTCCCCGCTGCTCGACGCAGCCGCGCCACAGGGTCAGGGCCAGGTCTCCCCCAGGGTTTCCGCCTCCCCTAGACGCATCGTCTTCCTCGCCCACCGCGATCTGGGCAACCCCGCCGCAGGCGGTTCCGAGCTGCTCGTCGACCAGCTCGCCCTCGGCCTCACCGAACGGGGCCACGACGTCACCCTCCTCTGCGGCGGACAGGCCGCCCGCAGGCCCTACCGGGTCGTCTCCGCGGGCTCCACGCTGGGGCACTACCTCGGCGCGCGCTCCGCGTTCGCCCGGCAGGTCGGCAGCTGCGACCTGCTGGTGGAGGTCTGCAACGGCATGCCGTACCTGGCGCCCCTGTGGCACCGGGGTCCGACGGTGTGCCTGGTCAACCACGTCCACACCGATCTGTGGGAGATGCGTTTCCCGGCGCCGGTGGCCCGCGCCGGGCGGCAGCTCGAACACTGGGCCCTGTCCCGGGCCTACCGGGACCATCTGATGATCGCCGTCTCGCCGTCCACCGCGGGCGCCCTGCGTGAGCTGGGCGTTCCGGACGAGCGCATACGGCTGGTGAACAACGGTGTCCAGGAGCCGCGCCCGCAGAGCGAACGGTCGGCGACCCCGCTGTTCCTGGCGCTCGGCAGGCTGGTCGACTACAAGCGCATCGATCTGCTGCTCCAGCTCTGGGAGCGGGTGCGGCCGGTCACCGGCGGCCGGCTCGTGATCGTCGGTGACGGTCCCGAGCGCGAGAAGCTGGAGCGGCTCGCCGGTCCCGGCGTGGAGTTCGCCGGGCATGTGTCCGAGGAGGAGAAGCACCGGCTTCTGTGCGCCTCCTGGATGCTGCTGCACCCGGCGGCCGTCGAGGGGTGGGGGCTGGTCGTCACGGAGGCAGGCACCCGTTCGACGCCGACCCTCGGCTTCGACGTCCCCGGGCTGCGCGACTCCGTCGAGGACGGGGTCACGGGCATCCTCGCCCGGGGCGAGTCGTCCTTCGCCGCGGCCTGGTGCGCGCTGGCGCTGGACGAGGAGCGCCGCGAGGCGATGGGCAAGGCGGCGCGCGAGCGTGCGGCGGCCTACCGGTGGAGCAGCAGTGTGGACCAGTTCGAGGCCGTGGCCGCCGAGGCGACCAGCGGCACCCGGTCCCGGCCTGCGGGTGCCGGCTCGTGAAAGACCCGTCCTTCCGCCGTTCCCTCGCCCTGTTCCGCGCCTTCATCCGCGAGCGGGAGGACCCGGCCGTCGCGTACACCCTGCTGGCCAGGGACGCGGCGGACCAGGTCGAGCGGTATCTGCCGCTGGAGGGCAAGGTCGTCGTCGACATCGGCGGCGGCAACGGCTACTTCACCCAGGAGTTCCGGCGGCGCGGCGCGCAGAGCTATCTCTTCGAGCCGGACCGCGGCGAGCTGGGTGACCCGCGGCCGCAGGGACCGCGGAACACCGTCGTGGCCGACGGCTACCTGCTGCCGCTGGCGGACGGGGCGGCCGATGTCGCCTTCTCCTCCAACGTGCTGGAGCACGTCGCCGACCCGCACACCTTTCTCAGCGAGATGGCGCGCGTCACCCGCCCCGGCGGGCTGATCTACGTCTCGTTCACCAACTGGTACTCGCCGTGGGGCGGCCACGAGTGGGCCCCCTGGCACTACGCCGGAGCCGAGCGCGCCCGCGCCCGCTACGAGCGGCGCACGGGCCACCCGGCCAAGCACCGCCTCGGCGAGAACCTCTTCAGGATCGGCGTCGGCCAGACGCTGCGCCACGTCCGGGGCCGCACCGATGTGGACGTGGTGTCCGCCCGGTCGCGGTACTGGCCGGTCCTGCCAGAACTTGTTACCCGGGTGCCCGGACTGCGGGAATTCGCCACCTGGAACCTCCTTCTCATTCTCCGGCGGTGTTCATGACCAGCGCAGTCCACCACCCACCCCACCAGGCCCCGGACGGCGGCGATCCGTCGTCCGCCAGACCGGCCGACGGTCCGGCGCCCCGTTCGCGGCGCTGGCTGCTGGGGTTCTGGGCCACGGTGTTCGTGGCGTTCCTGGCGGTGTCGCCGGGACGCATGACGTTCGACACCAAGCTCGGTGTCGTCGTCGATCCCGGCCGGTTCCTCGGCGAGCTGGGCCAGCTGTGGCAGAGCCGCAACGGGTTCGGCGGGATCACCGACCAGTACATCGGCTACCTCATGCCGATGCTGCCGTACTACGGCCTGGCCGACCTGCTCAACACCCTGCTCCGGGTGCCCACCTGGTTCGCGGAGCGGCTGTGGCTCTCGCTGATCGTGACCGTTGCCTTCTGGGGCGCGCTGCGGCTGGCGGAGCGGCTGCGCGTGGGCTCCTCGGCCACCCGGCTGCTCGGCGCCCTCGTGTACGCGCTGTGGCCGACGTACACCATCGTGGTCGGCTCGACCTCGGCCGCCGCGCTGCCCGGCGCGATGCTGCCGTGGGTGCTGCTGCCGCTGATGAACCCGCGGCTGGCGCCGCGTATCGCCGCCGCCCGGTCCGCGCTGCTGATCCCGCTGATGGGCGGGGTGAACGCGGCGTCCACGCTGGCGTCGCTGCTGCCGGTCGGGCTCTATCTGCTGACCCGGCCGGGCGGTCCCCGCAAGCGGGCGCTGCTGGCCTGGTGGATTCCGGGCGTGATCCTCGCGACCTCCTGGTGGATCGTTCCGCTGCTGCTGCTCGGCATCTACGGCGAGAACTTCATGCCGTACGTGGAGTCCTCGTACACCACGACGACGACCATGTCGGCGCCCGAGCTGCTGCGCGGGGCGGGCAACTGGGTCGGCTATCTGAACTTCGGTGAGGCGTGGCTGCCCGCCGGGTGGACCGTCGCCACCGCGACCGTCACCATCCTGGGCTCGGCGCTGGCCGCCGCCCTGGGGCTCGCCGGGCTGGCCCGGCGCGATCTGCCGGAGCGCCGCTGGCTGGTGCTGACGGTGCTGTCCGTCGCGCTCGTCACGCTCGCCGGGTACGGCGGTGCGCTGGGCGGTCTCTTCCACGGGACCGTGCAGGCGTGGCTGGACACCTGGCTGGTGCCGTTCCGCAACATCTACAAGTTCCAGACCGGTCTGGGGCTGGCCCTGGCGCTGGGTCTGGCGCACATCGCGGCCGTCGCCTCACTGCGGGCGGAGCGCGAGGACCGCGTACCGCCCCGGGCGCGCCGGCTGGTCCCGGTGCTCGCCGCCGTGCTCGTCCTGCCGGGACTCGCGTGGCCGTACGCCAACGGGTCGATCCTGCAACCGGGTTCGTTCAAGGAGATCCCGGAGCACTGGGAGAAGGCCGCGGGCTGGCTCAAGGAGAACTCGCCGGACGACCGGGCTCTCGTGGTCCCCGCCACCGCGCACGGCATCTACACCTGGGGCTCCACCATCGACCAGCCGCTGGACGTGCTGGCCGACACGCCGTACGGGCAGCGCGACTACGTGCCCTTCGGGACGCCGGGCAACCGGCGGGCGATGGACGCCGTCGAGCAGGCGCTGACGTCCGGTGGCCAGGTGCCGGGGCTGAGCGAGTTCCTCAACCGGGCGGGCCTGCACTACGTCGTGGTCCGCAACGACCTGGACCCGGACCAGCTGGGGTACGTCCCCACCACCACGGTCAAGCGCACCCTGGAGGCGTCCGGCTACCAGCGGGTGACCGGCTTCGGCCCGGTGATGACCGGGGGCCGCATAGCGAGCGGCACGCCCGTACAGATCGAGGGCCTCTACCCGCGTCAGGAGGCGGTGGAGATCTACGAGCCGCCCACCGGCACCGAGCGTCCCGGCCGGGCGAGCGCCGCCCCGGCCTCCTCGACCGCCGTCGTCAGCGGCGGGCCGGAGTCCCTGCTGCCGCTCTCGGCGAGCGGCGCCCTCCAGGGGCGGCCGACCGTTCTGGCCGGTGACGCCCACCCGGGCGTGGGCAAGCCGTCGCTCTACGCGGCGGGCGACGGGCTGCGCCGCGCCGACACCCGGTTCGGCCTGGTCAACACCAATACGTCGCACACCTACACGGCCGACGAGCGCAATGCGCCGGAGTCGGCGCAGGACCCCGGGGCCGAGCCCCGCCAGATCCTGCCGGCCTCCGGCAAGGAGCACCAGACCACGGCCGTCCTGCGGGGCGCGAAGTCGGTCAGCGCCTCGTCCATCGGCAACTGGCTGTTCCACCTGCCGCAGTACGACCCGGCCAACGCCTTCGACGGCAACCCGGAGACCGCCTGGGCCGAGGGTGCCCCGGACTCCCCCAAGGGCGAGTGGGTACGGATCGACTTCTCCGGTACCAAGGAGATTCCGGACTCGCTCCAGCTCACCCCGCTGCCCAGCAACGACGTCCGGGCCGCGGCGACCGAGGTACGGGTCGAGACGGACCAGGGCTCCGAGGACAGCCCGCTCCGCCCCGACGGCTCCCCGCAGGAGGTGGCCGCGCCCGCCGGGCCGGCCAAGTGGCTGAAGGTGACGATCCTCAAGTCCCAGCAGGGGCGCCCCGGGCTCTCCGGTGCCGGGTTCACCGACATCGCCGTCCCCGGCGTGCAGGTCACCCGGATGCTGGAGCTGCCCTCCGACGCACCCCGTGAGGGCGCCGACTCCACGGTGTACGCGCTCAAGCGCGGCAGCGACCCCGGCGGGCTCTCCGCGGTGGCCGCGGAGACCGGTCTGCACCGCCAGTTCACCCCGGCGGAGGCCGGGGAGTACACGGTCGCCGCGAGCGCGCTGCCCGTACCGGGCGAGGCTCTCGACAAGCTGCTGTTCGAGCTGACGGGCAAGCGGAAGCAGATCGTGGTGAGCGCCGACTCCACGGCGCGTCTGGGCACCAACATCAGTGCGCGGAACCTGACGGACGGCGACCTCACCACGGCGTGGATCGCGGGCGACCGCCCCACACTGCGGCTGTCCTGGCCCAAGAAGAAGAAGGTCGGGGAGATCGTGTTCGTGGCGGCCGGGGGGCTCTCCACCCGGCCCGAGCAGGTGAAGATCACCTCGCCGGACGGTCTGGCGGTGGCCGGGGTGGACGAGAACGGCATGGCCCGCTTCCCGGTCATCAACACCGACAGGATGGACATCACCATCTCGCGCACGGCCCCGCTCACCGTCCACAACCCGTTCGCGGGCGACCGGCTGCAGCTGCCGGTCGGACTGAGCGAGGTCCACATCCCCGCGCTGAAGGAGTTCGCCTCACCGCAGCCCGACCCGGAGAAGACGTTCAGCCTGCCCTGCGGGCAGGGGCCGGTCCTCTCCGTGGACGGCACGTTCATGGAGACGAAGGCCGAGGGCCGGATCAGCGACCTGACGCAGCGGCGGCCCGTCTCCGTCTCGCTCTGCACCGAGCGGAGCACGGTGGAGCTGAACGCGTCGGCCAGCACCGTGGAGGCCGGTGACGCCGGTCCGCTCGCCATCACCGATGTCACGCTGAGCAAGGGCGAGACGAAGGCTCCGGAGACCACCGCCCGGACGGTGGAGGTCGAGAAGAGCGACGGTGACCGGCGGACGCTGACGGTCGGCGCCGGTGAGGCTTCGTATCTCCAGCTCCACGAGAACCACAACAAGGGCTGGAAGGCCACGCTGAACGGCAAGGAGCTGACGCCGCTGCGGATCGACGGCTGGCAGCAGGCGTGGCTGGTTCCCGAGGGCGAGGGCGGCAAGGTCACCCTGGAGTACGGGCCCGCGCGGATCTACCAGGCCGGTCTGTTCGGGGCCGGGGTGCTTCTCCTCGTCCTCGTGGGGCTCGCCTTCGTACGCCGCCGGGGCTCCGCTCCGTACGAGGCCGAGGAGCAGCCCGCACCGCCTGCCCCCGGGCTGGTTCTGGGCACGGTGGCGCTGACCCTGGTGGGCATCGTGATCGCGGGTCCGGTCGCCCTGGTGGTGCCCGTCCTCGCCGTACTCGCCCACTTCCGCCCGTCGTGGCTGTCGCCCGTCGCCTTCGCGGCGATGGCCGGGGCCGGGGTGGTCGTGGCGGTGGGCACGGGAAGCCACATCACCACGGGACAGGGCGCCTTCGGGCCGACGGCCCAGCTCCTGGCCCTGATCGCCCTGTTCGCCGCGCTGGTCACGGTGTCCGCACCGGGCCGGGGCCGTCGGGCGGCGGGCCGGAGCACGGAGCCGTACGCGGCCGGGTACGAAGGCGGTACGGAGCCCGCGACAGCGGCGGGCGGCGAAGGCGGTACGGTCCCGGCGCAGCCGGGGCCGCCGTCCGGCCGGACCCTCTCCGCCGATGCGAAGAGGCCGCACACCGACCCGCCCGCGCAAGGTCACAGCGGCGGAGGAAGCAGCGGATGACCGCCGTCCAGCCCGCCCGGCCGCACACCGCGGCCGGGCGGCTGCCCCGGGTGCCGTTCCCCGTCGTCGACGAGGTGGACCGGCACTGCGCCCAGGACGCCGAGCCGAGCACCGTGCACATCGAGGTGCATCTGCCCGGCCGGGTCGAGGAGGACCGGCTGCGCGCCGCGTTCGCCGCGTCGCTGGCCCGCCATCCGCGGGCGCTGATGCGGGAGCGCCCGCGCGGCCGGTTCGCCCGGCGGTACGAGTGGGAGCTCACCGAAGGACCGGACCGGGACCCGGTCACCTTCCGCCCGGCCGCGCCCGGGGCGCTCGACCGGGCGCGGGCGGATTCCCTCGGCAGCGCCCCGCCGCTCACGCTCTCCCCGCCGCTGCGGGTGGACGTGGTGGAGGAGCCCGGCCGGGAGGGATGCGTGCTGGTGTTCACCGTGCACCACACCGCGCTCGACGGGCCCGCCTGTCTGCGGCTGGCGGCCACCGCAGCCGAGATCTACAGCGGGCGGTCCGTCCCTCCGCCGCCCGCCCCCGCCCGTCCGGCCTCCGCGCCGCCGCCCCGGAGCACCGGTCCGGCGGCCCTGGCCCGGCCGGCCCGGGTGGCGGCGGGCAGCACCCCGGGCACGGTGCCGGGCAACGCCCAGCTGCTGGCCGAACTGCCGGTGCCGCGGCGGGAGTCCGGCGCGCCCTACACGGTCAACGACCAGCTGATGGTGGCCACCGCGCTGACGGTGGCCGACTGGAACCGGCAGCGCGGGGCGGGCGAGCGCCCGCTGCGGATCACCATGCCGGTCGACGACCGCACCCGGGGGCCCCGGATGCCGATCGGCAACGGCACCCGGCTGGTCGAGGTCGGCTTCGGAGCGGCGGAGGTGGCGTCCGGTGCGGACATCCCCGCGCTGCTGCGCCTGACCGCCGAGCGCACCCGCGCCCTGAAGGCGGAGCCGCGTCCGCAGCTGGGCCGTTCGGCCGCGCTGCTGACCACCCCGCTGCTGCCGGTCGCCGCACGTGCGGCGTACACCCGGGGGCTGCGGGTGCTGGCGGGGCCGTGGACCTCCACGACCCTGCTCAGCAACGTCGGCCGCGTCCCCTACCCGCTGGACTTCGGCGAGGCGGGAAGATCCCGTGCCCTGTGGATGTCCGCGCCCGCCCGGCTCCCGAGGGGGCTGACCTTCACCACCGCGTCCACGGACGGCAGGCTGCATCTGGCCCTGCGCTGGTCGCGGACCCTGCTGAGCGACGAGGACGGCGGGGCGCTGCTCGCCCTGTTCACCCGTCATCTGGCCGCGATATCCTCGGAGGCGCCGTGACCGGCACCGTTTCTCCCCCGCCCGGCCTGCGGGACTTCTACGAGAACCCGGCCGTCCCGGTGGCGTCCGGCGACGGGCGCAGCAGGCGCCAGGCGCGGCTGCTGGCCGACGCCCTGCGCGGACGGCCGGGCCAGGTCATCGTGGACGTCGGCTGCGGCGACGGGACGGCCGCCGCGACCGCCGCGCCGATCCTGACCGGGCACCGGCTGATCGGCGTCGACTGGTCGCAGGACGCCCTGCGCCGGGCCCGCCCCCGGATGGGTTCGGTGGTCCGGGGCGAGCTGGAGCACGGCGGGCTGCCGCTCGCCGACGGGTGCGCGGACGCGGTGCTGTTCAGCGAGATCCTGGAGCACCTCGTCGACCCGGACCAGGCGCTGGACGAGCTGCGGCGCATCCTGAAGCCCGGCGGCCATCTGATGCTGTCCACCCCGAACCTGGCCGCCTGGTACAACCGGGCGCTGCTGCTGGCCGGGGTGCAGCCGGTGTTCTCGGAGGTCAGCCTGCGCGGCATCCACGGCCGCCCCGGCTCCGAGGTGGTGGGCCATCTGCGGCTGTACACCGCCCGGGCGCTGCGCTCCTTCCTGACCGCCTCCGGCTTCGAGGACGTGACGATCACGGGCGCCCCCTTCCACGGGGTGCCGCGCCCGCTGCGGCTGCTCGACCGGGCGGCGTGCGCGGTGCCCGGTGCGGCGTCCATCCTGCTGGCCCACGCTCGGCGGCGATAGGGCGATGTGGTGGGGTGTGGGGGCCGCGCTGGTGGCCAACCTGCTGTACAGCGTGGGCTTCGTGCTGGAGAAGCGGGCGCTGGGCAGTCTGCCCGCGCTCTCGGCCGGCCGGCCGCTGCGCGTGATCCTCGTCCTGCTCACCAGCCCGCTGTGGATCGTGGGCGCGCTGGCGCTGGCGGCCGGATTCGGGGCCCAGCTGATCGTCTACCGGGCGCTGCCGATCGCGGCGGCGCAGGGCATCTTCGTCTCCGGCCTGGTGCTGCTCCTGCTGCTCTCGTCGGCCGTCCTCGGCGAGGAGTCGACCGGCCGCGAGCGCTATGCGCTGGGCGGTGTCCTGGTGGCGCTGCTGATGGTCGTCGCCTCGATCCGCGAGGGCGAGGACCAGGTGAGCGGCGGCGCCCCCTGGATGCTGGTGCTGCTGGTCTGTCTCCCGGCGCTGGCGGCGGGCGTCTGGCTCTACGTACGGGTGGAGCGCCGGGCGAACCAGCGCCACCGGGTGCCGACCAGCGGCATCGGCTACGGGGTGGCGGTCGGGCTGCTGTACGGCGTCAGCACCCTGGCCGTGAAAGGCGTCTCCAGCCGTCTGACGACGACCGATCTCGGGGAGGCGGCCCGTTCGCTGTTCGGCTCGCCCTACCCGTATCTGCTGCTCTTCACCGCCGTGGCCGGTCTCGTCATGTCCCAGACGGCCCTGCAACGCTGCCGGGCCTCCCTCATCGTGCCCGTCTGCACCACGGTGACCTGCCTGTTCACCGCGGTCCTCGGGACGTTCGCCTTCGGGGAGTCCCTCCCCGACGACCCGCTGCTGCTGGCACTGCGGGTGGCCGGCACGGCGCTGGCCCTCACCGTCCTGCTGGCGATGCCCCGTCACGATCCCCCGGTGGAGGCGGTCCCGTCCTGACGCCCGCTCCACCGTCCACCGACCCCTGTCCTGAAGTCCGCCCCGACCCTGAGGGAGCCCCCGAATGAACCCCGACGACCCGCTGCTCGCCATCCTCGCCTGCCCGCTCGACAAGGGCCCGCTGTCGCTGCTTCCCGAGGAGGAGGCGCTCTACAACCCCCGGCTGCGGCTGAGTTACCCCATCCTGGACGGCATACCGCAGCTGCTGCCCTCCTCGGGCCGCAAGGTCGACGCCGACGCCCACGAGAAGTACCTCGCGGGCCTGAAGACCTCGGCCCGGTGACCACGCTCGCCGCGGCGGTGGCGTCCCGGCTGCCCACCGGCCTGGTCGCCTCCGCCGCCGTCGCCCTCTACCCGCGCTTCGAGCCGGAGCTGCGCCGGCTCGCCGACTTCTGCCCGCCCGGCACCACCGCCGTGGACATCGGCGGCTGGTACGGCCCCTGGTCGCACCGGCTCGCCCGGCGCTGCGCGGAGGTCGTCACCATCGAGCCCGTACCGCATCTGGCCGACCATCTGCGCCGTACGCTGCCCTCGAACGCCCGAGTGGTCCAGGGGGCGGCGACGGACCGGGCCGGTTCCACGGTCCGGCTCTGGTTCCCGGAGGGCGACCACGGCGACCGGGGGGTCTCCTCGCTGGAGCGGCGTGACATCCACGCGCACTGCGTCGAGGTGGAGTCCCTCACCGTCGACGGCCTCGGCCTGCGCGGGGTCGGCTTCGTGAAGATGGACGTGGACGGCGCGGAGGTGGCCGCGCTGCGGGGTGCGCAGGAGCTGCTGCGGCGGGAGCGCCCGGCGCTGCTCGTCGAGCTGGAGAGCAGGCTCGGCCCGATCGGTCCGGCGGTCGCCCTGCTCACCGGCCAGGGGTACGCGGGGTGGGTGCTGGCCGGGCGGAGCTGGCGGCCGCTGGCCGGTTTCGACCTGCCGGGCCACCAGGCGAGGACGGAGCACCTCGTCCATCAGGGGCTGCTGCGCCGGGCGTTGCCGCGGCGCGAGCGGTACATCAACTCGGTGCTGTTCCTCCCCGAGGGGCGGAGACCGGGTGTATAGACGCTGAACGCGGTTGCGCCCCAGGTCAACTAGGGTGTCGCCGTGAGAGTGCTGCTGGTCGAGGACGACACCAACCTCCGGTTCGGGGTGGCCGCCGCGCTGCGGGCGGCCGGTCTCGCGGTCGACGAGGCGGTCGATCTGCCGGAGGCCGACGAGGCCCTGTTCGTCACCGCGTACGACTGCGTGGTCTTCGACCGGATGCTGCCCTCGGGGGACGCCGCCGCCTATGTGGAGGAGCTCCGGCGGGGCGGGCGGGCCGTTCCGGTGCTGTTCCTCACCGCCCGGGACACCGTGGCGGACCGCGTCGAGGGTTTCGCCCGGGGCGGTGACGACTATCTGGTCAAGCCCTTCGCCGTGCCGGAGCTGGTGGCCCGGGTGCGCAGCCTGTGCCGCCGCGCGCCGGACGTGAGCCCGCCGGTGCTGCGGGTGGGGGACGTGGAGATCGACACCGCCCGGCGCCAGGTGCGCCGGGCGGGCGTCCTGCTGACCTTCACCCGCCGGGAGTTCGCCGTGCTGGAGGTGCTGGCCACCCGCGCCGACCAGGCGGTGGGCCGGGCGGAGCTGATCGAGAGCTGCTGGGACGAGATGGCGGAACCGCAGTCCAACGTCCTGGAGGTGCTGGTCTCGCAGCTGAGGCGGAAGCTCGGTGACCCTCCGGTCGTGCACACCGTGCGCGGTGTCGGCTACCGCCTGGCCGCCGGGCCCGCCCGGTGAGGAGCGCACGCCGCCGGGATCGCGCGGTGCGGGCCGTACGCCGTCCGTTCCGCCCGGTGAGGACCGTACGCACTCCGTTCCGCTCGCCCCGCGCGCTGACGCCGACCGCCCGCGTACGGCGGCTGCGCCGACGCATCACCGTGCTGTTCGCGCTGACCAGTGCGGTGGGGCTGGTCGCGATGGCCGCTCTGGCGGTGCGCAGCGACGGCGTGCGCTGGCGCGAACAGCTGGACCAGGCCATGAGCGCCGACACCAACTGGGCCCTGGGCCTGCTGGAGACCGACGAGGACGGCCGGCTGGACACCGGGGTGCTGCTCGACAACGCGGGGACCGCGTGCCCGCCGCTCTTCCTGCTCGCGGCCCGGGACACCGCCACGGATCTGGTCGTCCAGCACGCTCCCCGCCGCCCCTGCCTGACCGTCGCGCCCGCCTCCGTCCAGCGGGCCGCGCTGGCCGCCGTACGGGCCGATGATCCCCGGTCCCTGGACGCGCGGACGACGGCGGGCGAGCCGGTACGGATGTTCGCGCTGCCCTTCTATCCGCCGGACGCGGAGGAGGACGCGGAGCCGCAAGGGGTCCTGGTGACCGTGGCGGACGCCTCGGCCCCACGGGCGGACCACCGGCGGCTGACGTGGGTGGTGACCGGCGGCTGTGCCCTGCTGGTCCTCCTGTCGGCGGGGGTCGGGCATCTGCTCTCCGGGCGGGCGGTCCGGCCGGCGCTGGAGGTCCTGGACCGGCAGGAGGCGTTTCTCACGGACGCCGCGCACGATCTGCGGACCCCGGCGGCCTCGCTGCGGACGCTCGCCGAGACCGCGCTGCGCGGCGAGACCGACAGCACGGATGTCCACCGGCGCACGCTCCGGCTCGCGGAGGGCATGGGCACGCTGGTCGACGGGCTGCTGACCCGGGCCCGGCTGATGTCGGGGACCGCCGTGCTGGCGGTGGAGCCGCTGCGGCTGGACCAGCTGGTGGAGGCCGTCGTCGAGGACACGGCCGCCGGGGGGCCGGTGACGGTACGGGCGGAGCAGGCCGTGGTGGTGGCCGCCGACCCCGATCTCGTACGCCGTGCGGTGGCCAATCTGGTCGGCAACGCGCTCGTCCACGGGCACCGGCCCGGTGAGCCTGCCGAGGTGGAGGTCACGGTCGGCGGCGAGGAGGCCACGGCGACCGTCACGGTGGAGGACGCGGGGCCGGGGCTGCCGCCCGAGGTGGCGGGGGCGCTCTTCGACCGGTTCCGCAGCGGTTCGGGCTCGACGGGGCTCGGCCTGTCCATCGCCTCGTGGGTCGCCCACGCCCACGGGGGCGGTCTCACGGCGGAGCCGGGGCGGCGCGGCGGGGCCCGGTTCGTGCTGCGCCTGCCCGCCGGGGGACCGCCCGCCCCCTGACCCGTACTCGGGCCTCATCAAAACCTCAGCATCGCTCGGGAATGCTTCGGGCCGGAACCACCCGACCCCCTTCAGGGAGCACTCGTTGAACCGCGCCGTCCGCCGCCGCCCCGCCCTCGTCACCGCCCTGGCCCTCCTCGGCGCCCTCACGGTCACCTCCTGCACGGGCGGCCCGGTCCCGAAGGCGGAGGTGGGCGCGGCGAAGGCCACCGACCCGGCCTCCCGCGCCGATCTGAAGCCCTTCTACGGTCAGCGGCTGAAGTGGACCGACTGCGCGACCGACGGCTACGAGTGCGCTCGGCTCACGGTCCCCCTGGACTACGCGCGCCCGGACGACGGCCGGACGTTCGTGCTCCCGGTCGCCCGCGCCGCCGCGACGGGCCCGGCCAAGCGCATCGGCTCGCTCGTCTACAACCCCGGCGGCCCCGGCGCGGGCGGGGTGAGCTCGCTCGAGGAGGGGATGGACGAGTCGTTCGGCGCGGCGGTGCGGGCCCGCTTCGACATCGTCAGCTTCGACCTGCGCGGGGTCGGGGGAAGCGTTCCGGCCCTGACCTGCGAACCGGCCGAGGGGGAAGAGGAGGAGGCGGAAGAGGAGACCACGGAGGGGAACGAGGAGGAAGCCTCCGGCTCCGTGGCGCCTCTGTACCCGCGTACGGAAGCCGACCGCCGGGCAGCCGTCGAGGGTGCCCGGATCGCGGCCGAGGACTGTGCGAAGCACAGCGGCCCCATCCTGCGGCACGTCGGGACCGAGGACGCGGCCCGGGATCTGGACGTCCTGCGCGCGGCCCTCGGTGACCGCGAGCTCACCTATCTGGGCTGGTCGTACGGGACGAGCCTGGGCACCTCGTACGCCGAGCAGTTCCCGCGCCGGGTCCGCGCGATGGTCCTGGACGGGGCGATCGACCCGTCGCTGGACTGGTCGCAGCGGGTCATCAGCCAGTCGGCCGGATTCCGGCGGAGCGTGGACGACTACGCCGAGCAGTGCGCGGAGATCGCCGGTGACGGCTGCCCCGGCCGGACCCCCGGTGAGATACGGGCGCTGATCGAGCGCCTCTACCAGCGGGCGGAGCGGGAGCCGCTGCCGGTCGCGGAGGACAGTACGTACGCGGAGTACGGGGGTATGGACGCGACCGCCGTACTGGACGCGGTCTCCATGGCGATGTACACGCCGGAGGACCAGTGGGAGGGCCTGTCGGAAGCGCTGCGGGAGGCGGACCGGGGGGACGCGACGAAGCTGGCCGCGCTGGGCGACGAGGAGACCGACGAGGAGCTCGGCCCCGAGGGCGGGACGGAGACCGAGGAGGCGGAGGAGGGAGCGGAGGACCAGACCCCCGACATCCCGGCCGACAACGAGGGCGCCGCGCTCACCGCCGTCAACTGCCTGGACGTCCCGCGCCCCCGGGGCATCCGCCCCTACTGGGACGCCCTCGCCCCCGCCGACAAGGCCGCGGGCGTGTACGGCACCGCCGGGGTGACCGCCGAGCTCACCTGCCGCAACTGGCCCTCGGGCGACCGGCGACCGCACCGGGTGAACGCCGAGGGCGTGCCGCCGGTCCTGGTCGTGGGCACCACGGGCGACCCGTCCACGCCGTACGAGGAGGCGGTGAGTCTGGCCGAGCAGTTCCCGGAGGGGATGCTGCTGACGTACGAGGGGCTGGGCCACACCGCGTACGGCCGGGGCGGTGCCTGTGTCACGGCGAAGGTCGACGCCTATCTGGTGAAGGGCGAGCGGGTCGCTCCCGGGGCCACCTGCTGAGCGGCGCCGCGCGCGTCAGCCCGTGACGATCCCGGTGACGAGGTTGATGGTGGTGGCCAGGATGTTGAAGTCGATACCGCCCTCGGGGGGCAGGTAGTAGAGGTACGCGTACCGGGTGGCGTACATCAGGTGGAGCGAGGCCCAGGCGGTGAAGACGCCGCCCAGCGCGGTGGCCGCCGCCGCGTGGCTCAGGTCGGAGTCGCCGGTCAGGAGCAGCACCACGATGCCGACGAGCCCGCGTACGTCCGCCGCGACGACGACCAGTTCCTCGAGGACGGGGCGGAACTCCTCGCGGCGGACGTTGTGGTGGGTGGTGGCCGCGTCCATGGGCCAGAGTGCGAGCCACCCGGCCACGACGAAGATCGCCTCGGCGGCGGCGGTCCCGGCCAGGATGCCCAGCGGGGCGTGGGTCAGCGCCCCGGTGGCCACGCCGACGACGTCCCCGAGGACCGCCGGGACGACGAGCCGGGGGGACGGCGGAGAGCATCGGGCGGCGGGGCGGGTAGCTCAAGGGCGTGGTCTCCTCGGCGGAGCGGCGGACAGACGGACGGGCAGACGGGCAGACGGCCCGGCACCCCGGTCCCCTGGGCGGCGCTGCGCTCCTGCGAGCTGACCGCCCAGGTGAGCACCAAGCTGAACCGGAGCCACCTCGTCCACGGCCTCCGGGCCCTGATCCTGCCCTGCCTGGGCCGGACCGAGAAGGGCCATCAGCGCAAGGGTGTGCAGTCCACCTCCGTGGAGGACTTGATAAGCATGGTCCACCTGTCGGTCGGCATGAAGGGGTGCCGGTAAGAACTCCGTCACCAGCCGCAAACGGCGGTGATCACTCCACGAGGGCGCTGACGCGGGTTTCGTACTCGCGACGGGCCTTACGCTGAGCTGGGACGACCGGGATGCCCTGGGTGCCGTCGAGGTACTGGCAGCGGTCGAGGAGTTGGCGGTGTACCGCCGGGATGGCGCTGACGCGCAGGGTGTACCCCTGGCCGCGTCGTGCTGTCACGCCCTGGTCGAGCGCGGCACGCTCGACGTCGTCGAGTTCGGCGGCACGGAGGAAGTCGGCGACCTTGCCCGGCATGTCGAGGGTGACTGGCAGCTTGAGGACCGGGGCGCCGAGGTCGGCGGCCGTGCGCTCGCGCAGGAGGTCGGCGACAGCGGTGCGGATGGCGCCGCGGCCGGCGTCGTGCTCGCGGGCGAGGGCGGCGATGGACTGGCCTTCCAGGTATGCGCTGCGCAAGGCGTCGGTCTTGTCGGCGGGGACTGCGGGGCGACGCCCGCCCTTGTTGCCCTTCGCCTCCGCGGCCCGCAGCCCGTCGTACGTCAGCTCGCGCCGGAGGTCACGTTGGAGTTCGCCGGCGGCGGCGAGGGTCTGCACCATGAACTTCACGGTGGACAGCAACTCTCCGGTGCGCGGGGGGGGGCGGTGAGGTCCATCGCGGAGAACGCGCCGTCGTGGATGCACAGGGCGAGACGGTCGCGGTGGAGGACGTCGAGCACGTCGAGGATGTGCCCGGTGCCTCGCCCCGGCGGGACATATCGGAGATGTGCACGGTGTCGCCCGGCCGCGCGTACGTGAGCAACTCGCTGAACTTCGGCCGTTCCAACGGGTGGAGGCGACTGGAGGTGCCGACCTGTCCCTCGAAGACGACCGGGTCCTCGATCCCGGCCTCGGTAAGGACAAGGTCCTGACGGTCGGTCGACTCCTGGTCGGTCGACACCCGCTTGTAGACCAGGTTGGCCATGCCGCTCCCCGTTGTGGTGGTCGCATCCGACCCTAGTGCTCTGACCGGGAAGGTTCGCCGGGTTGGCGATTGGAGCGGTTGGATGGGCGGGTGACGTCCGTTCCGACCGCTGGAGGTGTGGTGGCTGAGCCTGTGCGGGTGCGCAGACTGACCGACCAGGAAGGGCAGAAGCTGCAGCAGATCGTGCGCCGGGGAAGTACCAGCTCCGTGCGTTACCGGCGTGCGATGATGCTGCTGGCCTCGGCGGGCGGGAACCGTGTTCCGGTGATCGCCCAGTTGGTCCAGGCCGATGAGGACACGGTGCGGGATGTGATCCACCGGTTCAACGAGATGGGCCTGGCCTGCCTGGACCCTCAGTGGGCGGGAGGCCGTCCCCGCCTGCTCAGCACTGACGACGAGGACTTCGTCGTCCAGACGGCCGCCACCCGCCCCGCGAAGCTCGGCCAGCCCTTCACCCGCTGGTCGATCCGCAAACTCGCCGCCTACCTGCGGAAAGTGCACGGACGTGTCATCCGCATAGGCCGTGAAGCCTTACGGTGCCTGCTCCGGCGCCGCGGCATCACCTTCCAGCGCACCAAGACATGGAAGGAGTCGCCCGACCCCGAGCGCGACGCCAAGCTCGACCGCATCGAGCACGTCCTGGAGCACTTCCCGGACCGGGTCTTCGCCTTCGACGAGTTCGGGCCGCTGGGGATCCGGCCCACCGGAGGCTCCTGCTGGGCGAAGCAGGGCAAGCCCGACCGTCTGCCGGCGACCTACCGCCGCACGCACGGCGTGACCTACTTCCACGGCTGCTACTCCGTCGGGGACGACCGGTTGTGGGGCGTCAACCGCCGCCGCAAAGGCACCGCCAACACGCTGGCCGCGCTGAAGTCGATCCGCGCCGCCCGGTCTGACGGCGCCCCGATCTACATCATTCTGGACAACCTCTCCGCCCACACCGGTGCGGACATCCGCCGCTGGGCGAAGAAGAACAAGGTCGAGCTGTGCTTCACCCCGACCTATGCGTCCTGGGCCAACCCGATCGAGGCGCACTTCGGCCCGCTGCGGCAGTTCACCCTGGCGAATTCCAACCACCGCAGCCATCCCGCGCAGACCCAGTCACTGCACCGCTACCTGCGCTGGCGCAACGCCAACGCCCGCCACCCCGACGTCCTCGCCGCACAGCGCAAGGAACGCGCCCGCATTCGCAGCGAGAAGGGCATCCGCTGGGGCGGCAGACCAGCCCTCGCGGCGTGATCAAGAACGGTCCACGCCTTCCTCGCTAGAGGCGGCGTGCCGCAACAACCGCTGAGCTGGCGGGCGTTGTGAGAACTTCAGTGGCGTCCAGGGCCGGATGAGTGAGGTAGAACAGGCGGAGCTCATCGACTTCGCCGCCGAAACGAGGCGGCCAATGGGGCGATGGGGTGAAGTCGTCCAGGATGAGAAGGCCACCGGGAGCCAGCAGCTCGACGACCTGCTCGGGGTCGTCACGCTTGCCTCCGCCGTCGCAGAAGAAGACATCGAAGGGAGCGTGCTGCTCAAGCAGCCGCCAGTCCCCGGTGAGGACGCTGACGCGGTCGTCGTCCGCGAAGACACCAGCCGCTCGACGCGCAAGCTCCTCGTCCCGTTCCACGGTGACCAAGCGGGCACCGGCGCCAAGCCCGCTGTGCAGCCAGGCGGTACCCACGCCCGAGCCGGTGCCGCTCTCCGCAATGACTCCGTGGGGTTTCGCAGCAGCGGCCAGCCTGAGCAACCTGCCCACCTCGGGGATGCAGCTCTTCTTGAAACCCGCCTCGGAGGCGACACGCTCCGCGGCCACCACGCGAGACGGAACCGCACGCTCTGCCATGATCACGAATCCCCCTTCACCCTGGACATGACGCTATCCGCCGGCAGAGGCGTCCGTACGGAGTTTCGCCTGCCCACACCCGGCAAACCTTCCCGGTCAGAGCACTAGCTGTATTGCCCTGTGAGGTTGGGGACGCGGGTGGCGGGTGGTTTGCCTGCGAGCGCGGTGTGTCCGCGGTGGTGATTGTAGGTGTGCAGCCAGGCGGGGAAGGCGTCGCGTCGTTCCTGTTCTGAGCGGTAGGGACGGGCGTAGGCCCATTCGTCCAGCAGGGTGCGGTTGAGGCGTTCGACCTTGCCGTTGGTCTGGGGCCGGTAGGGCCGGGTTCGCTTGTGGGCGATCCCGGCTGCTGCCAGGGTGTCGCGCCAGGTGTGGGACTTGTAGCAGGCGCCGTTGTCGGTCAGGACGCGTTCGACGGTGATTCCGACGCCGGTGAAGTAGGCGTGGGCCCGCTGCCAGAAGGCGGTGGCGGTTTCCTTCTTCTCGTCGGTGAGTATCTCGCTGTAGGCCAGGCGGGAGTGGTCGTCGACGGCGGTGTGGATGTACTGGTAGCCGACACCGGACCTGGTCCTGCGGCCCGCCGGGCGGCCCAGGACTTTGTGGCCGCCGCCGTCGGGGATGTTCCCGAGTTTCTTGATGTCCACGTGTACCAGCTCGCCGGGGCGGTCGTGTTCGTAGCGGCGTATGACGCGGCCGGTGGCCCGGTCCAGATGCTTCAGGCGGGCCAGGCCGAAGCGGGTCAGGACCCGGTGCACGGTCGAGGGGGCCAGGTTCAGCAGGTGCGCGATGCGGGCTGGTCCCAGCGCCGCAGGACTCTGACCTTGATGATCCGGCGTTCGGTTCGGGTCGCGGTCCGGCGCGGGCTGTGGTGCGGGCGGGAGGAGCGGTCGCTCATGCCGGCCTCGCCCGTGGCCCGGTAGCGGGTGGCCCACCGCTGGGCCGTGGTGGGCGAGACCTGGAAGCGTTCTGCCGCGCGTCGAAGAGGCCAGCCATCCTCGACCACGCAGCGGGCCAGACGCAGGCGGCCGGTCTCGGTCAGAGGTGCATTACGGTGGGGCACGAGGGCCTTTCGGTCAGGTGTAGACGTCGCAATCCACACCGAACCGGCAGGCCCTCACCCATTTCAAGATCCCTCAGCCGAGATGTACCTCACCGTCCACAACCTCCCGGGACAGAACAACTAGCTGTCAGCGAACCCTGTCTTCATCCACCATCGGATCCGATGGGCCTCGCGGCACCGCGAGGCCCCGGAAAGCCTGGGTCATTGGATGCCCGCCGTCGCTGTCTTCATTCGTTTGCAGACACCATTGGCAAAGGGCAGAGACCCCTTCGAGCCGAACCCTGGCAGTCAGGCTCTGCAATCGGGATCATTTGGCGGTGGGGGCGCCGCGCGGCCGGAGCGCTCGGCTTTCGCGTACTGGTCCACCAGCTTGTTGTAGGTGAGGTCCGGGAGCGCTGGGTGAGACTCGCGCAGGGCGTCCCGGTAGGCTCGGGTAGCCACGGTGATGTAGTGGTCGGGGCCCAGGACGCGCAGGCAGTCGTCGGTGAGTGCGGCGAAGGCGGCGAGGCCGTCGGCCGGGGCGGTGTCGCGGCGGGTCCGCGCCTCGGCCAGACAGCCGCGGACTATCAGGGTCAGGAGGTGGTCTGGTCCCACGATCCGCAGGGCTGCCGGTAGCAGGTCCTCGTACGCGGCGACCGCCCTGGTGAAGTCTCCGCTATCCGCGAGCAGTCCGGCGTAGGTGGCGCGGACGGGCAGTGTCTCGACATGGTCGGGCGGCATGAGCCGCTGGTAGTCGTGGAGTAGTTCGCGGCATGCCTCGGCCGCCCCGGCCGGGTCGCCCGCCTCCGCCCGGCAGCCGAGCAGGCGGCTGCGCAGGTCGAGGGTACGCGGATGGTCGGGGCCCAGGGCGCGCGTATAGTCCGCGATCAGCTCCTGGTAGACCGGGATCATCGTCTCCGCCTCCGCGTCGTGGGAGCGGCAGTCGGCAAGGTCGCTGCGCAGCCGGAGGGTGTCCGGGTGGTTCGGGCCCAGCACTTGGCCGTGCACGGTGATCAGGTCCTCGTACGCCGCGATGGCCATGGCCGTGTCGCCCGCTTCGCGCAGCTTCTCGGCAAGCAGCCTGCGGGTGCGCAGGGTCTCTGGATGGTGCAGGCCCAGTACCCGGGCCATGTCTTCCTGTAGTTCGCGGAGGTCGGTGACCGCCTTGGAGTGGTCGCCTGCTTCGCCGCGCCAGTTGGCCAGTTCCGCGCGGGTTGTCAGGGTGAGGGGGTGCTCGGGGCCCAGGGCCTGTTGGCAGTCGGCGAGCAGCGCGGCGAACGCCTCGGCTGTCTGGCCCGGATCACCGATCACGCCCTCGATACTGAGGAGGACGCTGCGCAAGAGCAGCACCTCGGAGCGGTTGGGGCCCCAAAAAGGGCGCAGGGCGGCAATCATCTCCTTCAGGACCTCGGCGGCGGCGACCGGATCACTCTCCGCAAGGCCGTGCTGCCACACCCGGAGGAAGCTGCGGTTGCTGATGACAAGCGGATGTTCAGGCCCGAAGGTCTGCTCCAGCAAGCGGGCCGACTCGTCCATGCCGACCGGTGCCGCGGTGACGGCTCCCGCCTCGTTGCGCAGCAGTCCCAGGGCGTAGCGGGCACGGGAGATGTCGATGTGATGGGCGCCCAGGACTCGCACGGCGTCGTCGATCATGTCCGCCAGCTCGGCGGCGGCTCCGGCTGGATCTCCTGCGGCGGCACGCCACTCGGCCAGCTCGTGCCGCACCGCCAGGGTGCGGTGGTCGTCGCGGCCGAACTCCGCCACGTGCTCGTCCAGCATCTCCCCGAACCGGTCGCGGGCCCCGACAGGGTCGCCCGCCTCACCCTGCAGGCGCGCGAGCTTCATGCGTACGTCCAGGGTCATGACGTCGAGGGGCCCAAGGTATGCCCGGCAGTCGCCGAGCAACTCCTCGTACAGGGCTGCGGCGCGCGGCGCGTCTCCCCTCTCGCGGTGTAGGAAGGCGATCCGAGAGCGGACCGAGAGAGTGTTGCGGTGGTGTGGACCCCGGACGCGCCGGTAGTCGACGAGCAGTTCCTCGTAGTCGGCCAGCGCACCGGCCAGATCGCCACCGCTGACTCGGGCGGCTGCAAGCTCGCCGCGAGCGTCGAGGGTGGTGAAGCCGTCGGGTCCGACCAGACGGGTGCAGTCCGCGGCCAGCTCCGTGTACGCCGCCACGGCCTCTGCGGGGTGTGCGGTGAATCTCAGGAAACGGAGGGAGTTGCTGCGGCAGGTGAGGGTACGGGGGTAGTCGGCGCCATACTTGTGCGCGGAGGTGGCCGCGAGCTGCCGGTAGTGGTCATTCGTCGCCTGGTAGAGCCCCGCATGGCCGAGGCTCTGGCCCAACCGGAGCAGGACCTCGTGCACATCGTGGTCCGACCACAGCAGGTGCTCGTCATGGGACCGCAGCGTCTCGGTGTTGGCGCGGAACCGCTGGCCGGTGGCGAAGTCACGTTCCGGCTCTGGCCATGCGTGGAGCAGGGCGTCGGCCGCCGCCCGGACGGTCCGGGCCAGCAGTTCCGGCGGAAGCTGCTCGCGCACACTGCGCTGCACCAGCCCGTGGACCTGAACAGGCTGGCCTGGCGTGTAGGTGACCAGGCTGAGCCGGTGCAGGGCGTGCAGCGCGCCTGCAGCGTCCTCAGCTGTCGCGGGGATCGGTTGCTGGGTGTCGGGGGGGCGGTGGCGGGCGAGGTGGGTGAGTGCGGGGCGGCTGGTCAGGACATCGGTGGGGATGCCATTGGGGTCGAGCATTGCGGCGAGTTGGAGCATGGGGCGTGCCAGGCCGGCGGGGCGGAGCCGGTCGGCGTGTTCGATGGACAGGGACCAGGTGGCCGCCACCGTGACGGCTTGGTCGTCGGGCAGAGCGCTGGTTTCGGGGAGCAGGTCGGCCAGTTTCCTGAGCCGGTCGGCCAGCAGACGGCGGTAGCGGGCACAGGTGACGTTGGTGTCGATGATGTAGGCGGCGGCCTGGGCCAAAGCAAGGGGCAGGTGCCCAAGGTCGGCGGCGAGGCTGTTGATCTGGTCGGTGGGCTCGTGACGGTCGTGCGCGGCGAGTACGGCGGTGAGATAGGCGGCGGCGTGCTGGGGGGTAAACAGGCCCACAGTCACCCGGCGTCGGCCGGCGCCGGTCAGGGCGGCCTCGCGGCGGCGTGTGGTGACCAGGACACGCCCGCGCGGGCTGGCGGGCGGCCACCAGCCACGTATATCGGCCGGGTCCGCGACGTCGTCCAGCACGACCAGCCACCGGCACGGCTTCTGGCCGGCCTTCGGCTCCAGCCAGGCCAGGAACGCCCGCGCGGCCTGCTCAGGGTCGCCGGGGTCGGCGGCAAGGACCTCCACACCGGCCTGCGCGTACCCGGCCGTGATCGCTGAGCGGCTGCTCGCGCTGATCCACACCAGTACGTCGACCCCGCCGCTGTCCCAGGCGGTGCGGGCGTAGTCGGCGGCCAGCTGGGTCTTGCCCACGCCACCGGTCCCAGTCAGCACCTGGGTGAGCACCGCGGTGCCCCCGTTGTCGACTGCCGTCCGCAACTGGTCGACCTCGGCCCGGTGCTGGAAGGACTGGGCGCGGGGTGGGATCACGCCGACCTGGTGTGGCCAGGTGGCGGGTGTGCGCGGCGCGGCCTGCCGCACCAGGGTGAAGCGGTCGATCGCCAGGTACCCGGTGACGGCCAGGCCGCCCTCGCTGGCGGTAGCGTCCCCCGTACGGCTTACGTGTACTGGGCTGTCGGTGCCTGGGTCCGGTCCGGTGTAACCGGTCACCGCCGTGGCGCCATCGCGGGCGGTGGCAGCGCCGGTTTCCGCGGCGGTGGCCGACGGCTCGCGTTTCGGGTCCGCGACCTCGGGACCAGCGTTGGGGGCACCGTCCGGGTCGGGATGGCGGTTGGACCATCGTGCCATCGGACAGAAACCTCCCACACGCTCTGGCCGTTCCGGCCCGGTCAGCTGAAGTCGATACCCGTGCTCGCGCTGCTGCCAGGCCCGTCCGCAGTGGCGTCCCCGGTTCGCTCTGCCCGAATCGCCCCACTCCCGGCATCTTGCGGGCGTCGCACGCCCGTAGACGCCCGGCCTCCACCGGTGGCCTCGGCCTTTCCGGTATCGACCACCACAACCCCAGGCTGTGGGGTGGTTGAGGACTGAAGCAGCGCCCAAACCAGGGCGGCAATACCAGTGGCGCCCTGGACTGAAGCGGCAACCAGCTGGCCGGTATCCGGGCTGTCCAACAGCCAAAAGAACGGCGTCGACACGGTCAACACGACCGCTGCCACCATGACCGTGGTCTTCCTACGTCGCGACACCCCCGCCCCCTCCCCCTCGGCAGTACGGATGGCCTTTAACTGTTAGCACAGGACGCCTCTGCACAACCGTCAGTTCCCCGATCGTGCTGAAACCCGCCGTCCCCACGGTAGACCGGCACAGGTGGCAGGGTCCGCAATGGCCCTGCTACTGCTTTGCCTGCATCTGCGAAGGCTCCGCCCTTTCCCGGCCCCGGGGCGGGGACGGCTGCCCATCCAGCGCGGCCCGAGGGCCGGGCACGGTGGCCGCAGCGAGGTTGAGACGGGCATCCATGTCGAGGTTGGCCTCCCCGTACGGGCGCACATGGGACCAGAACAGCGGGGTCAGGCCGCGCCGGTCGGCGGGCGTGAAAAGGCCGGCCCACTCGGGTTCGCCGAGGACGTCTTGGAGCATGAGGGTGCTGACGTAGACCAACGCTGGCACTGGGCACCATGCGCTCGCACGACCAGTGGAACACCACCATCTACTCCGACAACGACCGCTACCGGGGCATCAGGAACCTGCGGACGCTCGTCTTCATGAACCGGGCCGACATGCGCGAACGCGGTATCACCGAGCTCGGCCCGGTCGACATCACGAGCACGGCGAAGGACGGCAGCCGACGCCGTCTCAACGGCTGTCTGGCGATCCCGTACGACATTCCGCGCGGCTGTGCGGCCGGGTACATGCCCGAGATGAACGTGCTGTGCGCGCTCGGCGACTACAGCACCCAGAGCGACCAGCCGATCATGAAGCATGTGAAGGTGACGATCGCGCCCGCCGTCTGAGCCGAGCGCATTCCCGGCTTTCGGGGGCACAACACACCAGGCCGGGCGGGGTTCCTGAGGAATGCTCATTTACCCACCGGTAGAGATCTATGCGACGCAGGTCACACCCCTCTACCGTCGGGGCAGTGCTCCGGGTCCCGCCGATGTCGGTGAGCCGCCGACCGGGCCCCGGGGTCCCGCACGTCTCCCGCCCCAGGAGGTCCGATGCCCCCATTCCCCAGCCGCTCCCCGCGCTCCCGCCGCAGGCTCCCCGCCCTCGCACTCGCCGCCGCCCTGGGAGCCGTGGCTCTCGGCGCGCCCTCCCCCGCGTCGGCCGCACCGGCCGCCGCGGCCGAACCGGACTACCTGATCGGACGCGGCATCGCCGATGTCACCGGGGAGGCCGCCGAGACCGGGATGATGGGCTACTCCAGCTTCGACCAGAAGACCTCCGGCATCCACCAGCGCCAGCGGTCGCGCGCGTACGTCGTGGCCGACCGGGCGACCGGCAAGCGCGTGGTCTACGTCAACGCCGACCTGGCGATGATCTTCCAGTCGGTGCGGCAGGGCGTCCTCGCCCGCCTTGAGGAGCGGTACGGCAGCCTGTACGGGGAGGAGAACGTCCTCCTCTCCGCCACCCACACCCACTCCGGCCCCGGCGGCTACTCCCACCACGTGGCGTACAACCTCTCCGTGCTCGGCTTCCAGAACGGCACCTACCGGGCGATCGTCGACGGCATCGCGGAGTCCGTCGCCAAGGCCCACGACGATCTGCGGCCCGGCTCCATCAGCCTGGGCACGGGCACGCTCACCAACGCCAGCGTCAACCGTTCCCGTGAGGCGTTCGACCGCAATCCGGCGGCCGACCGGGCGGCCTTCCCCGGCGGGATCGACCCGGCGATGACCGTGCTGCGGTTCCGGCAGGGCGACAAGGACGCGGGCGCGATCAGCTGGTTCGCCACCCACAACACCTCGATCACCAACAAGAACACACTGATCAGCCCGGACAACAAGGGCTATGCCGCCTACGCCTGGGAGCACGGCCACGAGGGCGTGCGCTATCTCGACAACACCCCCGGTTTCGTCGCCGCGTTCCCCAACACCAACGCCGGGGACATGTCCCCGAACCTCAATCTGAAGCCCGGATCGGGGCCCACGGAGGACGAGTTCGAGAACGCCCGCATCATCGGTGAGCGCCAGCTCGACAAGGCCCGCGAGGTCTACCGGGACGCGCGGCCGGTGTCCGGCGGGGTGGATGCCCGGCTCGCCTATGTGGACATGGAGAACGTCACCGTACGCGGTCAGTACACGAGCGACGGGAAGGAGGCCCGCACCTGTCCCGCCGTCGTGGGCGCCTCCACGCTCGCGGGCAGTGTGGAGGACGGCCCGGCGATCCCCGGCTTCGAGGAGGGGATGCGCACCCCGGTCGCCGGAATCATCGACGCGCTGCGCATCGATACCCCGTCCTGGCTCGCGGCCTGCCAGTACCCGAAGGCGAGCCTGATCCCGACGGGTCTGCTGAGCAACGTGCACCCGGTGACCCCGAAGATCCTGCCGCTCCAGATCATGCGGATCGGGGAGCTGTACCTGGTGGCGGGCCCGGGCGAGTTCACGATCACCGCCGGGCTCCGGGTGCGCCGGACCGTGGCGCAGGAGCTGGGGGTCCCGCTGGACCGGGTGCTGCTCCAGGGGTACGCCAACGCCTACAGCCAGTACGTGACGACGCCGGAGGAGTACGACACCCAGAACTACGAGGGCGGCTCCACGCTCTACGGCCGGCACACGCTCCCCGCCTATCAGCAGGAGTACGCCCGGGTCGCGGCCGCCCTGCGCCAGGGCACCCCGGTGGAGCGCGGCACGGCCCCGCCGGACGAGTCGGCCCGGCAGTTCACGTTCCAGACGGGCGTGGTCTACGACAACCCGCCGCTCGGCAAGGCGTTCGGCTCGGTCCTGACCGGCCCGGCCTCCTCGTACGCGCGCGGCTCCACGGCCACCGTCGAGTTCGCCACCGGCCACCCGAAGAACAACGTGCGCCGGGGCGGAACGTTCCTGGAGGTCCAGCGTCTGGCGGCCGACGGACGGTGGACGCGGGTGCTGGACGACGGTGACTGGGAGACCACGTACCGCTGGACCCGGATCAACGGACTGACCGGTACGTCGAAGGCCACGGTCACCTGGAGGATCGGGGCGGACACCCCGCCCGGCACCTACCGGATCGTGCACCACGGGGACGCGAAGAACCTGCTGGGGAGGATCACCCCGTTCACGGGCACGTCCTCCGCGTTCACCGTGACATGACCGGGTGAGGGTGCGGGCGGGGTGCGGACGCCCCGCCCGCACCCCGGCCCGGCCTCCGGGCCCCGCCCACCACGGGTTTCCCCACCCGAGATGCCGCACCCCGGCGCCGGGTCCATGCTGGTGGCATGGGTGACCAGCCCGGCGCCGAGCCCACTGTGTCCGTCCAGCGGGACCTCCGGTTGCTGGAGGCCGCAGGAGCACATCCGGCGGGTGCCCCCGCAGCGCAGCTGGCCCGGGAGGCCGAGCTGCCCCCGGTCGTGGCCGGGGAGCACCTGCACGCGCTGGCCGAGGACGGTTACCTCAGGGAGCTGGACGACGGGGCGTTCGCCCCCGCCGACCGGAGCCTGTCACCGCACGCCAGACCCGGGGGCCGGTCGTGGACGGAGCGCGTCCGCCCCCTGCTGACCTCGCTGCGCGACAGGGTGTCCGCCGCCGCCTACCTGACGCTGTACGACGAGGGGGAGATCCGGGTCCTCCAGATCGTGGACAGCCCCCGGGCGCCCCGGGTCGACCTCTGGGTCGGCTTCGAGGACGCCGGGCACGCCACGGCCCTGGGCAAGAGCGTGCTGGGCGGCCTGGACGAGGAGGCCCGCGCCAACTACCTCTCCCGCCACCCCCTGGCCGACCTCACCTCCCACACCATCACCCGCCGCGAGGAACTCCTCCGGGAGCTGGACTCCCCGCCGATGGCGCCGCTCGCCAGGGACCGGGAGGAGTACAAGCGCGGGACGACCTGTGTCGCCGTACGCGTGTACAGCGGTGACCAGGTCGGATCGCTCGGCATCTCCTTCCGCTCGGACCGGATGTACCGGACGAGCGAGATCAGGGAACAGCTCCTGTCCTCGGCGCTGCGCATCACCCGCAGGCTGACGATCCCTGAGTGACGGGAGCCCCCGGGTGACAGGGGCTCCCTGAGCGACGCGGCTCCCTGAGCGACGGGGGCTATTCGGCCATCTCGTACGCCCCCGAGAGCGCCTCCACACGCTCCCAGACCCGCGCCGAACGCGCCGCGTCCACGACGGGACGCCGTACCGCCCCGAGCGCCCAGTCCTGCTGCGCCTGGGTGGCGGAGTCCTTGCCGTGCAGCTCCACGGCGTGCGCGGAGAAGTCGCGTACGAGGACGGCGAACAGCTCGTCGAGCAGGTCCTGGTCCAGGCCGGTCAGCCGGGCCTGCTCCAGGATCAGCTGGCCGTGCACGACGAGGGCGAAGAGCTGGCCGACGGCGAGGAGGAGGTCCAGGTCGCGGCTCTGCTCCTCGTCGGGAGCGGCGGTCTCCACGAAGGCGCACAGGGCGTCGGCCTGCTCGCGGAAGCGGGCCACGTTCGCCACCTCGGCGTACGCGTCGAACGCGGGGCGCCAGTCGTGGAACCGTACGGCACCCAGACCCCGCGCCGGTCCCTGCCGGAACAGGAAGTCGTCGTCGGCCGCGTCCAGGCGGGAGGGGACGGCCGGGTAGTCGACGGGGTTCAGCAGGTGGTTGCGCATGAACTTGAGGATCAGCGCGAGGTTGACGTGGACCGTGCCCTCCAGCTTGGGCAGGCCCCGGATCTCGATCGCGGCCTGGGCGAAGTAGTTGTCCTTCTCGAAGCCCTTGGCGGCGATGACGTCCCACATCAGGTCGATGACCTTCTCGCCCTCCGTGGTCACCTTCATCTTCGTCATCGGGTTGAAGAGGAGGTAGCGGCGGTCGTCGGGCCCGGCGGAGCGGAAGTAGTCGACGGCGCGGTCGCTGAACAGCTTCATCCCGACGAGCCGGACGTAGGCGTCGGTCAGCTCGCGCCGCACATGCGGGAAGGCGGTCACGGGGCGGCCGTAGAGGATGCGGTTGCTCGCGTGGGTGACGGCCTCGTACATCGCGTGCTCGCAGATGCCGATGGAGGCGGTGCAGAGGTTGAACTTGCCGACGTTGACGGTGTTGAGCGCGGCGTCGAAGGCGGCGCGGCCGGTGTGCAGGATGTCGGCGGGCGCCACCGGATAGTCGGCGAGGCGGAACTCGCTGACGAACTTGGAGGAGTCGACGACGTTCTTCACCAGGTGGTAGGCGGCGTGGCGGCTGTCGGCGGCGAAGAAGACGTAGCCGTCGGGGCCCTCGACGTCGGTGCGGCGGCCGAAGACGGAGACCAGACCGGCGGCGTTGCCGTTGCCGATGTAGTACTTGGAGCCGGAGGCCAGGAAGCCGCCGTCGCCGTCGGGCGTGAGCAGCATGTCGGTGGAGTAGATGTCGGCGCCGTGGGTCTTCTCGGAGAGGCCGAACGCGAACACCTCACCCTGGTCCAGGAGTTCGGCGGCCCGGGCACGGGCCTCGGCGTTGTCGCTCTGCCAGACGGGGCCGAGGCCGAGGATGGTCACCTGCCAGGCGTACCAGTAGTCGAGCCCGTAGAAGCCGAAGATCTCGTTGAGGGCGGCGATCCGGGCGGTGTCCCAGCGCCGGTCCGTCTCCTTCGCGGCGGCGGCCGGGGTGAGGAAGGTGGCGAACAGGCCCTCCTTCGCGGAGAAGGCGAGGAAGTCGGCCAGCCAGGCTCGGGAGCGGTAGTCCTCGATCAGCCGCCGCTTGCCCCGCGCCTCGAACCAGTCGACGGTGGCGCGCAGCAGCCTGCGGGTCTCCGGGTCGAAGTGCTCGGGGTCGTAGGTGCGCGGGTTGAAGAGCAGGGACGCGGACTCAGCCATGGAGATCGCCTTCCAGGAGGGAGGGTTGAGGGTTTCGGTGGTACGGAGGTGGCGGCCGGTGCCGTCAGGCGCCGGGGCCCGGCGGTGGACCGGCGAGCCGGTGGAGGGTGTCGAGTACGTCGTCGAGCCAGGCGATCGTCATGCGCTCGTACGCGATGCCGCCGCGCAGCACGACGTGCTGGAGCTCCTGGCCCGCGTCCGGGGGCACGGACGCCTCGGGCCCGGTGAAGTCGCGGACCTCTCCGGCGAGGTAGTGGGCGAGGCGGTCCCGGTGAGCCTGCCGGTGGCGCTCGACCTCGCGGACCAGGGCGGCCGGGTCGTCGAAGGCGGCGCCCCGGATCTTGACGGCGAGGTCGTGCCGGAGGCTCTCGGGCTCGATCGGTTTGTGCAGCCACTCGGCGAGGGCGGCGCGGCCGGGCCCGGCGACGGAGTACTCCTTCTTGTCCGGCCGCCCCTGCTGCTCGACCTCGCGGACGGTGAGCCGGCCGTCGGCCTCCATCCGGGCGAGGACGCGGTAGATCTGCTGGTGGCTGGCGGTCCAGAAGTAGCCGATGGACCGCTCGAACCGGCGGGCCAGCTCATAGCCGGAGCCGGGTCTCTCCAGCAGGGAGACGAGAATCGCGTGTTCGAGCGCCATACCGCGATCCTTCTATGCAACGAGTTGCATAGACAAGTCGCCGGGCCCGGGTGAGACACGGCTCACCCGCCCCTCCCCCGCGCTCGGGGCCCGTGCACCTCCGGGCGACAATGGCCAGGAGCATCCGCCCGCCTCACCCAGGAGAGCCACCGCCTTGTCCCGGCCCACCGCCCCGCACGCCGACCACCCCGACCTGCGGGCCGACTGCGGGAGCTGCTTCGGCCTGTGCTGCGTGGCGCTGCCCTTCGCCCGCTCGGCGGACTTCGGCGCGGACAAGGCGGCGGGGACCCCGTGCGGCAACCTCCAGGAGGACTTCGGCTGCGGTATCCACGCCCGGCTGCGCGAGCGCGGATACCCCGGCTGCACGGTGTTCGACTGCTTCGGGGCGGGCCAGAAGGTCTCCCAGGTCACCTTCGGGGGCCGCAGCTGGCGTACGGAGCCGGAGTCGGCCCGCACGATGTACGAGGTCTTCCCCGTGGTGCGGCAGCTGCACGAACTGCTCCGGTACACAGCCGAGGCCCTGGACCTCCCGGCGGCGAAGGCGGCCCACCACGAGCTGCGCCGCGCCTACGACCGGCTCGACGCGCTGACCCGGGACACCGCCGAAGCCCTCCTCGCCACCGACGTACCGGCGCTCCGCGCGGAGGTGAACACCCACCTCCTGCGGGCCAGTGAACTGGCCCGCGCCGCCGTCCCCGGCAAAAAGAGGAACCACCGGGGCGCCGACCTCCTGGGCGCCCGGCTGCGCGGCGCGAAGCTGCGCGGAGCCACCCTGCGCGGCGCCTGCCTGATCGCCGCCGACCTCTCCGGCGCCGATCTGCGCGAAGCCGACCTGATCGGCGCCGACATGCGCGACACGGACCTGAGCGGCGCGGATCTGACCGGCGCGCTCTTCCTCACCCAGCCGCAGCTGAACGCGGCCCGGGGCGACACGGCGACCAGGATTCCGGCGGCCCTGCGGCGGCCGGGACACTGGGGCTCCTGAGGGAGCCGTACCGGCCAAAAGGGGTGTTTCGGTCAGGCCGGGAAGGGCACCCGGTCTGTGGTGACCATCCGACCCCCACGGAACGAGGGAGCGTTCGTCATGGCGAACCCGCAACAGCCGGAACAGCGGCGCAGCGACAAGGGCGGAGCCACGCCCCAGGACAGTGCCGAGCTCAAGGCCAGGCAGCCGGGGACGCCCCGGGGCAGCGGCCGCGCCCACGGTACGGACAAGGGCGGCAAGGGAGGCGGCCCGGGCGGCGGTACACCGCCGGAGCAGCAGCCCGACCATCCGTGACAGCCGGGGCGGCCGTCCGGGCCGGGCACCGCCCGGCCCACGACGCCCCGGGGCCATGCCCGTACAGAGCAGAGAGGCAGCCCATGACGAGCGAACAGCCGCAGGACCCCCACCGCCTCCACCCCCGCCCCGACTTCCCTCAGCAGGACCAGGAGCCTCCCGGCCGCACCGGGGACATGGACCCGCCGCCCGACCACGGCGAGGACTCCTACCGGGGCTCGGGCCTCCTCACCGACCGCAGGACCGTGATCACCGGGGGTGACTCCGGCATCGGCCGTGCGGTCGCCCTGGCCTTCGCACGCGAGGGCGCGGACGTGCTGTTCACCCATCTCCCCGAAGAGGAGGAGGAAGCCCGGGAGACCGCCCGCCTGGTGGAAGGCGCGGGCCGCAGGGCCGTGCCCGTCGTGTGCGACATCCGGGACGAGAAGCAGTGCCGCTCCCTCGTCGAGCGGGCCGTCTCCGACTTCGGCCGGATCGACGTCCTGGTCAACAACGCGGCGTACCAGATGTCCCAGCCGGACGGGATCTCCGCGATCTCGACCGAGCAGTTCGACCGGGTGGTGCGGACCAACCTGTACGGGATGTTCTGGCTCTCCAAATTCGCCCTGCCCCACATCCCGGCGGGCGGGTCGGTCATCAACACCACCTCGGTGCAGGCGTACAAGCCCAGCCCCCACCTCCTGGACTACGCCATGACCAAGGGCGCGATCGTCACGTTCACGCAGGGGCTCGCCCAGATGCTGGCCTCCGACGGCATCCGCGTCAACGCGGTGGCCCCGGGGCCCGTCTGGACGCCGCTCATCCCGGCAACCCTGCCGGACACCGCGGAGTTCGGGAAGCAGAGCCCGCTGGGGCGCCCGGCGCAGCCCGCCGAGATGGCGCCCGCCTATGTTTTCCTCGCCTCCGCGAACGCCTCGTTCATCACCGGCGAGATCATGAACGCCACCGGCGGCACCCCGCTGCCCTGACCTGCCCCTGCCATGGCCTGGCCTGATTGGCCGGTGGCGAGCCCGGGAAGGCATCGGGAATGGCAGCAAACCATCACGAAGCACCCGTTCTCGATGCTCTCGCCGCCTACCAGGACCGGGACGAGCTGGGCTTCTCGCCGCCCGGCCACAAACAGGCCAGGGGCGCCGATCCGGCCGTACGCGCGGTGCTCGGCGACGCCGTCTTCTTCGGTGACCTCCTGGCCACGGGCGGGCTGGACGACCGCCGGGAGAAGTCCTCCGTGCTCCGGCGGGCCGAGGAGCTCATGGCCGACGCCGTCCACGCGGAGCACACCTTCTTCTCCACCTGCGGCAGCTCGCTCTCGGTCAAGGCGGCCATGCTCACCGTCGCCGCCCCGCACGAGAAGCTCCTGGTGGGCCGGGACGCCCACAAGTCCGTGATCGCGGGGCTCATCCTTTCGGGCGTCGAGCCCGTCTGGCTGGAGCCGCAGTGGGACGCGGAACGGCATCTGGCCCATCCGCCGTCGGCCGCGTCCGTGGAGCGGGCCTTCGCCGCGCACCCGGACGCCCGGGGCGCGCTGGTCACCAGCCCGACCCCGTACGGTACGGCGGCGGACCTGCCCGCGATCGCGGACGTGTGCCACCGGCGGTCGAGGCCGCTGATCGTGGACGAGGCGTGGGGCGCCCATCTGCCGTTCCACCCGGAGCTGCCGTCCTGGGCGATGGACGCGGGCGCCGACATCTGTGTCACCAGCATCCACAAGATGGGCAGCGGCCTGGAACAGGGCTCGGTCTTCCATCTCCAGGGCGGTCTGGTGGACCCCGGCACCCTCGCATCGCGCGCCGATCTGCTGGGCACCACCAGTCCGTCCGTGCTGCTGTACGCGGGCATCGACGGCTGGCGCCGCCAGATGGCCCTGGACGGGCACCGCCTGCTCTCCCGGGCCCTGGAGCTGACCCGGTCGGTCCGTGAGCGCATCGAGGAGATCGAGGGGATGCACGTCAACGGGGAGGACGACTTCTGCGGTCCTGGCGCGGCCACCGAGTTCGACCCGCTGCCGGTGATCATCGACATCACCGGGCTAGGCACCACCGGCTACCGGGCCGCCGACTGGCTGCGCGAGCACCACCGTATCGACATGCACCTGGTGGACCACCGCCGGATCAGCGCCCAGTTCACCCACGCCGACGACGCGGGCACCGCCGAGCGGCTGCTGACGGCCCTGCGCGGCCTGTCCCGCGACGCGCGCACCCTCCGCCCCGCCCCCGAGGTGCACGTGCCCACGCCGGACGAGCTCCGCCCCGACCAGGTGTGCCTGCCCCGCGACGCCTACTTCTCCCGCACCGAGGACGTGCCGGCCGAGCGGGCGGCGGGCCGGGTCGCGGCCGAGATGATGACCCCCTACCCGCCCGGCATCCCGGCCGTCCTGCCCGGCGAGCGGATCACGGAGCCGCTGCTGCGCTACCTCCGCTCGGGCGTCGCGGCGGGCATGAACGTGCCCGACACCGCCGATCCGGCCCTGGAGACCGTCCGGGTCCGCGCCGAGGGGGAGGGCCCCTGACGGCGCGGGGACGGCTCAGGCCAGGTTGCGGGGGACGGTCTCGTTCCAGGTGCGGGAGAAGACCCGGCGGCCGTCCTCGTAACCGTCCAGGGTCGCGTCGACACGGAACTCCTCCGCGTCCGCCGTCAGTACGGTGCTCGTCTCGACCCGTACGTCCCAGCCGGGCCGGGAGAAGGTCATCGTCCACGCCGACCGGCCGCTCGGGGAGGAGAAGTCGTCGGCGACGGAGGTGTACTTCTCGCAGGCCCGCAGCCCGACCTCGATGCCGTTCTCCTCGTACCGCTGGAGCCCCCGGTCCTTCACGATGTCGAGGGCGGAGCGGTAGTCCACCAGGCTCCTGGAGACGTTCCACGCCTGCTCGGGCTCGGTGAGCCGGGTGACGGGGGGCGGGCGGCAGCCCTCCGGTTCACCGAAGGCCGTCTGCGGCATGCCGTCCGGCTCGTCCGTGGGGCGTACCGGCAGGGTCAGCGCGGCGCCTTCGCCGTGGACCGTCAGCAGGGCCGGTTCGGGGGCCGGCCAGACCAGGGGCCAGTACGAGGTCGAGAGGGAGAGCCGGATGCGGTGCCCGGGCGGGAACGCCTGGGCGACCCCGTTCAGGGTGATCCGGGCGCGGTAGCGGCGGCCGGGCTCCAGCGGCCGGGGGTGCTCGTCGCTCTCCCGGTGGGTCAGGTTCAGCACACCGTACGTCACCCGGGTGGCGCGGCCGTCCGGGGCCACGTCGGAGATCCGGGCGGTGACCTGGGCGACGGGGGCGGAGGCCGCCACCTCCAGGCCGACGGAGGGCGAGCCGAGGATCTCCACCCGTTCGGTGAGCGGTTCGCTCTCGTAGACGAGGGAGCCGCCGTCCTCCTCGCGCTGGTCGTAGGGCAGGTCGGGCGGGGCGTTGTAGGAGGCCCACTTGCCCGCGAACTGGCCGACGGAGAGCGGGGATCGGACCGTACGCGTACGGCCGGGCACGGCGGCGGGTTCCGCCTCCTCGGCCGTCACGATGGCGGAGCCCCGCAGCGGGTGCACCACCTCCTCGACGTGCGGCGAGGGCCAGGAGGGTTCGCCCACCCAGCGGCCGGGGCGCTCCTCGTACGACGTGGAGGGCGGCACGCTCTCCTGCATCCAGGCACGGAGCATCGGCCCGTCCATGGCCCCGTTGTCGATGCCCTTGAGCCAGTGGTCCCACCACCTGACGACCTCCTGGAGGTAGCCGATGGCGGGGCCGGGTTCGCCGAGGTGCGGCAGCTTGTGGGACCAGGGGCCGATGAGGCCCTTGCGGGGCACGTCGGCGCCTGCCAGGAGGCGGGTGACGGCGTTGGAGTAGCCGTCCGCCCAGCCGCTGGAGGCGAGGACGGGGCACTTGAGCCGGGTGTAGTCCTCGCTGAGTGAGGCGTGCTGCCAGTAGGCGTCGCGATGCGGGTGGCGGAGCCACTCCAGGACCCACGGGCGGGCGGCCTCCAGCCGCTCCCGCCACATGTCCCGCCACCGCTCCCCCACCACCTCGGGGTCGGGCGGGCAGGTGGCGTAGGCGAACATCGTGCCGGCCTCGGCGAGGTTGTCGGAGAGCATGGCACCGCCGAGGTAGTGCATGTCGTCCGCGTACCGGTCGTCCGTGAACGAGGCGATGACGATGGCCTTCAGGCTCTCCGGCCGCCGCGCCGCCGTCTGGAGCGCGGCGAAGGCGCCCCAGGAGATGCCCGTCATGCCGGTGTTCCCGTCGCACCAGGGCTGGGCGGCGACCCAGGCCAGCACCTCCTCGGCGTCGCGCTGCTCCTGCTCCAGGTACTCGTCCAGCAGGACGCCCTCCGACTCCCCGGTCCCGCGCAGGTCCACGCGTACGCAGGCGTAGCCGTGGCCCGCGATGTACGGGTGGTGGATGGCGTCCCGGGTGGAGGTGAGGTCATTCTTGCGGTACGGGATGCACTCGACGACCGCGGGGACCGGCTCCCGGCCGGAGGAGACGGGCCGCCAGATCCGGGCGGACAGGCGCACCCCGTCCGCCATGGTGATGGTGACGTGGTTCTCTTCCTCGATCTCGTACGGGAGTTGCTCGACGTAACGCATACGGGTGGCAGGGTCCTTCCTGTCGTCGGGTCCGGCGGGGGCGGCTGCCCGGGGTGTCACGGAGAATTCCGGCCGCGCCCGCCCGGTTCCGTCTCGTCGAAGCTGAGGCCGAGGGCGGCGACGCAGGCGTCGAACTTGCGGCGCAGGTCGTCCTCGTCGTCACCGCCGGTGAAGATGTGGGCGACCTCGTAGCTGTAGCTGTCCTGGCCCCGGACGGTGGAGAGCCGCTGGCCCTCGGCGGGGACCAGGTCGATGTGGACGCCCGGGATGTCCCGCTCGATGGCGGCGATCTCCTCGGCGGTCGGCACCTGGTGGACACGGCCCTCACCGAACCAGCGGTAGTACCACTTGGCGGCCACCCGGTAGCGGCCACCGCCCGGCGGGACGGCCGGGTCGCCGCCCAGGGCGAGCCGGAACATGCGGTGGTGGTTGGGCACCCCGTCGACGAAATGAAACATCTCCGCGTGCGACTGGGAGTGCCGGGGGTTGATCTCCAGCAGCCGGATGTCGGCGGTCCTCGGATCGTAGAAGTACTCGATGCTGAACGTGGCCCGGTCCATGCCGATCTGCCGCATGGTGCGTTCGCTGACCTCGTGCAGCCGCCGGATCACCGGGGCCGGGAGGGTGCTGGGGTACTGGTGGCGCAGAAAGGACGAGGAGCCGGGGTAGTTGATGGAGTCGAGCACGCCGTAGACGGTGACCTCGCCCTGGTGCACATATCCTTCGACGGCCACCTGGATACCGGTCATGGCCTCCTCGGCCAGACAGACCTGGCCTCCGACGCCCGCCATTTCCGGCGGGAGTTCCAGAAGACCGAGAACGGCCTCGAAGGGCTTTCCGACCCGGGCGATGCCCTCGCGTATCTCCGCGACCGCCGACCGGAATTCATCCAGGTCCGCGACGCCGAACGCCAGCTCGGAGGAGTAGGCGAGGGCGGGCTTGACCCACATCGGGAAGCGCAGGCCCTCCGGGGGCCTCGGATCGTCGCTCTCCAGGTCGACCATGCCGAAGCGGGGGTAGGCGTCCGTGACCTTCCGCTGTTCCAGCCTGCTCCAGTACTTGTGCTCGCACTTGACGACGGATTCGAGGCTGGTGCTGACCGTCCCGTACTCCTTGCTGAGGAGGGGGACGAGGGTGCTGACCGGGAAGTCCCAGTAGCCGACGATGGCGTCGACGCTGCCTTCGTGGGCGTCGAGCACGGCGCGGGCCCGGCCCAGCAGTTCGTCGACGGTGACCTGGCCCTCCTGCAACTCCTCGATGGTGAGCAGCGGGTGGAGCCGGTGGCGGTCGGCGTCCGGAACGGCTTCGAGGGTGCGGCGGTTGGCCTCGTCCATTCCGATGACGAATATGTTCTTGCGCGGATCTCCGGACATGGCATTCCTCTCGGGGCGGCACAGGGGGATCTGCGCCGTGTACCCCTGAGCGGGGGTTCAAACGGAAACGTGAGCGGGGGTTCAAACGGGAACGTGTGGGCCACCGGAAATTCCGGACCACTTCCTTTCGGGGAATTCCGCGGTGCCGGTGCGTACGGCCGGGCCTGACGGGGCACCAGTGCAGCCGTGCCCACCGACCGGCACCTTTCCCCCCGCACCCCACTCCCAAGGAGACGCCCCGTCATGCGCGCACTCGCCCTCGTCTGTACGTTGAACTCCTCCCCCGAGCCCTCCAGCAGCCACCACCTCGCCCAGCAGGTCATGACCGCGTTCGAGGGCCACGGAGTGCGGGGCGAGATCGTCCGGGTGGCCGACCACGACGTCCGGCCGGGGATCGGCGTGGACCTGGGGGACGGTGACGCCTGGCCCGCGATCCGGGAGAAGGTCCTGGCCGCCGACATCCTCCTGATCGCCACGCCCATCTGGCTCGGCCACCCCTCCAGCGTCTGCCAGCGGGTCCTGGAGCGGCTGAACGCCGAGTCCTCCGAGACCGACGACGAGGGGCGCCCGCTCGTCTACGGGAAGGTGGGCGCCGTGGCCGTCGTGGGCAACGAGGACGGGGCGCACAAGGTGAGCGCGGACGTCTTCCAGGGGCTGAACGACGTCGGCTTCTCGCTGGCGGCCCAGGCGGTCACGTACTGGGTGGGCGAGGCCATGCAGGGCACCGACTACCAGGACCTGGACGAGACACCCGAGGCCGTCGCCTCGACGACGAAGGCGCTCGCCGCCAACGCCGTCCACCTGGCCCGGCTGCTCGCCGACTCCCCCTACCCGGCGTCCTGATCCGGCGCGCCACCCGACGGCACGTCACCCCCGGGGCTGGAACCGCGCCTCGGGGGGCGTCTCGCCGGTGATGCTGGCGATCAGCTCGGCGCACAGGTCGCGGAGCTTGATGTTGCGGTGCTGGGAGGCCGTACGCAGCACCTCGAACGCCTTCTCCGGGGAGCAGCGCTGCTGGCCGATGACCACGCCGATCGCCTGGTCGATGACCGTACGGGACTGGAGGGCGGCCTCCAGATCGGCGGCGAACTCCTCGGTGTCCGCGATGCGCTGGGCCAGGGCGATGGCTCCGGTGGCCTGGGCGGTGAGCAGCCGCAGGGCCGTCAGGTCGGCGTTCTCGAAGGCGCCGGGGACCGGGGCGTACAGGTTGAGGGCGCCGGAGGTGTGGCTGTGCGGGGCGATGGGCAGCGACAGCGAGGACCGGGCGCCGCAGACGGCCGCGTAGGCGGGGTAGTCGGCCCAGCGGCTCTCCCGGAGCGTGTCGGGCACGCTGACCTCCAGGCCGGTGCGCATCGCCTGGAGGCAGGGGCCGTCGTCCTGGCCGTACTGGGCCTCGTCCAGCTTCGTGGCGATGGCACCCGCGCTGGACACGGTGACGGGGCGGCCCTGCCGCTGCACCGTGATGCCGCACCCGTCAGCCTCCGCGACCAGGGCCAGGGCGCTGCGGGCGAGCGCCTGGAGGAAGTCGTCCAGGGACTCCGTCTCCAAGAGCAGTGCGGTCGTGTCCGGCGCCTCGGCCACGGGCCTGTCAGTCATGTTCATCTCGTTCTGGGCGGTGACCCGCCTCCCGAAAGGGCGGGGCAGAGCTGGCGCGGCGCAGTCCGGGGCCGCTGGGACAGGGCAAGCTCCACCGGCGCACGGGTGCCTGGGGACAGGCTCCGGTGCGTGCGGCGGGGAGGTCAGGCGTGGGCGAGCGGACGCCGTACGGGCGCGGGCGCGCCACCGGCCGTGCTCAGGGGACTGCCGGGGGTTCTGCGGCGCCCGGTCGCGGGCGGGCGACTTCGGGCGGGGGCCGCCGGGGCGGGCGTACGCGCGGCGCGGGAGGCGGCGGCGGAGGGGGCCGCGGCGACGGGGCGGCGGGAGGGAGAGCGGTTCACGGGGACTCCACGGAGGCAGGGAGAAATCTCAAGGGCCGCTTCCTGACCTCCAGCCCTTCATTATGCCCTCTCGGCCGGGACGGTCCGCCCCGTGGTCGCGAACCACCGGGCGGAGACGGCCGGAAGACGACCCCGGTGTCCGCGTCTCCGGCCCGCCCGTGCCCTCATCGCTCCCGGGGGAGGCGGGGCAGGGATGTGGCGGCGTACGGTCCGACGGCCCGGGTCCCGGGACCCGGGCCGTCCGCCCCCTGGGTGCGCCGCTTCAGCCGTTCCCGCAGGCCGCTCGGACGGGGTTCCTCGGGTGCCTCCGCGCCCGGCAGGCAGCCCCGGCTGCGGAGTTCGGCACCCGCGAGGGTGTGCGCGACGCGCAGAATCCGGTTGAGGGCCGCGGCGCTCAGGACCTCACGTGCCGTCTGGAATCTGGCCACCACCGCCAGCGACACACCGCGCTGCTCGGCATCGGCGCGGACCCGCAGCAGTACGCCCAGGGCGCGCGCGGTGAGCAGGGGGGTGACGACATCCACGATGAGGGTGCTGGGGCCGCAGCACGGCATCAGCCTCAGCAGCTCCCGCTCGATCGCGGCCTCGTTGTCGAGATCGACGGCATCGGACAGTTCGACGACGAGGTGGGCGTCGTCGAGGTGGTAGCTGAGCAGGACCATCACGTACTCCCTGGAAGCAGGCTGATGAGAAGGCCGCTTCCTGACCTCGCTGCGCGCCTTCCCGCCCCCGCACGTTCCACACCCGTTCCGTCGGGCCTCTCCGGACTTCCGTGGCGACTCCGGACTTCCGTGGCGTTCTCTGCGGACTTCCGTGAGGTCTCTGCGACCGAGGACCAGGACGGAGGGGCACGGGCGGGGGCTGCGACGCCGCCTCCCGTATCGTGCCATGCTGGCTGCGAGGGCTACGGCCCGGAAGGGAGCGACCATGTCCGACGGCCTGACCCCCGGGACACCCGACCTCATCTCGCTTCTTCTCGACAGCGACACGCTGGACGACTTCCTCCAGGTGCTGGCCGAGAGCGCCCTTCTCAAGGCCCCGGCCGCCGATGGCTGCGGCATCACCCTGGAGCGGGAGAACCGGCCGCTGACCGTGGTCAGCGCCGGGGTGAGCGCTCCGGCGCTGGACGAGGCGCAGTACGGGCAGGACGACGGCCCCTGTCTGGAGGCCCTGCGCGAGGGGCACGAGGTCAGCGTGGGGGACATGCAGACCGAGAGCCGGTGGAACGGCTATCCGGCCTTCGCCGTCGCCGCCGGGACCCGGTCCTCGCTCTCCCTGCCGGTCGCCGCCCGCTCCCACACGGCGGGCGCGCTGAATCTGTACTCGCCCAAGGTGGACGGCTTCGCGGAGGCCGATCTCGGCGGTCTGCGCGCCCTGGCGGCCCAGGCGACGGGGGCGATCGCCCTGGCCCAGCGGCTCTCCGACGCCCGGACGTTCACCACCGACCTCCAAGCGGCTCTCCAGTCGCGTGCGGTGATCGACCAGGCGGCCGGCATCGTGATGAACCAGCGCCGCTGTACGCCGGAGGAGGCGCTCCAGACCCTGCGCAGCGCCTCGCAGCACCGCAACGTCAAGCTGCGCGACCTCTGCGCGCAGCTCGTCGGCTCCGTCTCGGGAGGCGTGCCGCCGGGCGGCCCCCCGTTGCGCCCCCGGCCCTGATCCGCTCCGGCCGCTCAGGCGGAGACCACGTCGTCCCGTCTGGGGGCGGAGCGGCGCACCTGCTCACGGGCCGCCACGAGCGCGGCGGCGATGTCACGGGTCCCCGTGGAGACGCACAGCGTGTAGCTGACGTCATCCAGCCGCCGGGCCACCCCTTCGCCGCCCTCGCCGTGCTGGGTCCGGAGTTCCTCGTAACGGCGCAGCAGTTCCTCGAGAACCGCGGGGTGTGCCATCAGCATGGTGTGCTGCCTTTCTCTAGGACCCGGAGCACCCGTCGGGGGGAACGGGCGCGGACAACGTTCTCCGAGACGGACCGCGGACACACGGAGATACGTATTCAGCGGCGCGTCGCGCATACAGCAAAAAAAGGGAGATACCAGGGGGCTATCCACCGGAGCGGCCCGGTAACAGCACGGACCGCCTGGGGAAATGCGGACGGATTGAAGCAGGCCGCTTCCTGACCCAGCCCTATAACTGTGCCCAGCAGGGCGCGGTTCATGCAAGCGTGGGAGCTTTCCCGCCACACGTTTAGCGGCCGCGCCAGGGGTACTCAGCAACCAGGTATCCGACGTACGCGGAACTCAGGCGCCGGTGGGTTCGGAAAGCAGCCTCCGGCGCTGCCCCCTGCCGGGGCCAGGCGGTCGCACGGGTCACTCCAGTGGCCCCGGAACCCACGGGCGGGCGTGCTGCCCGCCCCCCGGCGCTGTTTATTGGGGCTCGTACGGGAAACGCGGGTGGCGGCCCCCCGGGAACGCGGGCGGGCGGCCCCGGAAAAGGAGGACCTCATGCCTGCTGGATCGAATGCGAAGCGTGAACGCCAGTACGAGCACATCAAGGAGAGCCAGGAGGAGCGGGGAGCATCCGAGAAGCGCGCCAAGGAGATCGCCGCCCGTACGGTGAACAAGGAGCGGGCCCGGTCCGGTGAATCGAGGACGGCCAGCAAAACGTCCACCCAGGACAAGAAGTCCGCGTACGAACGCGGCGGCGAACGCTCCCACCGGGGTGCGCAGGGTCCGACGAAGGACCAGCTGTACGCGGAGGCACGGAAGAAGAACATCGACGGACGCTCCTCGATGAACAAGGCGGAGCTGAAGAAGGCCCTCGGGCGCTGACCTTCCGCGCAGCCGACGATTTTCCCCCACGCAGAGAAGGGCGCGATGAGCGACATGAGCGACCAGGCACGCGGTGACGATGTGTACCAGCCGCAGAGCGACAACGGCCAGGACCCGCCGAACGACGAGCTCGACATGGAGAACGCGCTCGGCGAACGCGATCTGGACGACCAGCTGGAGGAGGGCTACTCCCCTCCCGAACGGCCGCTGGGCGTGAACAAGTTCGGCACCACGGGCGCGGAGGAACGCGAGGGGGAATCGCTCGACCGGCGGCTCGCCCAGGAGGTCCCGGACGTCGAGCCGCCGGCCGGTGACGGCATCGGCGATGTCGCGGAGGGCGAGGGCGAACCGCAGGAGCGGATCGACGGCGGCGCGCGCGCCGGACGGCTGACGGCGGCGGACGACGCGACCGGCCGGAACACTGATGTCTTCGCCGAGGACGTCGGCATCGACGGCGGGGCCGCGTCGGCCGAGGAAGCGGCCGTGCACGTGGCCGAAGAGGCGGACGGCGGGGGCCGGGGAGCCTGACCCGGCCGTACGGGGCACGACAGCGGCACCCCGGGCGCACGGCGGGGCATCGGCGCACGGCAGGAGCTCGGCGCACTATCAGGGAAGGAAACCGGTGCACATGGCAGCAGGCGCGGCGATCTTCGACGTGGACGGTACGCTCACCGACACCAATCACCTGCATGTGGTGGCGTGGTGGGAGGCGTTCCGGCAGGCGGGGCACACCGTGCCGATGCCGGACATCCACCGGGCGGTCGGCCTCGGCTCCGACGATCTGATCGACCGGCTGCTCGGCGAGGGCCGGGACCGTGACCAGGACTCCGCCATCGGCTCCGCGCACACGGTGCTCTACGGGACGTACTTCGACCGCCTCCCGGCCTTCGAGGGCGCGGGCGACCTCCTGCGCACCCTGGCCGGACGCGACTGGCAGGTGGTCCTGGCCACCTCGGCGAGCGGGCCCGAGCTGGCGGCCCTGCGGCGGGCGGTGGACGCGGACGAGGCCGTCAAGGACACGGCGAGCTCGGACGACGTCGACGAGGGCAAGCCGTCCCCGGAGCCCGTACAGCTGGCCCTGGAGCTGGCCGGGGTGGCGGCCGGGCAGGCGGTGTTCGTGGGCGACACGGTGTGGGACATGGAGGCGGCGGCGCGGGCGGGGGTGCGCTCGGTGGCGCTGCTGTCGGGCGGCATTCCGCGGGCCGACCTGGAGGCGGCGGGGGCGGACGCGGTCTTCCGGGATGCCGCGGACCTGCTCGCCCGGCTCGACGAGAGCCCGTTCGCCTAGACGTTACGGTTCACCGGGCCCGAGGAGCACTCTTCAGGGGGCGCTGTTCACCGGGACGACACCGTGAACAGCGCCCCTTCCGGATCACGGACGACGTATTCGGCCGCGCGGGTGCCAATACCGGCTTCGGCAAGCGGCGCGGAGGAGACCGGGCCCGGCGCGGGGAAGACCGCTCCGCCCGCCCTGACGGCCTTCTCCGCCGCCCGTGGCACGTCGTCCACCGCGAAGTGGACGGCCCAGCGCGGGCGGACCGCCGGATCGGGGGCGCTCTCGACGCCTCCCCCGGAGAGCACGGCGACGGGCCGGCCGGCCACGCGGGCGACGATCCGCTCCTCCTCGTACGCGACGTCGATGCCGTCGGGCCCGGGGCTCGGCCAGGAGAAGACCTCCCCGTAGAAGCCCTCGCCCAGCGGGCCGGAGTCGTCGAACTCCCAGCCGAGCACGGCGGTGTAGAAGGCCCGTGCGGCGAGCGGATCGCGTACCAGCAGGTTGACCCAGCAGGGTGCGCCCCGCACCGGCGGGGCCTGCGTCGTGGTCGGCATGGTCATCGTCTCCTCGGCAGCGGCACCGGTCCGGTGCGGGCGGATCGGGGCCGTCGGTGGGCCGTCTGCGCGGGCCCGGTCCGCCCGGCCCGGTGTCAGGTGCCGGATTCCACCAGCGGGTGGTCCCCGCCGGTGGGCCAGCGCAGTACGGCTCCGAGGCCGCCCACCGGCTCGGCCCCGTCCGGCCCGGTCTCCGGGCGGTTGTCGGCCGCCAGGTCATCGGCAAAGCTCCGGCCGCGGGTGGCGCCCGCGCCGACGACGACCACGTCCGCGCCCGTCCTGCTGACCGCCTCCTCGATCGCCGAGGCGACCGAGCGGGCGTTCTCCTCCCAGGTGTTCTCCACGCTCAGCTGGAAGTGGCGCTCGGACCAGTCGGAGGAGGCCGTGTCGCGGCCCTCGACCGTGCCCTCGGGGCGGCTGCCGGAGGCCGTACGGAGTGCGAGGTCGGCGCCGGTCCGGTCGATCCGACGACGAGCGTGTCCGGTTCGTCCGGCGTCAGCTCCGGCAGCGGTGCCACGTGCGGGAGCGGGCCCCAGACGGCGGAGGACTCGTCGGGCGGCGGGAGGGCCAGGACCGGTTCGAACACGACCTCGCCGTGGGCGGCGAAGACGGCCCGGCCGGGCGTCTGCCCGTACGCGTACGAGCCGATGGCCCGGCGCACGGCCCGGCAGGTCTCCTCGTCCGCTCCCTGCGCGGCCAGTTCCTCGCTGGTCTGCCGTCCCTTGAGTTCACGGCGGCTGAGCGTGGCTTCGTCGGCGAACGAGGTGTCGAGGTAGGCCGACGCCCAGGGGCCGGGGCGTTCGTACAGGGGCGTCAGAGGGGCGAGATCCATGGGTTCCTCCCGTTCTGTCGGGATGTCTCGAGCGAGGCGGGTACCCGTTCCGGCCGGTCCCATACGCCCCGATCCGCTCCCCTGGCCGACACAACGCCGTCGACTTACCCTTGTTTCATATGTTTGGCCCCTATCCGCACGGGTATGAGGCTGAAAGTGCTTCGGACAAGAGGCGCCCGTGGGAGTCCCGGGCGGCATCTGTCCGGTTCATGTGTGCTCCCACGGTGATCGAGCATCGTCCCGCTGACGTCACCGCAGAGGAGTGAGCACCATGCAGCCTGCACCTGTCCCCCAGCCCTCCACGGACACGGGTGCCCCGTCGTCCGACGAGGCATTCCGGAAGCTGAGCACGCTTCCCCGGGGGCCGGAGCGGGACGCCCTGCGCGAGGAGACCGTCTGCGCCTGGCTGCCGATGGCGTACCGGCTGGCCTCACGCTTCCGCAACCGGGGCGAGCCGATGGACGACCTGCGCCAAGTGGCCGCGATGGGACTGGTCAAGGCGGTGGACCGGTACGACCCGGCGCGGGGCAAGGCATTCGAGACCTACGCCGTACCGACCGTGACGGGCGAACTGAAGCGGCACTTCCGCGACCACACCTGGGACGTCCATGTGCCGCGCCGGGTCCAGGACCTCCGCAACCAGGTCCGGACGGCGCGGCGCGACCTCGCCCAGCGGCTGGGCGGACGCGCCCCCACCTGCGCCGAGATCGCGGCGGAGGCGAACCTCTCCGAGGAGGACGTCCTGATCGGTCTGGAGGCGCTGGAGAGCTACAGCGCCCTGTCCCTGGACGCCGAACCGGCGGGCGTGGACGGCGGGGCCACCCTGGCCGACCGGCTGGGCTCCTGGGACCACGCCCTGGACGTCGCCGTCGACCGCGAGGCCGCCAAACCCGGCCTGCGGAAGCTCCCCGAGCGCGAGCGGACCATCCTCTACCTGCGGTACTTCCGCGACATGACCCAGCTGGGCATCGCGCAGCACCTCGGCATATCGCAGATGCACGTCTCCCGGCTGATCAGCCAGTCCTGCGCACGGGTCCGCGCCGGGGCCCTCAAGGAGACCGGAACCCTCGACAGGGCCGGGGCTCTCTCGGGGACCGCGTGAGGGGACGGAGTGAAGGAACGTCCCACCCGGACCACCCGGACCACCCGGACCACGCGGCTCACCCGGCTCACCCGGCGTGTGCGGCCCCCCGACCGCTACCAGGTGGTGCAGTCCCTCAAAGCCGCCGGTGCGGCGGCCATCGCCTGGGCGGTGACGGGGTGGTGGCTGGAGGCCCCGATGGCCCTGATGGCGCCGTGGGCGGCCGTGGCCCTGGTCCAGGGGACCGTCTACCGGTCCCTGCGCAGCGCCGTCCAGCTCTTCCTGATGATCGCGGCCGGGACCCTGATGGCCGCCGGTGCCGTCCTCCTCACGGGCAACACCATGACCGCCCTGCTCATCGCCCTCCCCCCGGCGGTGCTCCTGGGCAACTGGGCCCGGGCCGGGGGCCAGGGGCTGTACGCACCCACCACCGCGCTGTTCGTGCTCGCGTACGGCTCCTACTCGCTGCCCGCCGTGGGGCACCGGCTGCTGGAGACGGCGGTCGGGGCCGCCGTGGGCATCGCGGTGAACGCGCTCGTCCTGCCGCCCGTGCACTCCCAGCACGTCAACAAGCTGGCGTACGCCCTGCCGCGCGACTGTGCGCGGCTGCTGCGGGAGCTGAGCGAGGGCATCCGCGACGGTTACGACGAGGAGCGGGCGGAGCGGTGGTACCGGTCGGCCGGTGACATGCTCGGGGCCCTCGCGGAGCTGCGGACCGCACGGGGGTGGGCCTCCGAGAGCTTCCGGCTCAACCCCGGCCACCGCCTCCGCCGCCGCGCACCGGCCCCGTCCGACGCCTGGGACGTGCTCTGGGCCCGGGTGGGGGACCGGCTGCTGACCCTGACGCTGACGTTGTGGGAGGCCGCCTCCGAGCGGCGCGGTCTGCCCCGGCCGCCGCCCCGGGCCCTGGCCGGGCTCGCCGCACTGCTCGCCGCCGCGGCGGAGGTCTGCGCCGTCGACCAGGAGGTCATGGAGCACGGCCCGGACGAGGAGCGGCGGGGGCGGCGCAGCGCCCGGCTGGCCGATGCGCGCCGGGCCCTCGCGGGAACAAGGGAGCACCTCCAGGGGTCGGACGTCGACGCGGAGGCATCCCTCGGCAGCCTGCTGGCGGCCTGCCGGGCGCTGCTGGACGACCTCACACCCGAGGAGGGCCTCACACCCGAGGCGGAGGAAGGCCCGGCGACCACCGCCGGATGACTGTGCCGGACAGCCCTGTCCGGCGCCCGGCATCCCACACCCACACCCACACCCACACCCACAAGATCCACAGATCCACAGATCAGAGATCCGCACCAGGAGAAGAAATGACCGCACACACCTGGCCCGTCGCCCCGGTCGCGCTGGTGACCGGCGCGGATTCGGGCATCGGCCGAGCCGTCGCCGTGAAGCTGGCGCAACAGGGCATGGACGTGGGCATCACCTACCACAGCGACCGTGCGGGCGGCGAGAACACGGCAGAAGAGGTGCGCTCGGCCGGCCGGCGGGCCGCCGTGGCCCGGCTCGACCTCACCGAGCTGCCGGAGGCCGCCGATGTGGTGGACGCCCTCGCGGACGAACTGGGCCGGGTGGACGTCCTGGTCAACTGCGCGGGAACGGGGGCCGCCACCCGGTTCCTCGACCTGGACCACACGACGGTCCGGCAGGTCATCGACGTGGATCTCATCGGCCCCTTCCTCTGCTCGCAGCGTGCGGCCCGCCGCATGATCGCCCAGGGGGACGGCGGCCGCATCGTGAACATCACCTCGGTCCACGAGCACCAGCCCCGGGTCGGCGCGGCCCCCTACTGCGCGGCCAAGGGCGGGCTGGGCCTGCTGACGCAGGTGATGGCCCTGGAGCTGGCCGAGTACGGCATCACCGTGAACTCCGTGGCCCCCGGCGAGATCGCCACCCCGATGACCGGGCAGGAGGACACGGACGTCGCGGGCGTGGACCGGCCGGGCATCCCCCTCCGGCGGCCCGGCGACGCCCGTGAGGTCGCCTCGGTCGTCGCCTTCCTGGCCGGTCCCGAGTCCTCGTACGTCACCGGCGCCTCCTGGGCGGTGGACGGCGGGATGCTGCGCATGGGGCCGCAGGCGGGCTCCCATCTGCGTTCCGACGACTGGCGCCGCCCCTGAGCCCACGGCCACACCCCGAACGATCCCCTTCCATCCCACCCCCACGAGACCCACGCATCCCCACGACCCTCACGGAGGACCCCCATGGTCGACGACACCCTCCCGCTTCTGCTGCGCGGCTATGGCTGGCTGCCCGACCGCAGGCGCCGCAGCGGCGGAGCGCCCGTGGAGACCCGCCTGCTCGGCAAGCGGGTCATCGCCCTGCACGGCCCGGCGGCCGTGCGGTTCTTCTACGACGAGCACCACATCCGCCGCACGGACGCCCTGCCCCAGCCCGTGATCGACACGCTCTTCGGCCGGGGCGCGGTCCACACCCTGGACAGCGAGCGCCACGGGGTGCGCAAGGCCCTCTTCACCGGCCTGCTCAAGGAGCCCGCCCGGGTACGTGACCTCTCCGAGCGGGTTGCCCGGGAGCTGGAGCGGGCCCGGGCGGTGTGGGCCGCGCGGGGGCGGGTGGTCCTCTTCGACGAGGTGGCGGAGGTCCTCACCCGTGCGGTGCACACCTGGGCCGGGGTGCCGCTGGCCGAGGACGCGGTGGCCCCCACGGCCCGGGACATGATCGCCATGGTGGACGGTTTCGCCTCCGTGGGCCCCTGCCACCTCAGGGCCCGGCGGGCCCGCCGCCACCAGGAGGAGCGGCTGGCCCCGCTGGTGGAGGCCGCGCGCCAGGGGGCCGCGCTGGAGGGCGACGGCTCCGGCCCCACGGTCTTCCGTACGGTCGCGGCGCACCGGCACGCGGACGGGGCGCTGCTCGATCCGCGCACCGCCGCGGTGGAGGTGCTGAACGTGCTGCGGCCGACGGTGGCGATCACCTGGTTCGCCGTGTTCGCGGCCCATGCCCTGCACCGCCATCCGGAGCACCGCGAGGTGCTGGCGGGCGGGGACGGTCCCGAGTACGCGTGGGCGTTCGCGCAGGAGGTGCGCCGGTTCTATCCGTTCGCGCCCTTCGTGGGCGGGCTGGCGGCGGAGCGGCTGGAGTGGGCCGGGCGGACGATCGAGCCGGGCACGATGGTGCTGCTCGATCTGTACGGGCTGGATCATGACCCGGACCTGTGGCCCGAGCCGTACCGCTTCGACCCGACCCGGTTCCTGGGCAGTGCCCCGCCCGTCGACGGGCTGGTCCCGCAGGGAGGCGGCCCGGTGGACGGTCACCGGTGCCCCGGGGAGGACATCACGGTCGCGGTCCTGGCCGAGGTGGCGAGGTTCCTGGCGCGGACTTCGTACGACGTCGTGGAGCAGGACCTGCGTATCCCGCTGAACCGGATTCCGACGGCGCCCAGGAGCGGTTTCGTGATCGGCGAGGTGGCCGCGGCCCCGGCCGGTGTCGGCGCGGGGGCGGCGGGCCGGAGCTGAACCGGGGCGAGGACGCGGCGGGAGGAGTGCGGCGGACCGGGGCGGGGACACGGCCCCGGTCCGCCGCACCCGTCGGAGGTTCGGTTCATCGCCCCCCGGCACGCACAGACACCGTCCCGCCGCTCAGCCGATCTTCCGGCCGGCCAGCGGTGCGGTGTCCTCGCCCCGGCCCTCCCGCACCCCGCGCAGAAAGGCGCTCAGCGCTTCCTCGGCCGTACGGGCCGGCCGCCACCCGAGCTCCTCGTGCGCGCGGGTGGAGTCCAGCACGGGCAGCCGCAGCACCGCGTCGAAGAGGTGCGGGGAGGCCGGTACGGCGTGGGCGCGCCAGGCGGTCGCGAGCGCCGTACGGACCAGCGCCCTCGGGACCCGTACGGTACGGGCGCCGAGCAGCTCCGCCAGGCGGTGGGCGTCGAGCACCGGGGCCGCCGCCAGGTTGAAGGGGCCGCGTACGTCGCGGAGCACGGCCAGCCGGTACGCCTCGGCGGCGTCGTCGGTGTGCAGGACCTGGAAGCGCAGCCCCTCCAGGTCGGGCACGAAGGGCAGCAGGTCGGGGCGGACGAGGGTGCCCGGGACGTGGCGGCCCGCGAAGATCCGGCGCTGCTCGGGCGCGGCCGTCTCCTTGAAGAGGAAACCCGGCCGCATCCGTACCACCCGGATCTGCGGGTGCAGCAGCTCGAAGGTGTCGAGGACGCGCTCCAGGTATGCCTTCTCCCGGCAGTAGGCGGCGTCCGGCCAGCCGTCGGTCGGCCACTGCTCGTCCACGCCGGGCTCGTCCTTGGGCCCCGGCGAGTAGGCGCCGACGGACGAGGCGTGCACCAGGGCCGGGACCCCGCTCCGCTCGACCGCGCGGAAGACCCGCTGCGAGCCGAGGACGTTGCTCCGCCAGGTGGTGACCGGGTCGTGGGTGGGCTGGAAGCGCCACGCCAGGTGGACGACGGCGTCCGCGCCCTCCAGCAGGCCGGTGAGCCGCTCCTCGCTGTGCTCGCGCGAGAGGTCGACGGTGTCCCAGGCGACTTTGGCGATGTCCAGGCCGGGGCGCCTGCGCGCCAGGCCGAGTACGGAGCCGATCTCCGGGTCCGCCGCCAGCGCGCGAACCACGCCGGTGCCGACGTTGCCGGTGGCACCGGTGACCACGACCCGCTTGCCGCCGGGCCGTTCGGTACGGGTCTCCATCGAAGCGTCCTTCCGTCGGGGTGGTGATCAGGGGACCAGCAGGGTCTTGATCATGCCGTCGGCCTTCTTCTGGAACGTCTCGTACGCCTTCGGTCCCTCTTCGAGCGGCAGATGGTGGGTGGCGAAGGAGTCCACGCCCAGGGGGTCGCCGTCGACCAGCAGCGGCAGCAGATCGTCGACCCAGCGTTTGACGTTGGCCTGGCCCATCCGCAGCTGTATCTGCTTGTCGAACAGGGTCAGCAGCGGCATCGGGTCGGCGGAGCCGCCGTAGACGCCGGAGATGGAGATCGTGCCGCCCCGGCGCACCAGGTCGATGGCGGTGTGGAGGGCGGTGAGCCGGTCGATGCCCGCCGTCTCCATCAGGCGCCGGCCGACCTTGTCGGGCAGCAGGCCGACCGCCGCGTGCGCCGCCCTGGCGACGGGTGCCCCGTGGGCCTCCATGCCGACGGCGTCGATCACCGCGTCCGTGCCGCGCCCGTCGGTGAGGTCCCGGACGGCGTCGCCGAGCTCCTTGCCCTTGTCGTAGCGGCGCAGGTCCAGGCAGGTGGCCCCGTACCCGCTGACCCGGTCCAGGCGCTCGGGGACCAGGTCCACGCCGATGACGAGTCCGGCGCCCCGGTGCAGCGCGATCCGGGCCGCCATCGCCCCGATCGGGCCGAGACCGAGGACGGTGACGCTGCCGCCGGGCGGGATGTCCGCGTACTCCACGGCCTGCCAGGCGGTCGGCAGGACGTCCGAGAGATAGACGAACCGGTCGTCCGAGGGGCCGTGCGGCACCTTGATGGGCAGGGCGTTCCCGAAGGGCACCCGCAGGTATTCGGCCTGGCCGCCGGGCACCTGCCCGTACAGCTTGGTGTAGCCGAAGAGCGAGGCGCCGGTGCCGTACTCATGGACCTGGGTGGTCTCGCACTGGGAGTGCAGCCCCTGACCGCACATGTGGCAGTGGCCGCAGGACACGTTGAAGGGGATGACCACCCGGTCCCCCGGCGCGACGGCGGTCACCTCGGGCCCCACCTCCTCCACCACACCCATCGGTTCGTGGCCGAGGATGTCGCCCGGATCGAGGTAGGGGCCGAGCACCTCGTAGAGATGCAGGTCCGAGCCGCAGATCCCGGTGGAGGTGATCTTGACGATGATGTCCGTCGAATGCTGTATCCGGGGGTCCGGAACCGTCTCCACCCGGACATCCCGCTTTCCCTGATAGGTCAGTGCGCGCACGGTGCCACTCCTCTTTTCGCGTCGTTCGAGCGTTTCGTTCGGTGTCTGTCCGTGTTTTCCGTGATGCGTTCCGCATTTCTTCCGCGTTCTTCCGCAGCGGATTTCCCGGCCGTTTCCCCCGGGCCGCGGACGAGTGCCGGGTTCCCATGGGGCCCCGGGTGAAACACCGAGTGTGTGGCGCCTTGGCCGGGTGTCAGGATGGAACGCATGGGAAAACGCATCGCAAACAGCGCTCTCATCGTCATCGACATGATCAACGCCTATGACCACCCCGACGCCGAGCTGCTCGTTCCGTCCGTCCGCGCGGCTCCCCCCCAGCTCACCCGGCTGATCGACCGCGCCCGTACCGAAGGCGTCCCGGTCATCTACGCGAACGACAATTTCGGTGAATGGCGGTCCCACCACGGCGAGATCATCGAGAAGACGCTCGCCGGGAAGAACGCGGAGCTGGTCGAGCCGATCCTGCCGGACGACGATTCCCTCTTCGTCGTCAAGGCACGGCATTCCATCTTCTACGAGACCCCGCTCAGCTATCTGCTCTCCCAGCTCGGGGCGGACCATGTCGTGCTCTGCGGGCAGGTGACGGAGCAGTGCGTCCTGTATTCGGCGCTCGACGCGCATATCCGGCAGCTGCGCGTCACCGTGCCGAAGGACGCGGTGGCCCATATCCACGAGGATCTGGCGGAGGCCGCGCTGCGCATGATGGAGCGGAACATGAGCGCGGCCGTCCGCACGGCGGAGACGGTCGCCTTCTGACGGGGCGTCCCACTGGGCCCGGGCCCAGTGGGACGCCCCGGCCGGTTCGCTGTCCGGCCGGGGCGTGGAGGGGCCTGCGGGGAAAGGGCGGTTCAGTCGGTGGAGAGGGCCTCGATGAGGTATCCCACGTCGGGGTCGGGCAGGGAGCGGGCCACGTCAGCGGTGGCGACCATGCCGACGAGGGTGTGGCCGTCGATGACCGGCAGCCGGCGGACCTTGTGCCGGGTCATGGTGCGCAGGATCTCCTCCGCCCGGTCGTCGGCGCCGATGGTGACCGCCTCGCCCTGCGCCAGCTCACCGGCCGTACAGCCGGCCGGGTCCTTTCCGGCACCGAGCACCTTGGTCACGATGTCGCGGTCGGTCAGCATGCCCTTGAGCTTGTTGTCGGTGCCGCAGATCGGCAGGGCGCCGACGCCGAGCCCCGTCATCTTCTTCGCGGCCTCCAGGACGCTCTCCTTCTCACCTACGCACTCGGTTCCGCCGGTCATGATCTCGCGTGCGGTTGCCATGCTCTTTCCCTTCCTGGGGGGATCGGGTCCGTGGCGCCGGGTTCCCGGGGGCGGGCGTTCCTAACGCGGCCGTACGCGGCGCGTCCCGCGCGATCCGCGCCGTACGGACCGATTCGGGTTGTTCCGGTGTAACGGCGCGCAAAGGGGTACCCGGGAGGCATGAACATCGGAAATCCCGACCCCGACCCGCGCAACACCCCGGGGCTGGAGCCGGGCGGCTCCGTCCCGGCCGGGGAGACCCCGCCGGCCGAGGGCAGCACATCGGAGGCGGGGCCGCGCCACGCACCGCCCCGGGGCTGGGCCGCGGGCCCGCTGATCGCCATCGTGACGGTGGCGGTGGTGGTGGCCGCGTTCTTCCTCGCCTACGCGCTGCTCCTGTGACGCGCTCCCGGCCCCCGCCGCACGGCGGACCCGCTGCACAGCGGGCCTGCCGAACGGCGGGCCCGACCGACGCGCGGCAGAATGGAACGCATACCGACCTCACGAACCGAGGAGGGTCATGGCTGTACGTCATCACCTCATCGACCGGTCACCCGCAGCCGTCTGGTCGGTCCTGGAGGACGGGAGGCTCTACGGGGAGTGGGTGGTCGGCACCTCGGACTCGCACCCGGAGCGGGGCGACTGGCCGGAGACCGGGTCGTCGATCGCGTACCACGTGCATGTGGGGCCCAAGCGGTTCGCCGGGCGCACCGTCGTCCGGCACATCGACCGGCCGGGGACCCTGGAGCTGGAGGCGGAGGGCGGCCCCTGGGGCACGGCCCGGATCGCCTTCGACATCCGCCCCTGGGGTGAGCGGACCCTCGTGATCGTCGACGAGCACCCGCTGCGCGGTCTGGGCGGCACGCTCCACAACCCGCTGCTGGACACGTTGCTCCAGCTCCGCCACCGCACCATGCTGGCGCGTCTGGCCCGGCTGGTCGAACGCGTGACGGCTCCGGCGGCGGACGGCGGTACGCGGACAGGCTCCCAGGCCGGCTGAACCCCGCACCTCCCGCGCACGCCGGGGAAGGACGATGCCATGGTCGACGCGGTAGTGATCGGAAGCGGTCCCAACGGCCTGGTGGCGGCCAATGTGCTCGCTGACTCCGGCTGGTCCGTGGAGGTCCTGGAGGAGCAGGGCGAGCCGGGGGGTGCGGTCCGCAGCGACCGGGGCGTCGATCCCGCCTACGTCAACGACCTGTTCAGCTCGTTCTACCCGCTGGCGGCGGTCTCCCCGGTGCTGGCGGCGCTGGACCTGGAACGGGAGGGGCTCCGCTGGAGCCACGCGCCCCGGGTGCTCGCTCATCCGCTGGCCGACGGCAGGTGTGCCGTCCTGGACCGGGACCGGGCGGTGACCGCCGAAGGACTCGACGGATTCGCGCCCGGTGACGGACGCGGCTGGCTGGAGCTGTGCGCCGTCTGGGAACGGCTGGGCGACGACCTCGTCAAGGCCCTCTTCTCGCCCTTCCCTCCCGTCCTGGCGGGTGCCGGGCTGCTGGCCCGGGTGCGGGCGGCGGGCGGGCTGCGGCTGGCCCGCAGCCTCCTTCTTCCCGTACGCAGGCTGGGCGAGGAGGAGTTCCGGGGCGAGGGCGGCCGGCTCCTGCTGGCGGGCAACGCCCTGCACGCGGATCTGGCGCCCGAGGCGGCGGGCAGCGGCGGCTTCGGCTGGCTGATGTCGATGCTGGGGCAGTTCCACGGGTTCCCCGTTCCGGTGGGGGGCTCCGGCGCCCTCACCGAGGCCCTGGTGCGGCGGTTGCGGGCGCGCGGGGGAACCGTGCGGTGCGGGCAACGGGTGACCGAGGTCGTGGTGCGGCGGGGCCGTGCCGTCGGGGTCCGTACGGCGTCCGGGGACGCGTTCCCGGTCCGGCGTGCGGTGCTGGCCGACGTCTCCGCGCCCGCCCTCTACGGGGAGTTGGTCCCCGCCGGGCATCTGCCGCCCCGGCTCCTCGACGACCTGCGGCGCTTCCACTGGGACTTCGCCACGTTCAAGGTGGACTGGGCGCTGGACGGCCCCGTCCCCTGGAACAGCCCGGCGGCCGCCACCGCGGGCACCGTGCATCTGGCGGAGGGGGTCGACGAACTCAGCCGATGGGCCTCCCAGCTGGCGCGCGGCCTGGTCCCCGACCGCCCGTTCCTGCTCCTCGGCCAGATGACCACGGCGGACGCGACCCGGTCACCGCACGGCACCGAATCGGCGTGGGCCTACACGCATGTGCCCCACCGTGTGAAGGCGGACGCCGACGGGGGCGGGCTGACCGGCACATGGGACGCCGGGGAGCAGGAGAGGATGGCCGACCGGGTGGAGGAGCAGGTGGAGCGGTACGCACCCGGGTTCCGCGACCGGGTCCGGGCCCGCCGGATTCTGGCGCCGCCGACGCTCCGTGAGGCGGACCGCAACCTCCACCACGGCGCGATCAACGGGGGCACGGCCTCGCTCCACCAGCAGCTGGTGTTCCGCCCCGTCCCGGGCACGGGCCGCCCCGAGACGCCGGTGAAGGGGCTGTACCTGGCCTCGGCCTCCGCGCACCCCGGTGGCGGTGTGCACGGCGCACCCGGCGCCAACGCGGCCCGGGCGGCGCTGCGTTCGACCCGCGCCACCGCCACCGTACTTTCTGCGGCACAGCGGTTGACGGCCCGTCGGGGGCGGGGCGGGGAGACCTGAAGCAGCTCCCCCGTGTCCCTGTCTTGTCCCTCCCCTGGGGCTCCCGTGTCGCCTGTGTTCCTGTGCGGGGGCGGGGCTACGGGGCCGGGTTCCGTCGCTATCCGGGGCGGCGCGCCTGGGTGGCGATGACGGCGGCCTGCACACGGCGTTCGACGCCGAGTTTGGCCAGGATGCGGGAGATGTTGTTCTTGACCGTCTTCTCCGCGAGGTAGAGCCGCAGGCCGATCTCGCGGTTGGTGAGCCCCTCGCCGATGAGCGCGAGGATCTCCTGCTCCCTGGCGGTCAGCGCGGCGACTCCGGAGGGGCGGTCGTCCTGGGCCGCGTCGTTGCGGAGGCGGGCCATCACGCGGGCGGTGGCGCCGGGGTCGAGCATCGACCGGCCGGAGGCGACCGTCCGCACGGCCTGGACCAGGTCCGTGCCGGTGATCTGCTTCAGTACGTAACCGGAGGCGCCCGCCACGATCGCGTCGAGCAGCGCTTCCTCGTCGTCGAAGGACGTCAGCATCAGGCAGGCCAGGTCGGGCATCCGTGAGCGCAGTTCGCGGCAGACGCTGACGCCGTCCCCGTCGGGCAGGCGCACGTCCAGGACCGCGACCCGGGGGCGCAGGGCGGGGACACGGGCGAGCGCCTGTTCCACGGTGCCCGCCTCTCCGACGACGGTCATGTCGGGCTCGGCGTCCAGCAGGTCGTGGACGCCCCGGCGCACCACTTCGTGGTCATCGAGGAGGAAGACCGTCACCGGTGCCGTATCCGGTGTGCTCACCGGTGTCTCCTCGGTGGTGCCCGCACCGCTGTCCGTCATCGCACGCTCCGTCATCTCTCTTGTCCGTGCCCGCCCCGGCGGACTCTCCCGATGGTGCCGCACGGCCGGGGCGTGCGAACAGGGCCGGTCGGCCCTCATCGGCGGGTGTACGGGGGTCGGCGGGGCATACCGGGCGGCCGGGCCGGGTGTACGGGGTCGGCGGGACGTACCGGGCCGGGCGGAGGCGTACGGGGCCGACCGGGCGCTCAGCGCAGCGGGGCGCGCCAGAGCAGCCGGCTGCCTCCGCCGTCGGGCGTCGACAGTTCCAGGGCCCCGCCGACCTGGAGGGCGCGCTCGGCGAGGTTGTCCAGCCCGCTGCGGCGGCCCTGTTCGGGGATGCCCCGGCCGTTGTCGGAGACCGTCAGGCGGACCTCGTCGGCGGTGGCCTTCAGGCTCACCTCGACCCGGGTGGCGTGCGCGTGGCGGGCCGCGTTGCTGAGGAGTTCGCCGAGCACCGCCACCACATGTTCGGCCACGTCCGGCGGTACGTCGGTGTCGAGGAGGCCCTCCATGCTGAGCCGGGGCGGGAAGCCGAGCGAGGTGACCGCGTCCCCCACCGCCCGGGAGGCCCGGGCGCGCAGGCTCGTACCGGCCCCGTCGTCGCGGGCCCGCAGGCCGAAGATGGTGGACCTGATGATCTTGATGGTCTCGTCCAGGTCGTCGACGGCCCGGCCGACCCGCTCGGCCGCTCCGGTGTGCTCGATCAGCCGGGCGGCGCTCTGGAGCGTCATACCGGTCGCGAACAGGCGCTGGATCGCCAGGTCGTGGAGGTCGCGGGCGATCCGGTCGCGGTCCTCCAGGAGCGCGACGTGTTCGGCGTCCCGTCTCCGTACCGCCAGTTCCAGGGCGAGCGCGGTCTGCCCCGCGAAGGCGAGCAGCGGCTCCAGCTCCGCCTCCGTGAAGACGGGTTCGCCGGGCTCCCGGGCCAGCAGCAGCACGGCCGATCCGGCGGCCCCCAGCGGTACGGCGACGGCGGGGCCGGGGTCGGCGGGCAGGAGCGGGTCGGCGGGGAAGCGGGGGTCCTCCCGCAGGCAGGCGGAGACCACGTGCGTGCCCGCCGCCGACGCCGCGCCCGCCAGGGTGCCGTCGGCCGGGACGACCAGGCCCTGCCGCATGCCGACGGCGCCGCCCTCGCCGACGGACAGCTCCACCACCAGGCCGCCCGTACCGGGGACGGGCGCGGACACCTCGGCCAGCCGGGCACCGGTGATCTCCCCGGCCCGCCGCGCGATCAGCTCCAGCACGTCCTGCCGGGCGTCGCCCGAGAGGAGCTGGTTGGTGACCTCGGCGCCCGCCCGGAGCCAGCGGTGCTGGCGCTGCGAACCCTCGTACAGACGGGCGTTGTCGATCGCCACCCCGGCCGCCACCGCCAGCGTGGTGATCACGGACTCGTCCTCGGCGTCGAAATCGAGGCCGCCCCGCTTGTCGGTGAGATAGAGGTTCCCGAACACCTCGTCCCGCACCCGGATCGGCACGCCCAGGAACGTCCGCATCGGCGGATGGTGCTCCGGGAACCCGAACGACGCCTCGTGCGCACCCAGTTCGCTCAGGCGCAGCGGCTCCGGGTGCCGGATCAGCTCGCCCAGCAGGCCGTGCCCGGCGGGCAGCGGCCCGATCTTCTCCCGCTGCTCCGGCGTCAGCCCCGAGGTGAGGAACTGCGACAGGGTCCGCCCGTCGGGCCCGATCACCCCGAGCGCGCCGTACTGCGCGTCCACCAGGTGCGCTCCGGCCTCGACGATGCGCCGCAGCACCTGGGACAGGTCCAGCTCACGGCCGACCGAAACGACGGCCTCCAGCAGGCTGTGCACCCGGTCCCGGGTCCCCCTGGCGGCGTTGATCCTCGCCTGCAGCTCCTCCAGCAGCTCGTCCAGCCGCATCTGCGGCATCCGCGACAGCGGCTGCTCATCCCCCACCGTGTCCTCTTCCCCTCCACCCCCGACACCTTCCGCACCACTCTATGGGGCCGCCACCACCGGGACGGCACAGGAGCGGCACCGGGACGATCAGGGACGTTCAGCCCCGGGCCGGGACCGACCGGACCTCTCGCGGGCGGGCGGGGGCGCGGAACCCTGGGAGACATGCGCGAGCACACAGTGGGCGAGGTGATGACCCGCACCGTCGTCACCACCACCCCCGGCACCCCGGCCCAGGAAGTGGCCCGGCTGTTCGGCCTGCACCGGATCGGCGCGGTGCCCGTACTGGACGACGAGGACCGGGTGGTGGGGGTGGTCTCCCGTACGGACGTGGAGCAGAGGGCGGCCCGATGCTTTCCCCGTACGGACATGGCCGAAGGCTCCGGTCCCGTGGTACGCGACCTGATGACGAGCCCCGCCGTCACGGTCCACCCGGAGCAGCGGGTGAAGGACGCGGCACGGGTCATGGAGCGGCGGGGCGTGGACCGGCTCCCCGTGGTGGACCCCGAGGACCGGCTGATCGGCCTCGCCACCCGCCGCGATCTGCTCCGCGTCTTCCTCCGTACGGACGAGGAGGTACGCGCCGAGGTCCAGGAGAGGCTGCGCCGCGCGGGCGAGGGGCTCGCCGTCTCCGTACGGGAGGGTCTGGTCACCGTCAGCGCCACCGGGGCCGGGTCCGGGGCCGCGCCGCCGGACGGTCTGGCCGGTCTGGTCGCGTCCCTCTGGGGCGTCGACGGCGTTACGGGGGTGGTCAGCGCCCTGGACCCGCCGCGTCCGAGCCCCTGACCCGGGCCGGGGGCGGCACGCGCCGGAGCCCGCCCTGTGGGGAGACAGGGCGGGCTCCGGCTGTTGGGGACGGGGGCGGACTCGGGCGGGCGGGGACGGGAGGCGGAGGGCGAGGGTCCGGCGTACGGGACGACGGCCTCGGGCCGGGTCGGTTCGGTTCGGGGTTCGGGGCGAGTCCGGAGTCAGGCGTGCGGGACGACGGCGACGGGGCAGCGGGCATGGTGCAGGACCGCGTGGGCGGCCGAACCGATCCGGGTGCCGATCGGGGCCCGGCGGGCACGCCTGCCGACCACCATCAGCTGCGCCTCGGCGGACTCCTCCACCAGGACCTGCCCGGCGCTGCCCATCTCGACGTGCTCCGTGACCTGGACGCCCGGGTACTTGTCGCGCCACGGGGCCAGGGCCTCCTGGAGCGCCTTGCGTTCGAAGGGCTCCAGCCCGCCCGCCGCGTCGGCGAGGGCCAGCGAGGCGCTCCAGGTGTAGACGGACGGCAGGCTCCAGGCGCGGACCGCCCGCAGCGGGGCTCCCCGTACAGCGGCGGCCTCGAAGGCGAAGCCGAGCACGTCCGCGCTCTCCTCCGGTGTGCCCTGCTGGCCGACGACGACCTCGCCGTTCTCCCGGACCGGGTACTCACCGTCGTAGGCCCGCACGGAGACGACGGGGCCCTTCGCCCCGGCGATCACCTGCTGCCCGTACGAGCCGAGGAGGAAGCCCAGCAGGGCCCCGTGGCCCCGGGTGCCCAGGCAGAGCAGGGCGGACCGCTCGGCCTCGGCCAGCAGCGCCACGACCGCCGTCTCGGGCAGCACCCGGCTGGAGACGGGCAGTTCGGGGTACCGGGCGCTCACCTGGTCCTCGGCCTCGCGCAGCACGGCGCGGGCGGCCTGGGCCTCCGTGTCCCGGTTCTGGACGAGCGGGATGTCCAGCGGCTGCCAGAGCCAGGCGTGCACGATGCGCAGCGGCAGCCCCCGCAGGACCGCCTCGCGCGCCGCCCAGTCGGCCGCCGCCAGACTCTCCGGCGAACCGTCCACCCCTACGACTACGGCGTTCTTCACGGGTCTGCCTCCGTACGTCCATGAGAACCGGCCCCTCGACCGGCCGCTGGAACCAGCATCACGGGCGGAGCCGCGCCGGGGGGAGGGCCGATCGGCCCTCCCCCCGGGCCCGTTGGGCACCGGGTCCCCTCGAGCCGCCCCGGGGCGGATGCCGACGCGGTTGCCGGGTAGCCGGACGGAGAAGCAGATGTCCGCGTCTCCATCTCCGAGGTCGAGGAAAAGGCAGACCGATGAACGACGAATCCGTGAACAAGATGGGCACCCCCACCCCCGAGGAACTGCGCGAGCAGGTCCAGCGGACGCGGGACGGCCTCGGGCGGACCGCCGGGGCGCCGCCGACGGCCGGGGCCGACATCAGGACGCAGGTGAAGGAGAGGGCCGCCGCGGTGAGGGAACAAGCCTCGGAGAAGGCCGCGTCGGCTTCCGGCCTGATGCGTGGGACGACGGAGCAGGCCGCGCGGCTGGTGAAGGACAGGACGCCCGATGCCGTCCTGGAGAAGACGGCGGAGGCCGCCGCGCAGGTGCGTGAGGGTGCGGTACGGGCGGGTCGGTACGCGGCGGACAGGACGCCCGACCCGGTGCTCGACCGGGCCGGGCGGGCCGCGTCGGCCGCACGCGCCCACCGCGTCCCGCTCCTGGCGGGCGGTGCGCTGTTCGCCGTCCTCCTGCTGGTGCGCCGCGGCCGTGGACGTAAGCAGTGAAGGGGTCCAAGATCGCCTACAAGCCGGTGGGGCTGGCCCTGGGCATGGTCAGCGGCATGATCGCGGGCGCCGCGTTCCGGCAGACGTGGAAGCTCGTCGAGGGCGAGGGCGACGCCCCCGATGCCCTGGACGAGGACCGTCCCTGGCGGCAGGTCCTCCTGGCCGCCGCCGTCCAGGGGGCGATCTTCGCCGTGGTCAAGGCGGCGGTCGAACGGTCGGGCGCCCAGGTCACCCGCCGGGTGACGGGCACCTGGCCGGGCTGACCTCCCGCGGGGGTCGTGCGCCCGCCCTTCACCGCGTCATGGACGTCGTGCGTGAGGTGCGCGGAACCGTGCTTCACGGAGTCGTGTGGTAGTAGCGCGTACAGGAGCGCACCATCGCGTCGTCGGCGATGCCGAAGCAGTCGATGAAGCGCAGACAGCTCTCCTCGGTACCCGGGCCGACGATGCGCCCGACGGCGACCACACAGTGGTCGTGGGCGACGATGCGGTCGATCTCGTGGCGGGTGGTGAGCGCGGCGTCCGTGCGATGGGCGTGGAGGACCGCCGTACGGCCCCGGGCCGTCGGCCGGCCGGGGAGTTCGAACTCGACGTCGTCGTGCAGCAGGGAGGCGCAGGCGTCGAAGTCGCCCGCGTTGAGGTAGTCGTAGACCAGGCGGATATGGTCGACCCCCGCAGCGGTGACCGGATCGGCAGGGAGCGCCCAAGGTCCGGCACCCGCGGAGTAGTTGCTGTTCATCACTGTCCCTTTCGCATCCACGGTCCATCCTGCGAATCACCTGCAACTTCTCCCTATCGCGGGGCTATCGCACACGGAAGAACCACATGCCATAGACAGGAACCACACGAATGTGGAGACTGTCCGGCAAGTTGACCCGGCGGCGTCGTCAACTCTCTTGGCTGGTGGGGGAATCAGTGGCTGACGGTATGACGGAGAAGGTCCTTGGGCTGCCCGAAACGTCCGCCCCGCCCTTCCGGGTCCTGGGGCCGCTCCAGGTGCGGGGCTCCGAGGAACCGCTGAGAGTGCCTCCCGGCCGTCAGGAGGTGATCCTCGCCGCGCTGCTCCTGGAGAGCAACCGAGTGGTCAGCACCCACTATCTGGTCGACCTCATCTGGCAGGACGATCCGCCGGAGACCGCACGCACCCAGGTCCAGATCTGTGTGTCGCGGCTGCGGAAACTGCTGGCGGACGCGGACTGCGAGGTCTCGATCACCACCCGGCCGCCGGGGTACGTGCTCAACACCGACGCCGTCAACGTGGACTCCGCGCTCTTCACCGAACAGGTCACGCGCGCCCGGCGGCTGAGGGACCAGGGCGCCCCGGAGCAGGCGGTGGAGCGGCTGAAGGCCGCGATGAGACTCTGGCAGGGGGACTGTCTGACAGGCATGGACAGCGGTCCGCTGGCCAACCGGGCCCGTCAGCTCAACGAGGAACGGCTCGCCGCCCTCGAACTGCGCATGCGGATCGAGCTGGAACTCGGGCGGCACGACCGGCTGGTCGGCGAGCTCCAGATGCTCACGCACGAGCACCCCCTGCGGGAGAGGCTGCGCGGCCAGCTCATGCAGGCCCTGTACTGGTCGGGGCGGCAGGCGGAGGCGCTGGACGTCTTCCAGGCCGGGCGGGTGCTGCTCGACGAGGAGCTCGGGCTGGAGCCCGGCCGCGAACTCAAGGACCTCCAGTCGGCGATCCTCGCGGGCGAACTGCCCCCGCCCGCCGGACCCGGGCCCGGACCCACCGCCCGTACGCAGGCAGAGCCGGAGGACTCGGCGGAGGGGGCCGCCACCGCCCCGCCGACGGCCGAGCGGCACGACGAGATCCCGCACCAGATGCCCGCCACCACCGCGGACTTCGTCGCCGACCCGGGCCGGCTCGCGGAGCTGGAGCGGGCGCTGACCGGAGGGCCGGGGCGGCACACCGCCGGTCTCGTCGCGATCACCGGAAAACCCGGCACCGGGAAGTCCACGCTCGCCGTCCACATGGCGCACATGCTGGCCGAGACCGGGTTCCCGGACGGCCAGCTCTACTGTGACCTGCGCGGTACGACGGGGGCTCCGGCCACTTCCGCGGAGGTCCTCGGCCGGTTCCTGCGGGCGCTCGGCATTCCCGGCCAGCTCATCCCGGAATCGCTGGACGAGCGGGCGGAGATGTACCGGACCCGGCTCGCCTCCCGCCGGGTGCTCGTCGTCCTGGACGACGCGCTCAGCGAGGGCCAGGTGCGGCCGCTGCTGCCCGGCAGCCGGGACTGCGCCGTCCTCGTCACCAGCCGGGCGCGGCTGACCGCCCTGCCCGGTGCGCACCGCGTCGAACTGGACGTACTGGAGGAGGACCGGGCGCTGGAGCTGCTGTCCCGGATCATCGGGGAGGACCGGGTGCGTGACGAGGCCGTGGCGGCCGAGGCGCTCGTCCGCACGGTCGGGCGGCTGCCGCTGGCGCTGCGCATCGTGGCCGCCCGCCTCGCCGCGCGTCCGCACTGGACGCTCGCCTCGATGGTGCACCGGCTCGCCAACGAGCGGCACCGGCTGGACGAGCTGACCCACGGTGAGATGACCATGCGGGCCAGCCTCTCCCTGACGTACGACGGTCTGGCGGCGGCGGACGCCCGGCTGCTGCGGCTGCTGAGCATGGCCCAGGCGCCGACCCTGCCCAGCTGGCTCGCCGGGGCGCTCCTGGACGACGACCGCCCCTTCCCGTCGGACCTGATGGAACCCCTGGTCGACGTACAGATGCTGGATGTGGTCGGGGTGGAGAGCACCGGGGGCTACCGGTACCGCTTCCACGAGATCATCCGTGTCTACGCACGTGAGCAACTGGCCGCGCAGGAAATGCCGGAGGACCGCGAGGCGGCGCTCGTCCGTATGGCGGGCGGCTGGATGCACCTGGCCGAGCAGGCCCACCGCAAGGTGTACGGCGGCGACTACACCGTCCTGCACGGGACCGCCCCCCGCTGGGAGCCGCCCGTCGTCGGCACGGACCAGCTGCTGGCCGACCCGATGGCCTGGCTGGACGCCGAACAGGGCGCGCTGTGCGGGATGGTGGAGCAGGCGGCGGACGAGGGGCTGCACGATGTCAGCTGGGACCTGGCGACGACCCTGGTCACCCTCTTCGAGGTGCGCGGCCACTACGACCTGTGGGAGCAGACCCATCTGAAGGCGCTGGGTGCCGTCCGCAAGGCGGGCAACCTGCGGGGCGCGGCGGCGGTACAGGCGTCGCTCGGCTCGCTGTACATGAGCCGCAACCAGTTCGACCGGGCGCGGCAGACGCTCGGTTCGGCGCTGGACATCTTCGAGACGCTCGACGAGCCGGAGGGCCGGGCGCTGTGCAGGCGCGATCTGGCCCTCATCGCGCGGACGAGCGGCGACGACGACGGAGCGCTGGAGCTGTACGGGCGGTCCCTCGCCGACTTCGACCGGGCCGACGACGTGGTGGGGCGCGCCATCGTCCTGACGCAGAGCGCCCACATCCGGATGCGCCGGGGTGACAGGGCGGCGGCGCAGACGCAGCTGGACGAGGCGCTGGCCATTTACGAGGGGGTCGGTTACACGGGCGGACGGGCCAGGACGCTGCGCCGCGTCGGCCAGCTGCTGCTGGAACGGGGCGACCACGACCAGGCGGTGCTGACCTTCACCGAGGTGCTGGAGCTGTGCCACGATTCCGGTGACGTCATCGGCGAGGGTCATCTGCTGCGCGACCTGGGACACGCCTTCACCCTGATGGGGCGGCCCGAGCGGGCCAGGAGCTTCTACGACCGGGCCATCGCGACCCGGGAGCACATCATGGATTTTAGTGGTGGCGCGCTGGCGCGCCTGGATCTGGCGCGACTTCTCGAGGGGGACGCGGCGGAGGCGGCGGGGTCCCGGGAGCTTCTGCTCCCTGCGGTCGATGTTTTCCGGGACCGTGGGATGGTGCGGGAACTGACCGAGGCGAAACGATTGCTCGGCGTGGGCTGAGACCGTTCGGGGGGCTGCTCTGAGGGGCCTGCCCTGAGGCGGGGGCCGATGGTGCGGCTGGGACCGTCTGGGGTCTGCCCCGAGGGGCGGTGCTCTTGTTCCGGACGGGTGCTCTCGGTCCGGGGCGGCGCTCTCGGTGAGGGCGGGCGCTCTCGGTGCCTGGCAGATGCTCTCGGTGCCGGGCGGGTGGTCTTGTTCCGGACGGATGCTCTCGGTCCGGGGCGGCGCTCTCGGTCCGGGGCAGCGCTCTCGCTGTCCGACGGGCGCTCTCGTTCTGGACGGGCGTTCTCGCTGTCGGGCGGGGCGCGAAGGGGGTCAGTCCCAGGGGTTGTTGTCCGTGCCGGAGCCGGCCGGGGGCTTGGGGGTCGTGCCCTCGGTGGTGCCGTCCCCGGTCGTGGTGGTGGTCGCCGTGGCGGTGGCCGGAGCGGTGGTGGCGGCCTCGGCGGCCCAGCCCGTCTGGGCGCCCAGGCCGGTCACGATCACGATCAGGGCCGAGGCGGCGGCGGTGCGGAGAGCGGTGCGGGCGGAGGTCTTGTTCGTCATCGGATTCCCCTTCGGTGGTGGTGTTTCCTTCTGACCACCAAATTAGGAAGGCCCGGATTCACGGGGCCGCCCGTGGCCCTATCACCCCGCTATCACGGCGCCGGTCCGCTATCACCGCGCCCCTGAACCCCATCACGGGCCGGGATAGCGGAGGTCCACGCGGGGTTAGGACCGGGATGCTCCCTGGATAGCCAGCGTTCGAAAGATGGCCGAAGAACTACTCACCAGGTCCCGCACCCACCAGCAGGAGCCTCCCATGACGATCGGCCTCCCTCCCCAGAACGCCGCCGCCCCCGACTCCGCGCTCCTCGGCTCCCTCATACGGGGGCACCGGCTCCGTATCGGCCTCACACAGCGGCAGTTGGCGGATCTCTCCACCATCAGCGTCCGCGCCATCCGCGATCTGGAGAAAGGGAAGGCGCAGCGGCCCAGAACCGACACGGTCCGGCTGATCGCCGACGCCCTGCGGCTGGGCCCCCGGGCCCGTACCGCCCTGGAGGAAGCGGCCCGGCGCGGACACCGGGGAGGAGGCGACGGCAGACACACGGGCGCCGAGCGTCCGTCGCCGCCCGTCCCCCTGCACCCCGTCATCGGGCGGGACGCGGAGACCGCGGTCGTCGTGGAGGAGCTGCGGTCGGGGGCCGAACGGCTCGTCACCGTGGTGGGGTTGAGCGGTATGGGCAAGACCCGGGTCGCTCTGGAGGCGGCGGCAAGGCTCCACGAAGCGGGCCTCTCCGTGCTGTGGCACACCGCGCCGGGCCCGGTCCCCGACTTCCTGCCGGCCGAGGACGACTCCTTCACCGCCCTGACCGGGGAGTGCGCCGCCTATCTGCACGGCGGCGGACAGACCGGGGAACGCTCCACACGGACCGGTGAACTCCCGCAAAGGGCAGGTGAACTCCCCGCGCAGAACGGCGAACTCTCCCCATGGACCGGCGAATCCCTCGCGCGGACCGGTGAACTCCCGGCGCGGCTCGCGGACCTCGCGGGCAGCCGCGGCGTCCTGCTGGTGCTCGACGGCGTCGATACGGGCCTGCTCGACGGCCACCGGCTGAACCGGCTGCTGCGTGACGTCCCCGGCCTCCGCGTGCTCGTCACCGCGGAGGAGCCCTGGGACGTTCCCTGCGAACGCCTCTTCCTCCTCTCGCCGTTGGAGGCACCCGCCCCGCCCGACGGCTCCGACTCCCCCGCCACCCGGTTCTTCCTCAGCCAACTGCGCCGCGTCCGCCCCGACATCGCGGCCGACGCGCGGTCGCTGGCGGACATCGGGCGGATCTGCCACCGGCTCGACGGCCACCCCATGGCACTGGTCGCCGCCGCCTCCTGGCTGGCCGTCTGCGATCTGCCGACCCTCTGCGGCATCGTGGAGTCGGACCCCGCCGCCCTGCTCGACCACCTGTCCGGCGACCCGGCGGTCTCGCGCCTGCCGGAGCGGACCGCCCGCACCATCAGCCGGCTGCCCGCCGGCCATCAGAGGCTCCTGTCGGCTCTGCACGAGGCGGACGCGGACGAGTTCGACCTGGGTGACGTCGTCCGGCTGACCGGTCTCCCGCTGCCCAACTGCGGCCGTATGGTGCGTGATCTGCTGGTCAGCGGGGTCATCCGGGCCAGTACGGAGACGGGCCGCTCCGCGTTCCGGGTGCTGTGCGTCGTACGGGCTCTCGCCCCGGCCCCGACCCGAGCCCCGGCCCCCGCCCCGGCCACTGCTGCCGCCGCTGCCACTGCCGCCGACGCTGCCTCCTGACTGCCGCCGCACCGCCGAACTGCTGACGCACCGCCGGGCGGGCTGCCGCTCCCCGGGGCCGCCCGACGGTTGTATGGCACTGCCCCGCCCGGCGCAGCTCCCCGGCCCCGGCCGCGTTCCCCGCCCTCGCCCTCATCTCCGCAGCGACTTCCCCAGGAGTTCCCATGCCGTCCGATGCGCCCGTCGCACCCGCCCCGGCCGCCGTCCGGTTGCCGCTCTCGGTGGCCCAGCACGACATCTGGACGGCCCACACCCTGGACCCCACCGGCCTGCGGTACAGCGTCGGTGAGTGCAGGGAGATCCTCGGCCCGGTGGACCCGGAGCTGATGTCGGCCGCCTGGCGGCGCCTGGCCGAGGAGGCGGACTGCCTGCGGGTCCTGCGCTTCGAGGACGACGGGGAGCAGGTGTGGCAGCTGGTCGACCCGGACGTCGGCTCCCGCACCCTGCCGTTCACCGACGTGAGCGCGGCGGACGACCCGGAGGCGGAAGCCTGGCGCCGGATCGACGCGCTGGTCTGCGACCCGTACGACCTGACCCGCCGGGCCCCCGTACGCTGCGCGCTCTTCAAGCTCGGCGAGGAGAGGTACTTCTACTTCTACGGTTTCCACCACCTGGTCGTCGACGGGGTGGGCGTCTCGATGCTCCTGGCACGGCTCGTCGCCCTGTACGAGCAGGCGGTGGCGGGCGAGCCGTGGGACGCCTCCCCCTTCGGGCGGCTCACCGACCTCCTGACCGAGGACGCGGCGCACCGGAGCTCCGAAGAGGCCGCCGCCGAACGGGCGGGCTGGCGTGAGCACTTGGCCGGTGCGCCGGACGCCCCCAGCATCGTCCGGGGAACCGGCCGGGCCGCCCCCGCGCACGGCGGACTGCCCTTCGCGCGGCGCAGCGTACGGATCTCCCCGGCGGACGCCGAGCGGCTGCGGACCGCCGCCCGTGCCGAGCGCGTCTCCTGGTCCGTCCTCCTGGTGGCGCTGCTCACGGTCTACCTGCACCGGGTCACGGACCGGGACGAGCTGGTGGCCGCCCTGCCGGTGACGGGCCGGAAGTCGAAGACCGCGCGGAGCACGCCCGGGATGATGTCGAACATCGTTCCGCTGCGGCTGCGCGTGCGGCCCGAGGAGCCGCTCGGCGCACTGGTCCGGTCGGTGTCCGCCGAGATCAAGCACGGGCTGCGCCACCAGATGACCCGGTACGAGGACCTGTGCCGGGACGCCGGGGTCATGGACGGTTCCCGCAGGCTCGCCTCACCCGTCATCAACATCATGGGCTTCAACGCGGAGCTGACCGTGTGCGGTCACCCGAGCGTCAACCACAACGTCAGCAACGGCCCGGTCGACGACCTGAGCATCGCCGTGTTCGACCTGGGAGCGGCGAGCGGGCTGCGCATCGACTTCGACACCCCGGTGGAGGGGGTCGACGTGGACGCGGTCGCCGCCCACCAGGACCGGTTCGCCCGGTTCCTTGCGGAGGCCCTCGCCGTCGAGGAGCCGACCGCGCGCCGGGTGGCCGATCTGGAGGTGCTGTCCGGGGCCGAGCGCGAGCTGCTGACCGGGCGGTGGGCCGGGCCGGTGGTGGCGGCCGACGACACGACGCTGGTGGAGCGGTTCGAGGAGCAGGCGGCACGGTTCCCGGACAGCACCGCGCTGATCGACCGGGACCGGCGGGTCACCTACGCCGAGCTCAACGCCGACGCCAACCGGTGGGCCCGGCACCTGCGCTCGCGCGGCCTGGGCCGCGGTGACATGGCGGGCATCCTCTTCGAGCGCGGCGCCCTCTTCGTCACCGCCCTGCTCGCCGTCCTGAAGACCGGTGCCGCGCACGTGCTGCTCGACCCCGACTTCCCCGACGAACGCCTCCGCTCGGCGGCCGGTGACGCGGGCATCGGCCACCTCGTCACCCGCCAGGAGCTCGCGGACCGTGTCTCCGGCGACTGGGCCACCCACACCGGGACCCCCGCCGAGCTGCTGGACCAGGGGACCGGGGACCTCGGCCTCCCGCTCACCGCCGAGGACGCGGCGTGCCTGATGTTCACCTCGGGCTCGACCGGCAGGCCCAAGGGCATCCTCTCCTCCCACCGCAACCTGGTCTCGACCCTCACCCGGCAGAGCTATCTCCCCTTCGGCCCCGACCAGGTCATCCTGCAGTGCTCCCCCGTCTCGTGGGACGCGTTCAGCCTGGAGCTCTGGGGCGCGCTTCTGCACGGCGGCACCGCGGTCCTCCAGCCGGGGCAGAAGCCGGAACCGGCGATCGTCGACGAGCTGGCCCGGCGGCACGGCATCACCACCCTGCTGCTGTCCGCCACCCTCTTCAACTATCTCGTCGACGAACACCCCGGCGCCTTCGCCTCCGTCACCACCGCGTTCACCGTCGGCGAGGCCGCCTCCCCCGCCCACGTACACGCTCTCCAGCGGCTGCGGCCCGGTATGGCCGTCGTCAACGGTTACGGACCGGCCGAGGCGATGATCTTCGCGACCACGCACACCGTCGAGCCCGGCGCCGAGCCGCACCCGGTGATCCCCATCGGATCGCCCCTGGTCAACAAGCCCGCGTACATCCTGGACCACCACCTCAGGCTCTGCCCGCCCGGCACCACGGGGGAGCTGTACCTCGCGGGCGACGGCCTCGCCCACGGGTACCAGGGGCGCCCCGACATCACCGCCGTCCGCTTCGTCCCGCACCCCTTCGGAGGCCCGGGCAGCCGCCTCTACCGCACCGGCGACCTCGCCCACTTCGACCGGAACGGCATCCTCCATTACGAGGGCCGGGCCGACGACCAGGTCAAGGTCCGGGGCTTCCGGATCGAGCCCGGTGAGATCGAGGCGGCTCTCCTCACCCACCCGCGCATCAGCCAGGCGGTGGTCACCCTCCACGAACAGCGGCTCGCCGCCTACGTCGTGGCCGATCAGCCCGTCCACCCCGAAGAGGTCCGCCGCCACTTGGCGGACCGGCTCCCCGAACACCTCGTACCGGCTTATCTCACGTCGCTGGACCGGCTGCCCTTCACCGCGAACGGGAAGATCGACAAGCGGGCGCTGCCGGCCCCGTCGATCGCCTCCCAGGGCGGCCGTGCGGCTCGCACGGCCGAGGAAGAGATCGTGGTGGCCCTGTTCGCGAGGACGCTCGGCCTGCCCGACAGCCCCACGCTCGACGACAACTTCTTCACGCTGGGCGGGCATTCGCTGCTGGCCGCGCGTCTCACGAACCACATCGCCGATGTCCTGGGTGTCCGGCTCACCATCCGTGATGTCTTCCAGCACCCCACGCCTGCTCGGCTCACCGAGCACATCGCGGGGAGGAAGGGCGCCCCCGCACTGCCTCCGCTCGTCGCTGCGGAGGGTGGAGACGGGCTGCCGCCGGCCTCGTACGCCCAGCAGCGGCTGTGGCTGCTGGCCGATCTCGACGGCGGAACCGCCGCGTACAACGTCCCCATCGCCATACGCATCCAAGGAACCCTGGACACAGAGGCGTTGGAGGCCGCACTCAACGACGTGGCAACCCGTCACGCACCGCTGAGGACCGTCTTCGAGACCGTCGACGGCGAGCCCCGCCAGCGCGTTCTGCCCCCGTCACCCGACCGCATCACCCTCACCCACCGCCGGGTGGACGCCGGGGACCTTGATACGGAACTGGCCGCGGCAGCGGGTCACGTCTTCGACCTCCGTACCGAAGTCCCGCTCCGGGCAACCGTGTTCGACACGGGCAACGGCTCACAGGTCCTGCTGCTCCTGCTTCACCACATCGCCACCGACGGCGCCTCCAACGCCCCCTTCTTCACCGACCTCTCCCGGGCTTATGCAGCCCGCCTCACCGGCGCCACCGGGCCCGTCCTGGATCAACTGGCCGTCCAGTACGCCGACTACGCCCAGTGGCAGCGCCGCGTCCTCGGCTCCCCCACCGACCCCGAAAGCCTCCTCGCCCAGGAACTCGACTTCTGGCGACACACCCTCAGCGGCCTCCCCCAGGAACACACCCTCAACCTCGACCGCCCCCGACCGGCTCATGCCACCCACCAGGGCGGAGAAGTCACCGTCGACCTGGGCCCCGACCTCTACGAGCAGATCGGCACACTGTCCCGGGCTGAAGGGTGCACGCCGTTCATGGTCGTGCACGCCGCACTCGTCGCAGCCCTCACCCGCCTCGGTGCGGGCACCGACCTCGCCATCGGCTCACCCGCCGCAGGCCGCAACGACGAGCAACTCCAAGAACTGGTGGGGTTCTTCGTCAACACCCTGGTCCTGCGCACCAACACCACCGGCAACCCCACCTTCCGCGAACTCCTCCACCACGTCCGCACCACCGACCTCGACGCCTTCGCCCACCAAGAAGCCCCCTTCGACCTCGTCCTCGACACCCTCAACCCCACCCGCACCCTCACCCGCCACCCCCTCTTCCAAATCTGCCTGGCGCTGGAGACGGGTGGCGCACCCGCCCTCGACCTGCCGGGGGTCCGGGCGGCCGGTGCCGAGACGTTCGCCAACGGATCGGCCAAGTTCGACCTGGAGTTCTTCCTCCGCTCCGACGACGAGAAGGAGTTCCGGGCCACCGTCGTCTTCGCGCGGGATGTGTTCGACGAGGCGACGGTACGCAGGATGGCCACGGTTCTCGGCTCGGTCCTCCACCAGGTCCTGTCCAACCCGGAACTGCACCTGGCCGACCTGAACGTCCTCACCGAGACCGAACGCGAGCTCCTCACGGGCCCCTGGGCCGGCACCCCCGTCGCCACCGACCACTCCACCATCGTCGAGCGCTTCGAGGAACAGGCCACGCTCCGCCCCGACAAGACCGCCCTCATCTTCGAAGACCTTGAACTCTCCTACAGGGAGCTGAACAGCGCCGCTAACCGCCGAGCTCACCACCTGCGCGAACTGGGCCTGAAACGCGGTGACATCGCCGGAGTCCTCCTGGAGCGGGGCACGGACTTCGCGACCGCGGTCATCGCCGTCACCAAGACCGGGGCCGCCTACACCCTCCTGGACCCCGACTTCCCCGACGAGCGACTGCGCACCGCCGCTGACGACGCCGGTATCACCCACCTCATCACCGATGCGACTCTCGGCAGTCGGCTGGCAGGGCCGTGGCAGGCAGTCATCTGGACGGGCGAGGAACTGGAAAGCCGGTCGGGAGAGAACCTGAACCTGCCGCTGACCAGTGCTGATGTGGCGTGTCTGATGTTCACCTCAGGCTCCACCGGACGCCCCAAAGGCATCCTCTCCTCCCACCACAACCTCACCTCCACCATCACCCACCAGAACTACGGAACCTTCGGACCCAACGAAACCTTCCTCCAATCCTCACCCGTCTCCTGGGACGCCTTCAGCCTCGAATTCTGGGGCGCCCTCCTCCACGGAGCCACCACCGTCCTCCAACCCGGACAAAAACCCGAACCCACCCTCATCACCCAACTCACCCACCACCACAACATCACCATGCTCCAACTCTCCGCCAGCCTCTTCAACTACCTCACCGACGAACACCCCCACGCCTTCACCACCGTCACCACCACCTACACCGCAGGCGAAACCGCCTCACCCACCCACACCCACAAACTCCACCAACACCACCCCCACCTCACCATCACCAACGGCTACGGCCCCGCCGAATCCATGGGCTTCACCACCACCCACACCACCCACCCCACCACCCAACCCCACACCACCATCCCCATCGGAACCCCCCTCACCAACAAACACACCTACATCCTCGACAACCACCTCAACCTCACCCCACCCGGCACCACCGGCCACCTCTACCTCGCCGGCCACGGCCTCGCCCACGGCTACCACAACCGACCCGACACCACCGCCACCCACTTCATCCCCAACCCCTACGGACCCCCCGGCACCCACCTCTACCGCACCGGCGACCTCGCCCACCACGACCACCACGGAAACCTCCACTACGACGGCCGCGCCGACAACCAAATCAAAATCCGCGGCTTCCGCATCGAACCCACCGAAATCGAAACCACCCTCCTCACCCACCCCCACATCACCCAAACCACCATCACCACCCACCAGGAACAGCTGGTCGCGTACGTGGTCGAGGAGCCGCCCGGAGGAGAGACCGACTCCTCCCCCTCCTCCCCCGAGGAGCTGCGCCGGTACGTCGCGGAACGCCTGCCGGAACACCTGGTCCCGTCGCACATCATCGTGCTCGACCGACTGCCGCTCACCCCCAACGGGAAGATCGACAGACGCGCCCTGCCCGCTCCCGCGCCGCAGTTGGCCCGGGGGACGCGGCGGGCACCGCGCACCCCGGGGGAAGAGATCCTGGTCTCGCTGTTCGCCAAGGCCCTGCGAACGACGGAGCCGCTCGGCATCGACGACAACTTCTTCACTCTGGGCGGGCATTCACTGCTGGCCGCGCGTCTCACGAACCACATCGCCGACGTCCTGGGCGTCCGGCTCACCATCCGCGACGTCTTCCAGCACCCGACCCCCGCCCGACTCACCGAACACATCGCCGGGAAGAAGGGCACCCCCGCACTGCCTCCGCTCGTCCCCACGGACAACGCGGAGAACCCGGGCGAGCTGCCCCCGGCCTCGTACGCCCAGCAACGGCTGTGGCTCCTGGCCGATCTCGACGGCGGAACCGCCGCATACAACGTCCCCATCGCCATACGCATCCAAGGCACTCTGGATACGGGTGCGTTGGAGGCCGCACTCAACGACGTGGCAACCCGCCACGCCCCGCTGAGAACCGTCCTCGAGACCGTCGACGGCGAACCCCGCCAGCGCGTCCTGCCCCCCTCACCCGACCGCATCACCCTCACACACCGCCGTATCGACCCCGCGAACCTCGATACGGAACTGGCCACGGCAGCAGGTCACGTCTTCGACCTCCATGCCGAAGTCCCCCTGCGCGCAACCTTGTTCGACACGGGCAACGGCTCACAGGTCCTGCTGCTCCTGCTCCACCACATCGCCACCGACGGCGCCTCCAACACCCCCTTCTTCACCGACCTCTCCCACGCCTACCAAGCCCGCCTCAACGGAACCAGTACCCCCGTCCTGGATCAACTGGCCGTCCAGTACGCCGACTACGCCCAGTGGCAGCGCCGCGTCCTCGGCTCCCCCACCGACCCCGAAAGCCTCCTCGCCCAGGAACTCGACTTCTGGCGACACACCCTCAGCGGCCTCCCCCAGGAACACACCCTCAACCTCGACCGCCCCCGACCGGCTCATGCCACCCACCAGGGCGGAGAAGTCGACATCGACCTGGGCCCCGACCTCTACGAGTGGGTCACCGAACTCTCCCGGGCCGAAGGATGCACGCCATTCATGGTCGTGCACGCGGCGCTCGTCGCAGCACTCACCCGCCTGGGTGCGGGCACGGATCTCGCCATCGGGTCACCGGTCGCGGGCCGGGGCCACGAAGGGCTTCAGGATCTGGTGGGGTTCTTCGTCAACACCCTGGTCCTGCGCACCAACACCACCGGCAACCCCACCTTCCGCGAACTCCTCCACCACGTCCGCACCACCGACCTCGACGCCTTCGCCCACCAAGAAGCCCCCTTCGACCTCGTCCTCGACACCCTCAACCCCACCCGCACCCTCACCCGCCACCCCCTCTTCCAAATCTGCCTCGGGCTCGAGGCGGGCGGTCTGCCGGAGGTGAGTCTGGCCGGGGTGCAGGAGGCCGAAGTCTTCGGTGTCATGAACGGCTCGGCCAAGTTCGACCTGGAGTTCCTCCTCCGCTCCGACGACAGCAAGCGCCTGCACGGCGCGATCCTCTTCGCGCGGGATGTGTTCGACGAGGCGACGGTACGCAGGATGGCCACGGTCCTCGGTTCGGTCCTCCACCAGGTCCTGTCCAACCCGGAACTGCACCTGGCCGACCTGAACGTCCTCACCGAGACCGAACGCGAGCTCCTCACGGGCCCCTGGGCCGGCACCCCCGTCGCCACCGACCACTCCACCATCGTCGAGCGCTTCGAGGAACAGACCGCACTCCGCCCCGAGAAGACCGCGCTCATCTTCGAAGACCGGCGGGTGACCTACGCCGACCTCAACGCCTCCGCGAACCGCCTGGCTCACCACCTCCGCACCTTGGGTCTCAAGCGCGGTGACATCGCGGGAGTGCTGTTGGAGCGGGGCACGGACTTCGCGACCGCGGTCATCGCCGTCACCAAGACCGGGGCCGCCTACACCCTCCTCGACCCCGACTTCCCCGACGAACGACTCCGCACCGCCGCCCACGACGCCGGTATCACCCACCTCATCACCGACACCGTGCTGTCCCAACGCCTCAACGGGCCCTGGACCACCGTGACCGAGCAGCCCGGCGACCTCACCGCTCTGCCGGACACCAACCTCGGCATACCCCTCACCCGTGCTGATGTGGCGTGCTTGATGTTCACCTCAGGCTCCACCGGACGCCCCAAAGGCATCCTCTCCTCCCACCACAACCTCACCTCCACCATCACCCACCAGAACTACGGAACCTTCGGACCCAACGAAACCTTCCTCCAATCCTCACCCGTCTCCTGGGACGCCTTCAGCCTCGAATTCTGGGGCGCCCTCCTCCACGGAGCCACCACCGTCCTCCAACCCGGACAAAAACCCGAACCCACCCTCATCACCCAACTCACCCACCACCACAACATCACCATGCTCCAACTCTCCGCCAGCCTCTTCAACTACCTCACCGACGAACACCCCCACGCCTTCACCACCGTCACCACCACCTACACCGCAGGCGAAACCGCCTCACCCACCCACACCCACAAACTCCACCAACACCACCCCCACCTCACCATCACCAACGGCTACGGCCCCGCCGAATCCATGGGCTTCACCACCACCCACACCACCCACCCCACCACCCAACCCCACACCACCATCCCCATCGGAACCCCCCTCACCAACAAACACACCTACATCCTCGACAACCACCTCAACCTCACCCCACCCGGCACCACCGGCCACCTCTACCTCGCCGGCCACGGCCTCGCCCACGGCTACCACAACCGACCCGACACCACCGCCACCCACTTCATCCCCAACCCCTACGGACCCCCCGGCACCCACCTCTACCGCACCGGCGACCTCGCCCACCACGACCACCACGGAAACCTCCACTACGACGGCCGCGCCGACAACCAAATCAAAATCCGCGGCTTCCGCATCGAACCCACCGAAATCGAAACCACCCTCCTCACCCACCCCCACATCACCCAAACCACCATCACCACCCATCGCGACGCACTCGCCGCCTACTTCGTCGCCGACTCCGACCGGCTCACCGTGGACGAGGTCCGCCGACACCTGGCCGAGCGGCTTCCCGAGCACCTCGTACCGACCTATCTGACCCGGCTCGACCGGCTTCCCCTGACGCCCAACGGGAAGATCGACAAGCGAGCCCTGCCCATTCCGCAGGCCACCGTCGCCCCGGGCGGGCGCCCGCCGCGCACCCCGCTCGAAGAGACCCTGGTCGCCCTGTTCGCCGGAACCCTCGGCACGAGCGCCGCCCTCACGATCGACGACGACTTCTTCACGCTGGGCGGCCATTCGCTGCTGGGTGCCCGGCTCACCAACCACATCGCCGGTTCGCTGAGGGTCCGGCTGACCGTGCGCGACCTCTTCCAGCACCCGACGCCTGCCCGGCTCGCCGAGCACATCGTCTCCCTCCAGGCAGCGCCCGCCCCGAAGGCCCGGCCCGCCCTCCGCCGCCGTACCCGGACAGAACGGATCAGCTCATGACCATCTCCCCGCCGCCCGCCGCAGACGACGTCGTCTGGGACCTGCCGGGCGAGGCCCCGCACCGCCTGTCGCTGCTGGTGCTGCCGCACGCCGGGGGCAACGCCCACGCGTACGGCGTCTGGCGCGAGCATCTGCCGGCGGATGTGCGGCTGCTGATCGGCCAGTACCCCGGCCGGGGCGCCCGCTACAGCGAGGACCTGCCGGAGTCGGTGGACGACCTGGCGCTGCCGGTCCTCGACTCCCTGCCCGCGGACACCGGTGACCTGGTGGTCCTGGGCCACAGCATGGGGTCCCTGGTCGCCTTCGAGGTGACCCGCGCCCTCCAGGCGGCCGGCCGCACCCCCCGGGGGCTGATCGCCTCCGCCTGCCGGGCCCCGGTGCTGCCCAACCAGTGCCCGGTCCACCCGGAGCTGCTCGACGACGACCAGCTGGTGGCCGCCATCAAGGAGCGCGGGGGCACCGATGACGGCATCCTCGACGAGCCGGAGCTCCGCGAGATCGTCCTGCCGTCCATCCGGGCCGACTTCGCCATCGACGACGCCTACCGGTGCACCGTCCCCGACGTCCGGCTCGACTGCCCGGTGGCCGTGTTCGGCGGCGACGCGGACCCGATCGTGCCGACCGGGATGCTCGGCGGCTGGTCCCTGGTGACCGGGGGCGAGGTCGTGCCCGAGGTGCTCCCGGGCGACCACTTCTACTTCCAGCAGGACCTGCCGGGGTTCTTCGCCCGGCTCAACCCGGTCCTCGGCACCCTGCGGGACGCACCGGCCACGGCCGGCTGACTCCCTGCCGCTCCGGTCGGCCCCATCAACTTCCAGCCCATCTCCGCGAAGACGAGGAACTCCCATGACCACACTGTCCCAGCCCACCGCCACCGGCATCACCCCCGTCCGGGAGCCCGGAAAGCCGGTGGTCGTCCACACCCCGGACTTCACCGGCATGGCGGAGGCCACCGCCTGGCTCACCGCCCACCGCCCTGCCATCCAGGCCGAGTTGCACCGTTCCGGTGCGGTCCTGCTGCGCGGGCTGCCGGTCGAGGACGCGGCCACGTTCGCCGAGGCGCGTGACGTCCTCATCGCCGAGCGGGCCGGGTACAAGGAGAAGGCCACCCCGCGCACCGACTTCGGCGAGGGCGTGTTCTCCTCCACCGACCTGCCGGCCGTCCAGCCCATCCGGCTGCACAACGAGAACAGCTACACCCTGGACTTCCCCGGCGTGCTCCTGTTCGGCTGCGTCACCGCGCCCGAGACCGGCGGCGCGACCACCGTGGGCGACATGCGCAAGGCGCTCGCCCTGCTGCCGCCGGAGCTGGCGGCCCGGTTCGCGAAGGCCGGCTGGCTGCTGGAGCGCAACTACTCCGACCTGGCGGGCATGCCCTGGCGCAAGGCGTTCTCGTCCGAGGAGCCGAAGGGGGCCGAGGAGTACTGCGACGCCAACGCCATCGGCTACGAGTGGCTCGACGAGGACACCCTGCGCACCCGCCAGCTCCGCTCCGCGATCATCACCCACCCGGTGACCGGTGAGCGCTCCTGGTTCAACCACTTCGCCTTCTGGAACGCCCGCACCCTGGACGAGGACGTCCGGGAGGTGCTTGTCGAGACCTTCGGCGCGGACGGGCTGCCGTTCAACACCTACCTGGGTGACGGCACTTCCCTCACCGACGCGGAGGTGGACACGATCAACGAGGTGTACCAGGCGGTCACCGTACGGGAGACCTGGCAGCGCGGTGACGTGATGCTGGTCGACAACATCCTCTCCGCGCACGGCCGGGAGTCCTACACCGGAGCCCGCAAAATCCTCGTCGCCATGGGTGAGCCGGTTCCGCTGGCCGACTGCTCCCCGAGCACCGCCCCGTCCACCGCCCCGTACGGAGAGTGAACCCCGCCATGACCACCGTCCTTCCCGAGCGCACCGCCGACCTGCTCGTCCCGCCGCACACCGCGGGCGCCGACGACGGCACCCGTACCGCCCCGGCCGGCCACCCGGGCACCTGCTCCTGCGGCGACTGCACGACCGGCACCGGACCGGCCGACCTGATGGCCCGGCTCGCCACCGTCCCCGGCGGGCGCACCGCCGTCGTCGGCGGGGACCGGGAGCTCACCTTCGCCGAACTGCGCGCCGAAGCCGCCGCGTTCGCGGCCGGTCTGGCCGCCCGGGGGCTCGGCCGGGAGAGCCTCGTGGCACTCTGCCTGCCGCGCGGGGCCGAGCTGGCCGTGGCGATCATCGGGGCCCTCACCGCCGGGGCCGCCTATCTGCCGGTCGACCCGGCCCTGCCCGAGGAGCGCCGCCGCTATCTCGTCGAGGACTCCGGCGCCGACCTCCTGGTCGTCCCGGACGGCGCCTCCCCGGCCCGGTTCTCCGCCGCCGCCCCGGCCCTCACCCCGGCCGGGCTGACCGCTCAACAGGACGGCTCGCAGCGGGACTTCGCTCCGGAGCCGGTCTCCGCCGGGACCCTTGCCTATGTCATCTACACCTCCGGTTCCACCGGCCGGCCCAAGGGCGTGGAGATCGGCCGCGGTGCCGCCTCCCTGCTGCTGAGGGAGCTGGAGGGCGTCGGTGCCGCGACCGGTGAGGGCCGCCGGGTGGGCTGGAACGCCTCCCCGTCGTTCGACGCGTCGGTGCAGCAGTGGATACGGCTCTCCCGGGGTGACACCCTCGTGATGATCGACGAGGAGACCCGCCGGGACCCCTCGCTGCTCGCCGCCTTCGTCGACGCGCAGGCCCTCACCGACCTCGACATCACCCCCTCGCACGCCGACCCGCTGCTCGACCTGCTCAGCGCCGACGGCGGCCCCCGGCCGCTGACCCTGCTGGTGGGCGGGGAGCCGATCGGCCCGGCTCTGTGGGACCGGCTGGCGGCCGCCCATGGCTCCGGGCTGCTGCGGGCGCTCAATGTGTACGGGCCGACCGAGTGCACCGTGGACGCCACCGCCGGGTGGATCGAGGGGCCGGGCCCGGCGCACATCGGTACGGTCCTGCCGGGGCTGCGGGCGCTCCTGCTGGACGAGCGGCTCGTGCCCGTCGCCCCGGGGGAGGCCGGTGAACTGTATCTGGCGGGCCCGCGCGTGGGGCGTGGCTACCGGAGCCGTCCCGGGCTGACGGCGGAGCGCTTTGTGGCCGACCCGGCCGGGGGCCCGGGTGAGCGGATGTACCGTACGGGCGACCGTTGCCGGTTGCTGCCGGACGGCCGGTTCGGCTATCTGGGCCGCGCCGACGGCCAGGTCAAACTGCGGGGCCACCGTATCGAGCTGGCGGAGATCGAGGCCGCGCTGACCCGGGTGGACGGGGTGGCCGAGGCCGCCGTGATCCTCGGTGCGGACGCGGGCGGCACCGCTTCCCTGATCGCCTACCACCGGGGCGGTGAGGCCGGGGCGCTGCGCGCGGCGCTGGGCGCCACGCTGCCCTCGTACATGGTTCCCTCGGCGTTCGTCGCCGTGGACCGCTTCGCGACGACGCCGAGCGGGAAGCTGGACCGGTCCGCGCTGTCCACCGAGCTCCCCGCCGACCCGGCCGAGACCGGGGCGGACGCGGGGCAGGAGGCCGGGGCGGCGCTGGAGGGCCGGGCGGAGGAACTGATCGCGCGGGTCTGGGCCCAGGTGCTCGGCCGTCCCTCGATCGGGCCCGACGACAACTTCTTCAAGCTGGGCGGCCATTCGCTGCTCGCCATCAAGCTGGTCTCCCGCGTACGGGCCGAACTCGCCCTGTCCCTGCCCGTGAAGGCCGTGTACGCGCACCCGCGACTGCGTGATCTCGCCGCTCACATCGGTGAGCTCATGGCCGCCCGGGATGCCTGAACTCCGCCCGCGCGTCCGTAGTTTCCGCTGTCCGCCCGTCCCCCGCCCGCCTCCGTCGTCCACGAGGAGCAGCAACCGTGATCCCCCTCTCCTACGCCCAGCGCCGGCTGTGGTTCATGAACCGGCTGGAGGGCTCGTCCCCGGCCTACAACGCACCCGTCGTGCTCCGCTTCGACGGCGCCCCCGACCGGGGCGCCCTCGCAGCGGCGGTGCGGGACGTGGTGGAGCGGCACGAGGTGCTCCGTACGGTCTATCCGGCCAAGGACGCCGAGCCGTACCAGGACATCGTCGGTGATCCCGACGTCCGGTTCGAGGTCCAGGAGTGCGCCGCGGGTGACGTGGCCGACGCCGTCACCGCGTTCGCGCGTACCCCCGTCGACATCACTCGGGAACTCCCGCTGCGGGCGAGGCTGTTCACCGTTCCGGCGGGGCAGGACGTGCTCGTCCTGCTGATCCATCACATCGCCACCGACGGCTGGTCCGTCGGCTGCCTGCTGGCCGATCTCGACGCCGCCTACCGGGCCCGCGCCGAAGGCCGCGCCCCCGGCCGGGAGCCGCTGCCCGTCCAGTACGCGGACTACGCGCTGTGGCAGCGGGACATGCTCGGTGATCCCGAGGACCCGCAGAGCACGGCCCACGAGCAGCTCGCCCACTGGCGCGCGGCTCTGGACGGCGCACCGGCCGTGACCCGGCTGCCCGCCGACCGGCCCCGTCCGGCGGAGCCCTCCCACCGGGGGGCCACCGTCACCGGGCGTCTCGACGCGGCGGCCCACCGGGCGCTGATCCGGCTGACCCGGGCCCGCCGTGCGACGTTCTTCATGGCCGCCCGGTCGGCGCTCTGCCTGGCGCTGCGGGCGGCGGGCGCCGGACCGGACGTGGTGGTGGGCACGCCGGTCGCCGGGCGTCCCGAGGAGGATCTGCACGAGCTCGTCGGGTTCTTCGTGAACTCCCTCGCGCTGCGCGCCGATCTCTCCGGTGACCTCGATCTCGACGGGCTGCTGGACCAGGTCCGCGACACGGACCTGGCCGCCTACGCCCATGAGGACCTGCCCTTCGACCTGCTGGTGGAGCACCTCAACCCGGAGCGCTCCCTCGGCCGTCACCCCTTCTTCCAGGTGATGCTGACCGCGCAGACCGCGCAGGACACCACCGTCTCCATCGGCGGCATACCCGCCGCCCTCGACGGGGCCGACCTGGCGACCGCCAAGTTCGACCTCAGCTTCCACTGCGCCGAGACGCACCGGCCCGACGGCGATCCCGACGGTGTGCGGCTCGGACTCCAGTACGCGACGGACCTGTACGACGAGGGCACCGCGCACCTCCTGCTGAGCCTGTTCCGGCGGGCGCTGACGGCCCTCGCCGAGCAGCCCGGCGACACGCCGCTCCGCCGGATCGACCTGCTCACCAGGGGCGAGCAGCGGGAGCTCGACCGCCGTCATGAGGCCCTGACCCGGGCCGAGTCGCGGCGCGCCGCCACCCCTGGCGCGTCGCGGGACGGTGAGCGGTCCGGACCCCGGCCCGCCACCGATCCCCGCGAGGAGATCCTGCGCGGGCTGTTCGCCGAGGTCCTGGGCCGCGACGAGGTGCTGGCGTCGGACAACTTCTTCAAGCTGGGCGGGCACTCCCTGCTGGCCGGGAAGCTCAGCAACCGCGTCCGGACCGCGCTCGGTCTGCCCGCCTCCATCCGTGACGTGTTCCTCGCCCCCACGCCCGGGCAGTTGCTGCGGCGCCTCGGCGAGGGCCGTGACACCTCCGTACGGCCTGCGCTGCGGCCCGTGCCGAAGGCACTGCGGCCCGCGCGGACGCCGCTCTCCGCCGCCCAGCAACGCCTGTGGTTCGTGGGGCAGTTGCAGGGGCCGAGTGCCACGTACAACATTCCGGTGGTGACCCGGCTGCGGCGGCGGGTCGAGCCGGGCGCGTTCGCCGCCGCGCTGGCCGATGTCGCCGAACGGCACGAGGTGCTGCGCACGGTGTACCGGTCGGCGGACGGTGAGCCGTACCAGGAGGTGCTGGAGGACGTGCGGCCCGTACTGGAGCAGGTGACGACGGACGGGCCGGACGGGCTGCGGGCGGCGGTGGACGCCGCCGCCGGGTACGTCTTCGACATCGGCGCCGAAATCCCCTTCCGCGCCTGGCTGATGGAGGAGGCCGACGGGGGCCAGGTGATGGTGCTGCTGGTGCACCACATCGCCGGGGACGGCTGGTCCACCGGCTGCCTGCTCGCCGACCTGGACCGCGCCTACCGGGCCCGCGTCCAGGGGTGTGCGCCCGAACGGGGGCCGCTGCCGGTCCAGTACACCGACTACACCCTCTGGCAGCACGAGCTGCTCGACGGTGAGCATGGTGTCGCCTCTGAGCAACTCGCTTACTGGCAGAAGACCTTGGACGGGATGGGGCCGCTGCTCGCGCTGCCCACCGACCGGCCCCGGCCTGCGGAGAGCGACGGGGTGGGCGCGCTCACCGGGTTCGAGGTAAGCGCCGAGACGCACCGGGGGCTGCTGCGCGTCGCCCGCCGCAACGGCGCGACCCTGTTCATGGTGGTGCAGGCCGCCCTCGCCTCGCTGCTCACCCGGCACGGCGCGGGCACCGATGTGGCGCTGGGCACCACCGTGGCGGGCCGCGGTGACGACGCCCTGCACCCGCTCGTCGGGTTCTTCGTCAATACGCTGGTCCTGCGCACCGACACCTCCGGCGACCCCGCCTTCACCGACCTGCTGCGCCGGGTGCGGGACGCCGGGCTCGCCGCCTACAGCCACCAGGACCTGCCCTTCGACCGGCTCGTCGAGCACCTCAGCCCGCACCGCTCCGCCGCCCACGCGCCGCTGGTCCAGGTGATGGTGCAGGTGCACGCCGCCGGGGCCGCGCCCGGGGCGCCCTCCGCCCTGGACGGCGAACCGCTCCTCTTCCGCAGCACCGGGGCCAAGTCCGACCTCACCTTCGCCCTGACCGAACGGGCGGGGCCGGACGGCGGTCCGGCCGGGCTCCAGGGCGTCCTGGAGTACGCCACCGCGCTCTACGACGAGGAGACGGCCCGCCTCCTGGCCCGGCGGCTGGCCGAGACCCTCGACGCGTTCGCCGCCGCCCCGGGAGCACCGCTGTCCGGGCCGCAGTACGGTCCGGCGGCGGCCCCCGTCGGCGGGGAGGCGGTCCTCGACGGGCGGGGGCTGCCGGTGCCGGTGCGGGTGCCCGGCGAGGTGCACGTGCTCGACCCCGGCGGGGCGCCGCGTGCCACCGGGCGGTGGGCCTATCCCGGTGCCGACGGTGCGCTGCACCCCGTCGCCACGCGGACGGTGGGCGGCTATCCGGTGGAGCCGGGCCGGGTCGAGGAGGTGCTGACCGGGCACCCCGCCGTGTCCGGCGCGGCCGTCGCCGTCCGGGACGACCGGCTGGTGGCGTACGTGGTCTGCGCGCCCGGGGCGGGCGAGGCCGAGCTGCGCGGCTGGGCCTCGGAGCGGCTGCCCGAGTATCTGGCCCCGGCCCGGGTGGTGAGGGTGGCGCGGCTTCCGGAGCCGGGCGAGGAGACCGCCGAGGTGCCGGAGGAGGAGGCCCCGGCCGCCGCCGTGCCGGCCGACTGGGAGGAACGCCTGCTGGGTGTCTTCCGCGAGGTTCTCGACGGCCGCGCCATCGGGCGTACGGACAACTTCTTCAAGTCGGGCGGCCATTCGCTGCTGGCGGTGCGGCTGCTCAACCGCATCCGCGCCGAGTTCGGCCACGACCTCACACTGCGGGACGTGTTCCGCAACCCGACGGTGACGTCCCTGGCCCGGCGGCTCGCCACGGAGGACACGGACGCTCCGGCGCCTCCCGGGCGCGGCGCGTCCCCGGCGCTGCGGCGCCGCACCCGCGCGGGCACCCGCAACCGGGGCTGAGCGCCCCTCCGGGGAGGGGGAGACCGGGACCGGCAGCTCCGGGCGGCTTTCTGCCGCCCGGAGCTGCCTGGCGTACTGCCCCGTCCGGGGGCGCGGCGCCCCTAGCGTGAAGGTCACGGAGGCGAGAGGAACCGTTCGCCCCGGTCTCTCGGCCCTTTACCGGAGGAATGCAGCATGGCCCCCATCAGAACGGAAGACCTGCTCGACGGCGGACCCCCTCCCTCCCCCGCCCCGCCGGTGCTGGACCTCATCGCCCACCAGGTGCGCGTCCGCCCCGGCGCCTGCGCCCTCGTGCACGGTGACGCCCGGCTGACCTACGCCGAGCTGGCCGACGCGGTCGGCGACCGGGCCCGGGACCTCGCCGGGGCCGGTGCGGGGCCCGGCCGGCTCGTCGCCCTCCACCGGCCGCGCGGTATCGACGCGATCGTGGGCCTGCTCGCCGTGCTCAGCACCGGCGCCGCCTACCTCCCCCTCGACGTCCAGGCCCCCGACGCCCGCAACGCGGCGATCCTCAACGACAGTTGCGGGGACGCGGCGCCCGCTCCGGCGGAGGTCGCCCGGCTCGGCGAGGTCGTCCTGGCCGGTCCCGGCAGCGCCGAGGACGCCGCGTACGTCATCTACACCTCCGGGTCGACCGGCACGCCCAACGGGGTGGTTGTGGCCCACGACTCGCTCGCGCACTTCATCGCCGGGGCCATCCCCGTCTACGGCATCGGCGCCGAGGACCGGGTCCTCCAGTTCAGCCCGCTGCACTTCGACGCCAGTGTCCAGGAGGTCTTCGCGACCCTCGGGGCGGGCGGCACCCTCGTGCTGCGCACCGAGGACATGCTCGACATCGGGGAGCTGCTGGCCGGGTGCGCCCGCCACGGCATCACGGTGCTCGATCTGCCCGCCGCCTACTGGCACGAGCTCGTCCACGTCCTGTCGACGGGCTCCGCGCGGCTCCCGGAGTGCCTGCGCACCGTGATCATCTACGGTGAGGCCGCCCTGCCGGAGCGGGTCGCCCAGTGGCGCGCCCTGACCGGGGAGCGGGTCCGGCTGCTCAACGCCTACGGCCCCACCGAGACCACGGTGGTGGCCACCGTCGCCGACCTCACCCGGTACGAGGAGGGGCCCGTCCCCATCGGGCGTCCGCTGCCCGGTGTCCGGGCCGCCGTGGTGGGCGGTGAACTGCTGCTGCTGGGCGGTGGTCTGACGCGGGGTTATCTCGGCCGTCCCGAGCTGACCGCTCGCCGCTTCATCGAGCTGGACGGCGAACGGGCCTACCGCACCGGCGATCTGGTGACCATCGGGGAGGACCGCCAGATCATCTACCACGGGCGGGCCGACGACGAGGTGAAGATCGGGGGCCAGCGCATCGACCCGGCCGCCGTCGACTCCGTCCTGGCCGGCCATCCGAAGGTCCGGGAGGCGGCCGTCGTCGCCCAGCAGGACGGCGACGGGGTGAAGCGGCTCGTCGCGTTCGTGGTCACCGAGGGCGGGACCGGTGCCGAGGAGCTGCGTTCCTGGGTGCGCGAGCGGATGCCCGCCGCCGCTGTCCCGGCCGCCGTCAGCGTCGTCGTCGCGCTGCCCCGTACGAGTTCGGGAAAGATCAACCGGAAGGTGCTGCGCACCACCGACCCCCGGCTGCCGGTCGTGGACGAGGAGCCGCTGCCCGCCGAGGACCGGGTGCCGCTCTCCCACGCCCAGCGCCGCCTGTGGCTGATCGATCAGCTCGACGGCCCGTCCTCCGTGTACAACCTGCCGATCGTGCTGGAGCTGGAGACCGCGCCCGACCCCGCCGTGCTGGCCGCCGCCGTGGGTGATCTGGCCGACCGGCACGAGGCGTTGCGCACCGTGTTCCTGGCGCCCGGGGACGAGCCGTACCAGCATGTCCTGGCGCCGTCCGCGATCCGGCCGCGCACCGTCCGCTGCCCGGCCGATGAACTCCCTTACCAGGTCGCCCTGTTCACCTCCGAGACCTTCGACCTCTCGCGTGAACTCCCGCTGCGGGTGGCCCTGTTCCTGCCCGAGGACGGTCCCGGCGCGACCCTGGCCGTACTGCTGCACCATGTCGCGGGCGACGGCTGGTCGCTCACCCCGCTGCTGACCGACCTGGCCCACGCCTACCGCGCCCGGGCCGGGGGCCGCGCCCCGGAACAGGAGCCGCTGCCGGTCCAGTACGCCGACTACACCCTCTGGCAGAACGAACTGCTCGGCGGGGCGGACGACCCGGACTCCGCCGTCGCCCGGGGCCTGGAGCACTGGCGCGAGGCCCTGGGCGGACTGCCCGCCGTGACCGGGCTGCCGCTCGACCGGCCGCGTCCCGCCGTCCCGAGCCACCGGGGCGGTCTGGTGGACGTGACCCTGGAGGCCGACGTCCACGCGGAGCTGGTCCGGCTGGCCGCCGACCATGACGCCAGCCTCCTGATGGTGCTCCAGGCCGCGCTGGGGCTGGCCCTGCGCGCGGCGGGCGCGGGCGACCGGGTCGCCCTCGGCACGCCCGTGGCCGGGCGCGACGACGAGGCGCTCGACGCGCTGGTGGGCTTCTTCGTCAACACGCTCGCCCTGCCCACCGACACCTCCGGCGACCCCGCCTTCACCGAGCTGCTGGACCGGGTCCGTGACACCGATCTGGCTGCCTTCGCCCATCAGGGCATCCCCTTCGACCTGGTCGTCGAACACCTCAACCCGCCGCGCTCGCCCGGCGTCCACCCGCTGTTCCAGGTGATGCTGACCCTGACGGCGGCGGGCCCCGACGACCGCGCCTTCCGCTTCGGCCCGATCGACGGCCGCTTCGCCGCGTCCGGGCCGGCCACCACCAAGTTCGACCTCACGGCCTCGTGCGTGGAGCACCGGGACGCCGAGGGCGCGCCCGCCGGGCTGCAGCTCGGCATGGAGTACGCGCTCGACGTCCTCGACCGGGACACGGCGGGCATCCTGCTGGCGGCGCTGGAACGCGCCCTGCGCACCGCCGCCGCCCGGCCCGCCGAACGGGTCACGGACACCGCGCTGGTCACGCCCGAGGACCGCCGCGCCCTGGACGTACGCCGCGAGCGGACCGCCGCCGAGGCGGCCGCCGCCCTGAACCGGGCCGCCGTACCTGCCGCCGACGCGCCGCCCGCCGAACACGTCGGCACGCTCTGCGAGATGTTCGCCGAGGTCCTCGGACTGGACCGGGTCGGCCCGCACGAGGGGTTCTTCACCATCGGCGGCCACTCGATGAGCGGGGTGCGCCTCGCCAACCGGATACGGGCCCGGCTCGGCGCCGACATCGCCGTCCGCGACCTGCTGCTGGCGCCCACCCCCTCGGCCCTGGCCCGCCGGATCGCCGACACCGCCCCGGCGGCTGAGGGGGAGCACCGGCTCACCCCGTACGCGGACCGGCCCGAACGCGTCCCGCTCTCCTACGCGCAGCGCAGGCTCTGGTTCATCGACGCGTTCGAGGGGCCGAGCGCCACCTACAACATCCCCCTGGTCCTGCGCCCGGCCGCACCGCTCGACGCGGACGTCCTGGCCGAGGCGCTGGCCGACCTCGTGGGCCGCCACGAGGCGCTCCGCACCCGCTACCGGGCCGTGGACGGCGAACCCCACCAGGACATCCTGCCGACGGCCCGGCCCGCGCTCGACGTGCGTACCGTCCCCGCCGGAGCGCTCGCCGCCGCCGTCGCCGCGGCCACCGGACACGTCTTCGACCTGGCCGAGGAGATCCCCCTGCGGGCCACGCTGCTGGAGCCCGACGACGGCTGCGGGGGCGGGCAGGTCCTCGTCCTGCTCGTGCACCACATTGCCGCCGACGGCTGGTCCACCGGCCCGCTCCTCGCCGACCTGGCCCACGCCTGCGCCGCCCGGTCCGAGGGCCGCGCGCCCGGGTGGCGGCCGCTGCCCGTCCAGTACGCCGACTACGCCCTGTGGCAGCGGGAGTCGAGCACCGGAGAGGCGGCCAAGGCGCACCTGGCGTTCTGGGAGAAGACCCTCGCCGGAGCTCCCCCGGTGCTCGAACTCCCCGCCGCCCGCCCCCGCCCCGCCGAAGCCTCCCACCGGGGCGGGCACGCCCCCGTCACGGTCGACGCGGCGACGCACGAGGCGCTGGAAGCCCTGGCCCGCCGCAGCGGCGCCACGCTGTTCATGGTCCTCCAGGCGGCGCTGGCCGCCGTACTCACCCGGCACGGGGCGGGCACCGATCTGCCCCTGGCGACCATGACAGCGGGCCGGGACGACGAGGCGCTGAACGATCTGGTCGGCTTCTTCGTCAACACGCTGGTGCTGCGCACCGACACCTCCGGCGACCCCACCTTCGAGGAGCTCCTCGCCCGGGTCCGGGAGACCGATCTGGCCGCCTACGCGCACCAGGAACTCCCCTTCGACCGCCTGGTGGAACACCTCAACCCGGCCCGCAGCACCGCCCACCACCCGCTGACCCAGACGGTGGTGCAGCTCCACCACGACTACACCGGCGACGCTTCCGGCGCCGACGCGTTCTTCCACCCGGCCGAACCGGGCACCGGTGAAGGGCTGTCGACCAAGTTCGACCTGACCTTCGCCCTGTGGGAGCGGCAGGACGGCGACGGCGGCCGCGCCGGGCTGACCGGCGGTCTGGAGTACGCCACCGATCTCTTCGACGCCCCGACCGCGGCGCTGCTCGCCGGTCATGTCGAGCAGGTGCTGCGGACCGCCGCCACGGACCCGGCGACCCGGATCGGGAGGATCGGCCTGCTCACCCCGGCCGAGCGGTTCAGGCTCGTGGACGAGTACAACGACACCGCCACGGCGACACAGAACCCGGGCACGGTGCATGAGTTGATTGCCCGTCAGGCCACCGTGGCTCCCGACACCCCGGCGCTGATCACCGACGAGGAGACCATCGGGTACGGGGAGTTCGACGCCCGTGCCGAGGCGCTGGCCGCCCGCCTCCGGGAGGCGGGGGTGCGCCGGGGCGACACCGTGGGCGTCCTGCTGGAGCGCGGGGTGCCGCTGGTGGTGTCGGCGCTCGCCGCCCTGAAGTGCGGTGCCGCGTATCTGCCGCTGGACCCTCGGCTGCCGTCGGCCCGGATCGGGCTCATGGTGGCGGACGCGGCGGCCGTCCTGGTGGTCACGGACGAGGAAGGAGCCTCCTCCGTACCGCAGTTGGAGGGAACGGACACGGACCTGCCTGTGCTGATCGTCGGCAGCGAGGCCCCGGGGGAGGCGAGCACGGGCCCCGCCCCCGAGGACTCCGGGGCCACCGGGGACGATCTGATGTACGTGATGTTCACGTCCGGGTCCACGGGCCGCCCCAAGGGGGTCGGCGTCACCCACCGGAACGTGGCGGCGCTGGCGGCCGACCGCGACATCGCCGCCGGGGGCCCGCACCGGATGCTGGTCCACTCGGCGACCGGGTTCGACGCCTCGGTCTTCGAGATCTGGGTGCCGCTGCTCAACGGCGGCAGTGTCGTGATCATGCGCGGCGACGGTACGGACCTGGCCGAGACCGCCCGTACCGTACGCGAACACAGCGTCACCGCCGCCTACTTCACCATGGGCCTCTTCCATGTCATGGCGGACGAGGGCCTGGACACCCTGGGGCTGCTGCGCGAGGTGTGGACCGGCGGGGACACCGCGTCGCCCCGGGCCGTCCAGCGGGTCCTGGAGCACTGCCCCGACACCGTCCTGGTCCACTCGTACGGGCCGACGGAGACCACCTTCGCCTCGCACAACCAGTGGTTCACGGCCGGTCGGCGCTCCCTCGGGGCCTCCGGGGTGCACCTCGGGCAGCCGATGGACAACACCCGCAGCCATGTCCTCGACGAGGCCCTGCGGCCCGTGCCGCCGGGGGTGCCCGGGGAGCTGTACATCGCCGGTTCCCATGTGGCGCGCGGCTACACGGGCAGGCCCGAGCTGACCGCGCTGCGGTTCCTTCCCGACCCGTTCGAGGCGGACGGCAGCCGTATGTACCGTACGGGTGACCGCGTGGTGTGGACGGCCGGCGGTGAGCTGCGCTTCCTCGGGCGCACGGACGGCCAGGTCAAGCTGCGCGGCGTACGGATCGAGCCGGGCGAGGTCGAGCAGGCGCTGTCGGCGCACCCGGCGGCCGGACAGGTCCTCGCGGTGGTCCGCGAGGACACGCCGGGGCAGAAGAGGCTGGTCTGCTACGTCGTACCGCGCACCGGCGAGAGCGTCACCGAGGCGCAGCTGCTGGCCACGGCCCGGGCCGCGCTGCCCGAGCACCTCGTGCCCTCCGCGGTCGTCCTTCTCGACGCGCTGCCGCTGACCGTCAACGGCAAGCCGGACCGGGCGGCGCTGCCCGCACCGCGCCGGGACTCCGGGACGGGCGGCGGGGGGAGGCGGCCCCGCAACGCCCGCGAGGAGGTGCTGTGCGGGCTGTTCGCCGAGATCCTCGGCGTGCCCCGGGTCGGCATCGACGACAACTTCTTCACGCTGGGCGGGCATTCGCTGCTCGGCATCCGTCTGGTCAGCCGCGTCCGCTCGGTCCTGGGCATCGAACGCACCGTCCGCGACCTGTTCCGCTCCCCCACCCCCGCCGGACTGCTCGGCTCCGCCGAGGAGGGGGCGGCGGGTGCCATGGGCGTCCTGCTGCCGCTGAGCACACGGGGCGCCCGCCGCCCGCTGTTCTGCGTCCACCCGGGCACGGGGGTCGGCTGGGCCTATGCCGGTCTCGCCGGGCACCTGGGCGACGACCAGCCGCTGTACGCCCTCCAGGCGCGGGCGCTGAGCGAGCCGGGGTACCGGCCGCGCAGCGTCGAGGAGATGGCCGACGACTATCTGGAGCGCGTCCGGCAGGTCCAGCCCTGGGGCCCCTACCGGCTGCTCGGCTGGTCCTTCGGCGGGATCGTCGCCCACACGATGGCCGTCCGGCTCCGCGAGGCCGGGGAGCGGGTCGAGCTCCTCGCGCTGATGGACGTGCACCAGACGGGGCCCGGCAGCGTGTCCGTACTGCCGCCGCAGGCCGTCCCGGAGTCGGCCTCCGCGTCGGCGTCGGCATCGGCTTCGGCGCCGACCGGGGACATCGCGAGCGCGGACACGGCAGGCGCGGACATCGCTGCCGAGGTGGAGCGCATCCGCCGCGAGGACCCCGTCCTCGGCGGGTTCAGCTCCGCCGAGATCCGGGGCGTGCTCGCCGCCTCCGAGACGCACGCCGCTCTCATGGCCCGGCATGTTCCGGGGGTGGCCGACACCGGAGCCGTATTCTTCACCGCCCGCAGAACAGGGGAGGCGGAGGGCGCCCTCGCCGCCACCTGGATTCCTTTTCTGGAAGGAATCATCGAGAACCACACCGTGGAATCCGGCCATCTCAAAATGGCCGGGCAAGAGCCTCTTTCACACATCGGAAGAGTCATTTCCGAGAAACTCTCCGCCCTGCAGGAAAACGAACTGAGGAGCCAGTCATGAGTAACACCGTCAACCCCTTCGACGACACCGAGGGCATCTTCCACGTGGTCGTGAACGACGAGGGCCAGCACGCGCTGTGGCCCGAGTTCGCCGACATCCCCGCAGGCTGGAGCAGCGTCTGGGGAGCCGGCAGCCGCGCCGACGCCCTCGACTACATCACCGCGAACTGGACGGACATCCGCCCGCGGAGCCTGGTCGCCCAGTACTCCTGAAACACCTGGGGAAGAATCACGGAAAGGGCCGTGACCCGCGCATGAATGCGCGGGTCACGGCCCTTTCTGCTACCCCTGGCACATGCAGAAACTGCCGCTTCCTGCTGCCGCCGCTACTTCCCCTCCGACTTCCCCTCGGGGAATCATCAGGCCCCTATTCTCAAAGGCATGAAGATACTCCTGAGCGGTACCGCTTCGGATTCACACACCTGGAATCTCGTGTACCTCGGGCTCTTTCTGGAGGAGCTGGGGCACGAGGTCACCAACCTGGGGCCCTGTGTGACCCCCGAGCTGCTGGTGGCCTCCTGCCGCCGGCACTCCCCCGACCTGGTGGTGCTCAGCAGTGTCAACGGCCACGGCTACCGCGACGGCCTCGCCGCCGTCGAGCGGCTGCGCGCGGAGCCCGCGACGGCCGCGCTGCCCGTGGTGATCGGCGGCAAGCTCGGCGTGGCCGGCTGCCGCCAGGAGGCCGACGTCACCGCACTGCTGCGGGCAGGCTGCGACGCGGTCTTCGGCGACGGCGACCTCGACGCCCTGCGCGAGTTCCTGGCCGCGCGCGACCGCGACCGGGTGGCGACGTGAGCACCGCCCCGCCGCCCTTCGGGGCCTTCGTCGCGGCGGGCGCCTCGGTCGGCCGCCTCGTCGTCCAGCCCCGCATGGGGTTCAGCGACCCCGGCGCGATGCGGGACGGACTGACCCGGACCAAGGCCGCCACCGCCACCACCGTCGGCACCCTGACCATCGACAGCTACACCCGGGTGGGCGATCTGACGGCGGCCCGGGACGCCGTCGCCGAGGGCGCCCGGCTCAACGGCTACCCGATCGCCACCCACCCGCGGGCCGTCACCCGGTCCCTGCTCGACGCGGTGATGGACGACGGCTTCCCCGTACAGGTACGCCACGGCTCCTCCCGGCCGGAGGCCATCATCCGCGCCCTCACGGCGGCGGGCCTGGACGCCACCGAGGGCGGCCCGGTCTCCTACTGCCTGCCCTACGGACGCACCCCGCTGCGGGAGTCCGTCGCGTCCTGGGCGCGCGGCTGCGAGCTGCTCGCCGACGGCGCCCGCCCCGGCGGCGTACCGCACCTGGAGAGCTTCGGCGGCTGCCTGCTCGGGCAGCTCTGCCCGCCGGGGCTGCTCGTCGCCATGAGCGTGCTGGAGTGCGTGTTCTTCGCCCGGTACGGCCTGCGCAGCGTCTCCCTGAGCTACGCCCAGCAGACCGACCGGGCCCAGGACGAGGAGGCGGTACGCGCGCTGCGGCGGCTGGCCGGGGAGTTCCTCCCGGCGGGCGTCGACCACCATGTGGTGCTCTACACCTATATGGGCGTCTACCCCCGCACCGAGCAGGGCGCGACCCGGCTGCTGGAGTCGTCCGCCCGGCTCGCGGTACGGGCCGGGGCGCAGCGGCTGCTCGTCAAGACGACGGCCGAGGCCCTCCGCATCCCCACCGTCGAGGAGAACGTCCGGGCGCTGGAGACGGCGGCCGCGGCGGCCGCGCTCGCCGGGAGCCCGCCGTCCCCGGGAGAGGGTCCGGGGGCAGGGCCGGGGGCGGACGCCGACAGCGAGGTGTACCAGGAGGCCCGCACGCTGGTCGAGACCGTCCTCGGCCTCCACACCGATCCGTCCCGCGCGCTGCTCATGGCGTTCGAACGCGGCCTGCTGGACGTCCCGTTCTGCCTCCACCCCGACAACGCGGGCCGCTCCCGCAGCTTCATCGACCCCGCAGGCCGGCTCCGGTGGTCGCGTACCGGGTCGATGCCGATCCGTCCGGACGCGGGGGCCGACGCCACCGAGCTCACCGCGTCCGGCCTGCTCACCGCCCTCAACCATGTCGCCGAACGCTACGACCGGGCAGCGGCGCCCCAGCCCGTCGGCTGACCCCCGCCCACCACTGCCATCGCCATCGCCATCGCCATCGCCATCACCAACTCCCCACGTCCCCCGGATGCTTCGGGACACACCGAACAGGAGACCTGCCATGGACCAGACCCCGCGAACCGGCGGAGCGACCACCCCGCCCCCGCTCGGCGAACACCTCCGCTCGCCGCAGCTGCGCGCCGCCATGCTCGTCCAGCAGGAGGCCCTGCACGCGGCCAGGGACTATCTGCGCGGCGAGGGCTTCGTGGAGCTGCTGCCGCCGCTCGTCGGCCCGGTCACCGACCCCGGCGGCCGGGGCGCCAAGGCCCTGGACGTCGACTACTACGGCCACTCCTACAAGTTGATGACCAGCGCCATCCTCTACAAGCAGGCGTCGCTGCGCGGCTTCCCCCGGCTCTTCTACATCGCCCCGAACGTCCGGGTCGAGCCCGAGGAGACCGCCACCACCGGACGCCACCTGGTGGAGTTCCACCAGATCGACGTGGAGATCGCCGAGGCGAGCCGTGAGGAGGCGCAGGAGATCGCCGCCGGACTCCTCACCCATGTCACCGAGCAGGTGTTCACGGCGATCCCCGGCGTCCTGGCCGAACTCGGCCGCGACGAGGCAGGCTTCGCCGACGTACGGAGCGGGAAGTACGACGTGTGCACCCACCACGAGGCGGTCACCCGGCTGCTGGCCTCCGGCCACCCGCAGAACCCCGACGGCGAGATCGACTGGGCCGGTGAGCGGCTCCTCTCCCTGGAGAGCGACCGGCCGTTCTTCATCAACGACTACCCCAAGGGCTCCCGCGGCTTCTACGACCGGGAGGACCCCGAAAACCCCGGCGTGCTGCGCAACTTCGACCTGATCGCCCCGCACGGCTACGGCGAGATCGTCTCCGGCAGCGAGCGGGAGTCCGACTACGCGACCATCGTCACGCGGATGCGGGAGAGCGGCGAGAACCCCGCGAAGTACGCCTGGTACCTGAAGGAGGCCCGTGAGGGCATCCCCGCCAGCGCCGGTTTCGGCATGGGCCTCCAGCGCCTCGTCCGCTTCCTCACCGGCCTCGACGCCGTATGGCAGGTCAGCGCCTACCCGAAGCTCCCCGGGGTGATGGCCCCGTGAGCGCCCTCGCCGCACCGGGCTTCCCCGAGGCCCTGATCCGCGCCCGGGCCCGCAACGGGACCGCCGAGGTGTTCCCCGCCCCGGACGCGTACGGGAGGGAACTCTTCGGCCCTGAGGCGTACGGGACGGGTTCGGGCTCCGAGCACGCCCCCGGCACCGGCCCCCACTCCCTGGGCTCCGGCCCCGGCGACAGCCTCGACCGTGCCCGGATCGTCCCGCCGGTCTTCACCCCCGAACGCCTCGAGAAGCTCATCGACCTCGCCCGCGAACCGGAGTTCACGGACGTCGACCTGACCACCCGGATCGGCGGCTTCGCCTCGCGGCTCCCGCTGTACCTGTCCGCCTTCGGCTCCACCCGGGCAGGCAGCGGCGACCTGGCCCTGCACGCCACCCGGCAGGCCGCCCGGCTCGGCATCCCCATGGTGATCGGGGAGAACATGATCCCCGTCCACGGCTACCGCCGGGCCGGTGACGCCGGACGCTCCGCGCTCCTCGGCCGCATCGGGGCCTATCTCGACGCCGTGCCCGACGGAGTCGGCGGCATCGTCGTCCAGCAGTCCACCGAGGACGCCGACTCCGAGGTCTGGAACCTCCTCTACAGCGACCCCGCCCTGCGCCCGCTCCTGGAGACCGGCCGCCTCGCCTTCGAGCTGAAGACGGGCCAGGGCGCCAAGCCGGGGCTGGGCGGGATGACCGTCGTCGGCGGTGCCGAGGCCGAGCAGCTCGCCCGGCGCTTCACCGTGCGCAAGGTCTTCGACGAGCCGGGCGAGAGGCAGCTGCGCTGCGCCACCCCCGGCACGTTCACGGACGAGATCCTCCGCCAGCAGCTGCGCTTCATGCGGAACAACTTCCCCCGGGCCGGTACCTGGGTGAAGTTCCACCCCGGCCGCGACATCGCGGACGCCGCGCGGACCGCCTGGGCCGCCGGTGCCGAGGCGGTGACCGTGGACGGCGCGGAGGGCGGCACGGGCTACGCGCCCCGGGTCTTCCTGGGCCAGGTCGGCCTGCCGCTCGCCGAATGCCTGCGCCGCATCGGCCGCCCCGACGGCTGCCTGCTCGCCAGCGGCGGTATGTGGGAGGGCGGACGCGCGCTGCGCGCCCTGGCCCTCGGCGCCGGTGCCGTCGGGCTGGGCCGCGCCGCCCTGATCGCCGTGGACGAGGACCCCGAACACGGCCTGGAGCGCCTCGTCGACGCCCTCGCCCTCGAACTGCGCCTGCTCATCAGCGCCCTCGGCAAGTACGGCGTCACCGCCGTCGGCCCCGAGGACCTCTGGTGGCCGGACGCACCGGAGCACCGGTCGGTGCCCGATCCGCTGGGAGCGGTGCGGTGAGCGCGGGCCGCCGAGGGGGCCGTACGGTATCCGCCGCCCGCCGGGGAAGCCGTACCGCGTCCGCTGCTCGTACGGTATCCGCCGCTCGCCGGGGAAACCGTACGGTGGCCGCCGGGCGGCGCCCTCCCGGGGGGCGCGCCCCGGCCGCCCGCAGCCGTCACCTCGCGAACTGCACCGTCCACGCCCGTTTCGCCCTCTCCGAGATCCCCCGGATCAGCGTGGCCACCGCCCCCGACGAGGGCTCCGCGACCGTGGCCCGGGCCGCCGCCGTACGGGCCCTCGCCGAGGCCGGGCGCGGCTACCTCGGCGGCCGCGTCGACGTGCGCACCTACGGCGGGCCCGCCCGCCCGCGCTCGGTGCGCCGGGCAGCCGACCGCGCGGTGGCCCTCGCCGTCGCGGCGAGCCTGCGCGGTGACATGACCGGCGTACGGGTCCGGGTCCGGGTGCGCCCGCTCGCCTGACCGACCCCGCCTGCCGCAGGCCACGCAGCCCTCAGACCCGCAGAAACCGCCGTACCGCCACCGCGACCCCGCCCTGCCCCACCCGCCCTGTCCCGCCCCGACCGACTCCGCAGAAGGCCGACCCCATGGAACCGAGCTCCACCACCAGCACACCGGCCGACGCCGGTCCCGGCGTCGACTGGCCCCGTATCAACAGCCTCGTCGTGGGCCAGGCCGCCGTCCAGGCAGGAAGTTTCGCCCTGCTCATCGCCATGAGCTGGACCGCGATCCAGCTCGGCGGGCACGGCGCCGTCACCTTCGTCATCCTCGCCTCCACGCTTCCGCGCGCCCTGATGCTCCTGTTCGGCGGGGCCCTCACCGACGCGCTGGGCCCCCGTGTCCTGCTGCTGCGCGCGACCTCCACCCGGATCGCCGTCCTGGCCGCCGGGGCCGTGGTCACCGCGACCACGGACGCGCTGTGGCCGCTGATCGCCATCGCCGTCGTCGAGGGGTCGCTCCTCGGACTCACCGGACCGGCCTCCGGGGTCCTGCTGACCCGTCTCGCCCCCGACGAACACCTCGGCCGCGCCAACTCCCTCTTCTCGATGGTGCTGCGCCTGGCGCCGATCGCGGGAACCCCGCTCGGGGCGTGGCTCGTCACCGTCGGCGGGCTGTCGGGGGTCATGGTGCTGGCCGCCGTCGGCTGTGCCGTCTGGCTGGTCTGCGCCGCCCACGTCACCCACCGGATGGCACGCCCCGAACGCCGGGCGTCCGGGCCCTCCGTCCTGCGCCGGTCCGGCGACGGTTTCCGGCTCCTGGCCGCCCACCCGCGCCTGCTGTGGATGTTCGTCGCCTGCTTCTGCCTGGACCTGGCGTTCGCGTGGCCGGCCGAGGTGGCCCTGCCGCTCCAGGCGTCCGGCAAGGGCTGGGGGGTCGGCGCGGTGGCCCTGGTGCTCGCCGCCTTCAGCGCGGGGGCCCTGGCGTCGGCAGCGGCCGGTGCGGCCCTGGCCCACCGCATCCCGGTCTTCCTCAAGCTGGTGGTGACGGGCACCGGGCTCGCCGCCGGTATGGCCGCGATGGCGCTCATGCCCTCACCCGGCACGCTCGCCGGGGTGGCCTGTGCCGTCGGCGTCTTCTCCGGCCTCAACGGACCCGCTCTCGTGACGGCCTATCAGCAGGCCGTCCCCGAGGGCCGGATGGGCGCGGCGATGTCCGTCCTGAGCCTGGCCACCATCGGCGCGGCCCCGCTGTCCCTCGCCCTGTTCAGCGCCGTCTCCCTGTACCTCGGGGTGACGGGGACCTGGCTGCTCTGCGCGGCGATCGCGTTCCTCTCCCCGCTCGCGGCGGCCATGGCGCTGCGGACCCCGCCGGGGAAGACGGCGGAACCCCGGACGGAGGCCCGTCCCGTACCCGACACGACCACCACTCCCGTATGAGGCCGACATGCCCCCTGTCATGACCCCTGTGAGGCAGACATGACCCCACCCCTGGCATCCCGCATGCCCCCGCCGCCGACGTCCCGCTCCCGGCCCGGCTCCGCGACGGACGGCTCCCCGTCCGGCTCCATGACGGGTGGTACCCGGCCCCCCGGCTCCACGGCGTCCGGCCCCCTGTCCGGCTCCGCGGCGGACGGTACCCGGCCCCCCGGTTCCGCGGCGGGCGGCATCCTGTTCCCCGATCCCCTCCCGCCCCTGACGTCGGCCCTGCCCCGGCAGCCCCCGCCCACCCCGGCCCGTCCGCACCTGTGGCTCGTCACCACGGCCGTCCACCAGGAGACCGTCACCCGCTACGCCCCCCTCGTCCTCGACCCGGCCGAGCTCGCCCGCGCCGAGGAGTTCCGCCGCCCCGGCGACCGGGCCACCTACATGTGCGCCCACGTGGGACTGCGCCGCCTGCTCGCCGCACACCTGGGCATCGCCCCCCGGGCCGTGTCGGTGGCCCGGGCCCCCTGCCCCTGCTGCGGGGAGCCGCACGGGCGCCCGGTGCTCCCGGACGGGCGGCTGCACTTCTCGCTCTCCCACTGCGAGGGGCTGAGCCTGATCGCGGTCGCCGCCACCCCGGTCGGCGTGGACGTCGAGCCGGTGCCCCCGCCGCAGACCGTCGCGGAGGCCGCCGATGTCCTCCACCCGGCCGAGTCGGCCGAACTCGCGGCGCTGGCCCCCGGTCCGGGTGCCGCCGCCTTCGCCCGCGTATGGACCAGGAAGGAGGCGTACCTGAAGGGGACCGGCGTCGGCCTGGGCGCGGACCCGGCGGCCGAGTACGTGGGCTCCGGGCCGGTGCCGACCGACCCGGCCGGCTGGCTGCTGGCCGATGTGGCGGTCCCCGCCGGCCACCGCGCGGCCGTGGCGGTGCGGATGGTGAGGGGGGCTTCCCCGCCGAAGCCTCCCTGAGACCCCTGAGGCGTCTTCTCCTCGCCCTGTGCCGGTACCGTCCAGCTACCGGCGCCCGGTCCGGCACAGGAAAGGAACACGCTCATGGCTCTTCGCGTTCTCGTCGTCGGCGGCGGGCTGATGGGGGCGGCTGCCGCCTGGCGCCTCTCGGCGCGCGGTCACCGGGTCACCGTGCTGGAACGTTTCGGTCCGGGGCACGACCGGGGCAGCTCGTACGGCACCTCCCGGATCTTCCGGCTGGCGTACGCGGAGCCCTCGTACACGGAGCTGGCGCTCCGGGCGCTGCCCCTGTGGCGGCGGCTGGAGGAGGAGAGCGGGCAGCCGGTCCTGACGCTCACCGGGGCCGTCGACCACGGTTCGCCCCGGGCGCTGGACCGGCTGGCCGAGGTGCTCGGCGCGGCGGGCCGGTCCGCGCGGCGGCTGTCGCCCGGGGAGGTGGCCGACCGGTGGCCGGGGCTCCGGGCCGACACGGCCGCGCTGTACCACCCGGACGCCGGCCGGGTGCACGCGGACGACGCCGTGTCCGCGCTGCTGAAGGCGGCCGGGCAGCGGGGCGCCGAGGTACGGCACGGGGTGCGCGTGACGGAGATCCGGCGTTGCGGACGTACCGGGGACGGGGTCACCGTACTCACGGACGCCGACGAGGCGTTGACGGCGGACGCGGTCGTGGTCGCCGTGGGCGGGTGGGCGCCCGGTTTCCTGCCGGCCGTGGTGAGCGGTCTGCCGCCGATGCGGGTCACCCAGGAGCAGCCGGTGCACTTCCCGGTCCCGGACGCGCTGGAGTGGCCGTCGTTCATCCACCACCCGGGGGCCGGTTTCCGGCTGCCGGGCGGTGTGTACGGGCTGGGCAGCGTCGACGGCGTCAAGATCGGCCTGCACGGTGTCGGGCCGGTCGTGGACCCCGACCACCGCGACCGTACGCCGGACCCGGCGGTCACCGAACGCCTCCGCGCCTACGCCGAGGAGTGGCTGCCCGGGGCGGCGGGCACCGAGCCGACCCCCCTGACCTGCCTCTACACCACCACGCCCGACGAGGACTTCGTCATCGACCGGCAGGGGCCGGTCACCGTGCTGGCGGGCTTCTCCGGGCACGGGTTCAAGTTCGGCCCGGCCATCGGCGACCTGGCCGCCGACCTGGTCGAGGGCGGACCGGGTCTCCCCCGGTTCGCCCTCGGCCGGACGGCCCCCGCACGCTGAAGCCGCTCAGGACCGGAGCAATCAGGTCCTAGTCGGCCCGGGAGTCCTCCTCCGGAGGACGGCGTACCTCCTCGCGGTCCTTCTCCAGGCGCTCGTCGAGCTTCCTCTCGTCCGGGCGCCGGGGCATACCGCGGCTGTGGCCGGTGTCGGGGTCGCCCTCGACCTCTTCGTTGGACTTGTGGTGGTGATGGGACATGGTTACTCCTTTTCCGTACCGTTCGTGCGGATCGTGCAGTGGAGGGAGTCGTCCTTCACATCGGCGACGATCGTGTCGCCGGGCTCGGCCTCGCCGCCGAGGAGCAGGGAGGCGACGCGGTTGTCCAGTTCCGTCTGGATCGTGCGGCGCAGCGGACGGGCCCCGAACGCCGGCTGGTAGCCGTGGGCCACGAGGAGCTTCTTCGCCGCGTCGGTGACCTCCAGCGTCAGCCCCTGCGCGTGGACGCGGCGCTTGCTGCGGTCCAGCAGGTGGTCGACGATCTCGGACAGGTCGTCCTCGGTGAGGCTGTGGAAGACGATGATGTCGTCGATGCGGTTGAGGAACTCGGGCAGGAACCGGCCCCGCAGATCCTCCATCAGCTCGTCCTTGAGCTCGGCGGCGTCGCCCTCGTGGGCGAGGATGCGGTGGGCGCCGATGTTGGACGTCATGATGACGACGCAGTGGCGGAAGTCGACCGTGCGGCCCTGGCCGTCCGTGAGCCGGCCGTCGTCGAGGATCTGGAGCAGCGTGTTGAAGACGTCGGGGTGCGCCTTCTCCACCTCGTCGAAGAGCACCACGCTGTACGGGCGGCGCCGCACCTTCTCCGTCAGCTGGCCGGCCTCCTCGTACCCGACGTATCCGGGCGGGGCGCCGACGAGCCGGGCGACCGTGTGCTTCTCCTGGAACTCGCTCATGTCGAACCGGATCATCCGGTCGTCGTCGCCGAACAGCAGCTCGGCCAGGGTCTTGGCCAGCTCGGTCTTGCCCACGCCGGTGGGCCCGAGGAAGAGGAACGAGCCGACGGGCCGGTCCGGGTCGCCCATGCCCGCGCGGTTGCGGCGTACGGCTTCGGAGACGGCGGTGACGGCCTCGTCCTGGCCGACGATCCGGGCGTGCATCTCCTCCTCCAGCTTGAGGAGTTTCTCCTTCTCGCCCGCGGTGAGCTGGGCGACCGGGATGCCCGTGCGGCGGGAGACGATTCCGGCGATGTCGGCGGCCGTCACGGAGACGACGCCCTCACGGCGTTCCTCGATGCCCGCGAGCTCGCCCTCCACCTCGGCGATCTGCTCCTTGAGCTCCTTGGCCCGCTCGAACTCCTCGGCCGCCGCGGCCTGGTCCTTCTCCCGGCGCAGCTTCGCGAGGCGGTCCTCCCGGCTGACGACCTCGGTGGAGCGGTTCGCGCTGCGCAGCCGTACGCGGGCACCGGCCTGGTCCATCAGGTCGATGGCCTTGTCGGGCAGGAAGCGGTCGGAGATGTAGCGGTCGGACAGCTCGGCCGCCGCCGTCAGGGCCCCGTCGGCGAAGCGGACCTGGTGGTGGGCCTCGTACGCGTCCCGCAGCCCTTCGAGGATCTGTACGGTCTCCTCGACGGTGGGCTCCGGGATCAGGACGGGCTGGAAGCGGCGCTCCAGGGCGGCGTCCTTCTCGATGTGCTTGCGGTACTCGTCGATCGTCGTCGCGCCGACCACATGGAGCTCGCCGCGGGCGAGGGCGGGCTTGAGCATGTTGCCCGCGTCCATCGAGCCCTCGCCGGTCGCACCCGCGCCGACGACGGTGTGGAGTTCGTCGATGAAGAGGATGATCTCGCCCTCGGCCTGCTGGACGTCCTCGATGACCTTCTTCAGCCGTTCCTCGAACTGGCCGCGGTACTGGGCCCCGGCCACCATGCCGGACAGGTCCAGCGAGACGACCCGCTTGTCCTTCAGCGTGTCGGGGACCTCGCCCCCGACGATGCGCTGGGCGAGCCCCTCCACGATGGCGGTCTTCCCGACGCCGGGCTCACCGATGAGCACGGGGTTGTTCTTGGAGCGCCGCGACAGGATCTCGATGGTCTGCTCGATCTCCTCGGCCCGGCCGACCACGGGGTCCAGCCTGCCCGCCCGGGCCTCCTCGGTCAGGTCCCGGCCGAACTCGTCCAGGGTCGTGGCCGGCTGCTGCTTCGCGGAGCCGGGGGCGTTGCCCTGCCCGCGTACCGCCTGATCGGCCATGCCACGCAGCTCGGAGACGTCCAGGTCCTGGGCGCGCAGGAACCGGGAGGCGCCGGAGTCGGCGTCCTTGAGGAGGGCCCCGAGGATGTGCTCGGGCCCGATGTAGGAGACCTCGGCCGCCTGCGACCTGGCGTGGGCGAGGGCGAGGGTCCGCTTGGCGGCGGGGGTGAGACCGGGTTCGGAGGACGGCTCCTCGGACTCCCGGGGCAGCACCTCGGCGATCCTCTCCCCGAGCTTCACGGGATCGACCCCGGCCCGGGCGAGCAGTCTGCGGGTGGGCTCGACCTGGGTCGCGGCCCACAGGAGGTGCTCCGTATCGAGGTCGGACGTACCGTCCTCGACCGCTCTGCGGGCGGCGGCGTCCAGGAGCTCGCGTGCGGGCTCCGTGAGGAGCCGGCCGATGGGTACCCGCTGCACGGCCGGGGGCGATGAGGCGGGCGACATACCGAAGAAACGATTCAGCAGCTCGCTGAACGGGTCGGGCGAACCGGAGGGAGAACCGAATGCCATCGACATGCCAGCTCCTGATGAGCGACGGGAGGGACCCACCCACTCAAACCCGACGCCTCTCGCTCCGCAAACGGTACGGACGGCCACCGCACGGCCACCGCGGCGACGGCACAGTCCCGGACGAGGCGACGGCACAGTCCCGGCCAAGCAGTCGCATGTTCCCTTACGGGTCACCCGAATGCCGCATTCCCCCCGGCGGGAAAGATCGTTGTGCGGGGTGCGATAGCGCAGGAAACGAGGAGCAGATGTACGAAGGAAGCATTCCGCTCGAGGACTTTCTCGACACCATGAACCGGTTGCAGGCCGACTTCGAACGACGCCTTGGAGGCATCGAGAGCAGGACACCGCCCGCACCCCTGGTACACGCTCACACGCAGGAACGTTCCAGCGCATCGGCCTGGGCGCCGGAGGACGGCTACCGCCCGCTCGGGATCGAGGCCATCTGGGCCACGGCCCGCACCTCGCCGGACGAAGGTCCGAACAGCCCGCGGGAACACCCCTCCTCCCGCCGCTGGGGCGCTCCCGCCGACTAGTCAACCCGGGACCGACTGGTCAACCCGGGAAGAAACGTTCATCCCTCCTACCGCCCCAGCCCCCGCTCCCACCCTCCCCCGGCAGGCCACAGGTCAGCGATCAGTGGTCGTCCCAGTGCCCGTCGTGCTCGGAGTGCCGGTGGCCGTCGTGGACGTAGTCCACGTGGTCGCCGTGCGGGACGGCGACATGGCCGCAGTCCTGGCCGTGCTGGTGGTCGTGGCCCTCGTGGACCGCGTGGCCGGACTTCACGCACTCGTCCACATGGTCACCGTGCACACGGTGCAGATGGTCGTCATGGACGTAGTCGACGTGGTCCTCGTGCGGGATCGCGACGTGTCCGCACCCCGGAGCGTGCCGGTGGGCGTGGTCGGAATGGGGGCGGTGCTCCGTGGTGGCGGACATCTGCGCGGCTCCTCTTCGACTGGGGCATGACTGTCCCGGCCGGAGGCCGGGCACGCATACCTCGCGGCTTATAAGCAATTTTATCGCTATTTGCCCAGGAATTCCGAGGGAACCGTGGGGACTGGGTGAAGCACCAGCTCCCCCAGGGCGCGCGGGACCGGCCTGACCGACTGGAGGGGTGCCGGAGAGGGTGAAGGCGATCACCGGGCGCACCGTTCCTCTATCGTGATCACGGCAACTCCCGCGCCCAGAGGAAGCGTTGATACCGGTGACAGCGCACGTGACCGCCCTCCGTCCGCTGCCCGACCTGCTCCGGGAGCACGCCCGGCGCCTCGGCACCAGGACCGCCTTCCAGGACAGCCGTTCCCGGGTGACCTACAGCGAACTGGAGCTGCGGACCGGCCGGTTGGCGGGACATCTCGTCAACCTCGGTCTGCGGCACGGGGAGCGGGCGGCGATCCTCCTGGGCAGCCGGGTGGAAGCCGTCGAGAGCGTCCTCGCAGCCCTCATGGCCCCCACCCTCCTCGTCCGGGCCGGAGGCCACGGCCCTGCACCGGACCTGACGCCGGGGTCCCTGCTCGTACGGCCCCGGGGCTCGTAAGCTCGTACGGCCCCGGGACGGACTCGGGGCCGTACAGCTCTCCGGGTCGTGGCGTCAGGCCATGGGCAGGACCAAACGGAAGTGTGCGCCCTTCAGGACCGGATGGCTGTCGGCACGGGCGTGGAGGGTGAGATCGCCCTCCACCCTCAGGGCGATCTGCCGGGCGCGGAAGAGCCCCCGCCCCCGGCCCTCGCCGCGTGTCGACTTCCGGTCGCGGAAGACGAGGTGCTCACGCCCTTCCGGGAAGCCGATACCGGGGCCGCTGTCCAGCACGTCGACGAGCCAGTCGTCCTCGCCCTGCGGCTCGACCGAGACGGACACGGTGCCGGTGCCGGACCCGTCCAGCGCGTCCGCCGCGTTCGCGAGCAGCTCGTACAGCAGGACCTGGGCGGCGCGTGCGCTGACCCGGGCGACCGCGGCCGGCGGGGTGCGGATGGTCATCGTCCAGTCCGGATGGGCGCTCTCCCACTTCGCTCCCAGGGCGCGGAGCAGCGGAGCGAGGTCGGTCTCCCCGTCGATCTGCGGGGCGCCCGCCAGGAGGTCGTCCGTCTGCTCCGTGAGCCGGAGCCACCGGGGGTCGGCGGGGTCGATGTCCCCGTTCTCCTCCAGCAGGGCGGTGACGTCCTCGTAGTCGGGGCTGAGCGCGTGCCGCCGCAGGTTCCACTCCCAGGCCCGCCGCGTCCGCTCGGCGCCGGAGCCGCTCTCCTCGGGGCGGGCCCGCCACTCGGCGAGGGTGTCGACAAGTCGCTCCCCGGCTGCCGCGCCGAGCACGAGCAGGACGCCGCAGGGGATGAACCGCACCCGCTCCGTGGACGCGTCGGCGGTCAGGCGCAGCCGGGCGAGCTGCGCCAGACCGCCCCTCAGCTCCTCTTCGTCCGGAAGATCCGGAACATCCGGAAGACCCGGAGCACCCGGAGCACCCGGAACATTCGGAAGGCCCTCGGAAGCCCCGTCCTGACTGTCCGGCCGGGCCTCCGCCGCGATCCGCCGCACCGTTGACAGCACGGCGGAGACGGTCACCTCGCCCTCGGGTCCCCCCGCCTCTGGCCCGGAGGACGCCGCTGCCGCCAGCGCGCCCCAGAAGGCGATGCGGGCGACCGGCACCGGTTCCAGGGGGCGCAGCACCGCACGCTCGACCGACGCGGCGAACTCCCGGTCGTGCCGCCAGTCCGCGAGCCACGGCCGGGAGCCGGTCCGCGCGTGCTCCTGGCTCCGGGCGAGGGCCCTGAGGAAGAGCTGGAGCAGCTCCGGGTCCGGCCCCGCCTCGTACGCCACCGCGTCGGCGACGGTCGCCCCGCCGAGACCGGTGAGGTCCACGATCCAGCGGAGCATCGTCCAGCGGGTCGCTTCGCCCGCTCCGAGGTACTCGTCCAGTTGCTCGGGCGTCTCGCCCACGAAGGCCGACAGCGGCCACTGCGGTCCCAGGATGCGCAGCAGCGCGGCGGTCCGTCCGGTCCGCAGGTTGACCAGTTGCAGCAGCGAGCGCAGGTCGAGCACCGCGACCCGGCCGCGACCGGTCCGCCGCACCATGTCGGGGCCCACCGCGACGAACGGGCGGAGCCCCGGGAGTTCCTCGGGGTGCCGGGTCCCGGAGCCTCCGACGAAGAGGTCGACCGAGCCCTGGGGGCGGAAGCGGCGGAGCTGCGGGGAGGCGAAGACCGAGGGGAGGACGGTCAGGAATTCGCCGCCGACCGGATCGAGCTTCCCGTTCCACTGGGGTTCGGGGTGGAGGAAGCCGTCCAGGGCCTGGACGAATTCCGCGGCGATGTCGTGTCCCCCGGTGGGAAGGCCGGAGAAGGCCCGGATCAGTGCCTTGGCCGTGTCGTCGATGTCCAGCCAGGCCCTGAAGGTGTTCGGCCAGCGCCTGCTGGGGTCGAGGTGCCAGTCCAGCACCTGGGCCGGGGTGGTGTCCGCCCAGGCCCAGTAGGGCAGCGGGGGGACCGCCTCCGGGCCTTCGTCCTCCGCCCCCTGTTCGATCATCCGGGCGGCGGCGCGCAGGAACCCCGCCTGGACCAGGGAGTCGAGCCGGTCGTTCCAGGGCGTCTCCCGCCGTTCCTGCGGGACTCGGGCGTACAGTTCCTGCCGCCCCGCCTCGACCGCGAGGAGCAGGTTCTCCTCGATCCCGCCCAGATGCCGGCGCGCCTCGGGAAGGGAACGGCGGCACATCTCGGCCAGCAGGGACCGCTCCAGGCCCGCCGGAACCGGGAAGCCCGCGTCGTTCGCCTGCTGCGCGAGTTCGCTCGCCTTGCGCTGCATGTCCTGGAGCGCCTCCGACCGGCGGTTCTTCAGGAGCCTGCGCCGCAGGGTCCTGATCCGGCGCGTCGCCGGGGACTCCTCCAGCAGGTGGTCGGCCATGCCGAAGTCACCCGTCTCCAGCAGGCTCAGGAAGACGCTCTGCTCGTCGTCGTCGTTGGCCAGTCCGCTGAGTACGGCGTCGACGGCGTCGACCTCCTGCGGGTTCTCCTCGTCGTGCAGGGCGGTCACCAGCCTGCGGAACCGGAAGCGCTCCGGCCATACGCGCAGGATCTCGTCCATCGCGTCGGTCACCGGTGCTCCCTCGACCACTGGGCGAGCGGTCCCAGCCGGTGCAGGACCGCCGACAGGGGATGGCGGTAGGGGTGGGGAAGGGCTTCCGCCTCGCTGGACAGGGCGTTCCAGTGGAGCGCGGTGGCGGCGGCGAATTCGCGCCAGCCGCGTTCGATCCCGGGGGCGGTGCCGTCCCGGTTCTCCTCGTGGTACGTGAGCCTCCTCGCCTCCAGTACGAGACCCTCGATGCGCCGGAAGTACGGGCGCTGCTTGCGCCATTCGACCGGCTGCTCCCCCGCGTCGGACACCAGCCGGTCCATGTGCTCCTGGAGGTCGAGGTGGAACCGGGGGGCGATCTCCGTCCGGACCAGCACATCCCCGCGCGCGGCCCGCTCCACCTGGGTGAGCAGCCCGTCGGCGCCGAACAGGCCGTCGTGGATGGCCAGTCCCGAGTTGAAGCTGAACCGCTGCCGTCGGCGCCGGATCTGGTCCGAGAGCTCGGCGACGGCCTCCCACCGCGCCTCGACCTCCGCTTCGGACGGCGCGCTGCTCAGCTGGGTCTCGAAGAGGTCCAGGGGCAGGGCGTGCCTGGTCCCCCGGGCGTGTACGACGGCGCTCTCGGCGAACTCCCGCCAGACGCGGGGAAGGGTGTCACCGACCGCCTCCACCACCACTTCGCCCTCGCGCCCGTTCCAGAACAGGACCTCCGCCAGGCCGCCGACCGCGCCCACGGCGTTCGCGTGGTCGCTCTCCAGGGTGCTCACCGCGTCCCCCAGTCCGGCGCCCAGCGGCCCCAGCTCGACGGGGACGGCGGCGACGCACAGATGGGACGTCAGCCCGTCGCCGTCGGCGGGCAGGAGACGGCCGATGAGGGATGCCTCCACGAAGCGGTGGCGCCCCCAGGCGTCGCCGACCAGCCACCCCGCCCAGCGGTCGCGCTGTGCGCCGGGAATCCGGTCCCCCAGCCGAAGCAGGGTCGCGGCGCCGCGCCGTATGTCGGTCACGGGAATCCCCTGGTCCTGCCAGACCTCCAGGAGCGTCCAGGGGTCGTCCAGCGCGGACATCACCTCGGTGAGGACCTCGCCGTACCGGGTGCCGGGTGCCTGTCTGACCCGTACCAGCGCTCCGCAGGCCATGGTGACGGCCCCCGTCCGGGCCGCGACGGGTGCGAGGCCCGGTCCGGGGCGGCCGGTCGGGGGTGCCTGGTCCGGGGTCTGCGCCACGCCGAGCAGGGTGGCGACCTCGGTGGCGAAGGCGCCGCTCTGCACCCGGATTCCCAGGTGCCCTCCGGCCTCCGGCCTGCCCGCGGCAGGGGACCGGGTATGGCCCAGGGGTGCGAAGCTGCCGATCTGGACCGTGTCGTCGGCGATGACCACCCGGGCCGGGGCTGCGGTGCGCCGGACGACGAGGCCCGGTCGGTTCGAGCTCGCGAGGGTGGCGAAGGACTTCACGGCGTCGGTGTCGTGGAGGCGGGGATGGGCCACATGGACCCGGGCACCCTCGGCGGCCCGTGTCCGGAGGGCGGTGGCGACCCGTTCGGTGGCCGCCTGGGGCGTGACCCGGTCGTCGGCCAGGACGAGCCGGTCGACGGCCCCGTGCAGTGCCTGCCACAGGAAGTCGTCGTGCTCCCCGCCCGCCACCAGGGTCACACTCGGATCTTCCCGGACCACCGCCCGGACCACGGCGTGCAGCGCCTCACGGTGCTCGCGCCAGCTCTCCAGCCAGATCCGCCGCATCTCCGCGGTTCCGTCGGCGGGCAGGGGCGGCGCCGACACGGGTACGAAGCCGGAGACGGGCGCCGCCCCGTCCTCGGCGTCGGCGTTGAAGTCCTGGCTCCTGGAACGGATCTGCATCGCCTCCTGCCCCGGATACCAGGAGCGCTGGAGCCCCCGCAGGAGATCGGCGATGCACTGGGGGACCGCCGCGCCGTGCTCGGAGGGTTCGACGAGTACGCCGAGGCTCCGGGCCCCCGCCCTGGCCGGGACCTCCAGCAGGCTGTGGGAGG